>JBBQZA010000008.1:0-31433 GCA_038208175.1 Burkholderiales bacterium
TTTGCCTGTATAAGGACTTACCTACCTGACTATGAACTTATCTACCTGACTACCTGCATACCAGCCCAGCGCAATCCCGTTGAACAGGATTTTCATGTCCTCGACCGAGTCGATCGCCACGCCGGCCTTGCCGACGTCACCGGTGACACGCGGATGGTCGCTGTCGTAGCCGCGGTGCGTCGCCAAATCAAAGGCGACGCTGACGCCCTGCCCACCGGCTGCCAACGCCTTGCGGTAGAAGGCGTTGGACTCTTCAGCGGTAGAAAATCCGGCGTACTGTCGAATGGTCCAGGGACGCACCGCATACATGCTGGCCTGCGGACCCCTCAGATAGGGCTCGAAGCCCGGCAAGGTGTTGGCGTAGGGCAAGCCCTGCGTATCGGCTGCGGTATACAGGGGCTTGACCGTAATGCCGTCGGGTGTCTGCCAGTTGAGCGCTTCAACATCGCCACCGGGTGCAGATTTGGCAGCGGCCTTAGCCCAAGCCTCAAGGCTGGGGATGCGAAATTCGGAATGGTTTGAAGTCATTTGAGAGCCTGCAGCTCGTTCGGTAAGGCAACAAGTTTACATTATTTATAATTATTGATTCAAAATATTATTTCAGACTTACAATTTCGGTCATGGCAGTCCCATCGCTCTCTCCGCGTGCACTTTACGAAGACGTCGCAGAGCTTCTGCGCCAGCGAATCTTCAGTCGTGAACTGGCGCCCGGTAGCTGGATTGACGAACTGAAAATTGCCGAGGCCTATGGTATCAGCCGCACCCCTTTGCGGGAAGCGCTGAAAGTGCTGGCGGCCGAAGGCCTGGTCACCATGAAAGTGCGCCGCGGCGCCTATGTGACCGAGGTGTCAGAGCGTGATTTGGCGGATGTTTACCACTTGCTGGGTCTGCTGGAGTCCGATGCCGCTGGCGTCGTCGCAACCAGCGCTACAGAAGACCAGATCAAGGAATTGCAGAATTTGCACCAGGAACTCGAGGCCGCGGCGAAGCCGGATGCAGAGAACAGGAAAGTCTTCTTCGAGGTCAACGAACGTTTTCACATGACTTTGCTGGCGCTCGCCAACAACCGCTGGCGTGACCAGATGGTTGCCGACTTGCGCAAAGTCATGAAACTCAACCGCCACAACTCGCTGCTCAAATCAGGACGCATCGAAGAATCACTGAAGGAACACCGCGCGTTGATGGCGGCCATTGCAGGGCGCAAGCCGACGCTGGCCATGCAGCGGATGCAGGAGCACTTCAGGAACGGTCTCGAAGCCGCCAACTAAAGCCGTCCTCAGAAGGCGTAATAGGGACCGGTAGCGAGAGAGGATGCTCGCCCTTCGAAGCCAATCAGGACCCGCCGTCCGTAAAAGAAGGGCAGCCCCCAGTCAAAGCCGGCAGAAGTACCAAACGGCCCGGACAAGGAGGGTAAAACCACTTTGCTGGCATCGGCAAACATCGCCGCAGCGTTATCAATGGAAAATGAAACCGGGGTGCTGACTCGATTTGCACCCGTCAGCGTGGCCGTCAAATTGTTGATGGAAGCCGGGCAGTAGAAGCCTCTGCTGCTGCCGGCGCAGACGGGAAAAACCGCAGAATCAAAATAGAGTCCGTTCGATCCGGTATCCAGGAAGCTCTCAGCCATGGTTTTTCCGGCCAGCATAGTGCTGAAATAGCCGCTGGCGTTGGTCGTCAGCACAAGGCCGCTCGTCGGCCGGTTGTTGTCTCGCGTATCGACTCCAAAAATCAGCGAACCGCTCAGACTGGTCGCGCCACTTGAGGCCACCGCCGGCAACTCGATCACCATACCATTGTTGTCGCTTGCGAACAGGGCTGCCGGGTTTTTCAACTGCTCGGCCAGAGGAACCTTGACGCCGCTGGTGCTTGAGCATGTGGCGCTGGCGCAGGTGTAGTAGAAGCCGTTATGGAGCGTGGTCTCGCAGCCTCTGCCACAGTCTTCCTTGAACAGGCCCAGCCCCAGAACGCCCTTGGCACCCAGATCGGCGATGCTGCTCATCGCCGTGCCACCGCCCGAGCAGGCAACAGGCGGATTGCCTGCGGCCGGATCGGCTATCAATTGAATCGGCACATTGGCGGCCGTCTTGCCCCCGAGCACGACATCGGCCAGCGCGACCGGGCCCCAGGCGAAGGTGTTGTCGACAAACTGTGCACAGTTGAGCAGCGGAAAACCGGTGGAAGCTGTTTTCCGATCCAGTTTCAGAGACAAGGGGATGACCGACGACAACAGCCTCAAGCCGGTTGAACCACTGTCCAGCAACACGTGATCAATGGTCTGGCACTGGCTGCTGCCCGCTTGGCATATCCTGACATCCACATACAAGCGATTGACGTTATAGCCTGAGTCAGCCGGACCGGCATCAACACGGATATCGAGCACGTTGCTCAGCGCTGACGTAATTGGCAGAACCGGTGTCACCGGCGCAACCGGCGTTGTATTCGAGGCGCCACCGCCGCCACATGCGGTGGACAGGACGGTAACCAGAGCCAGAGCGCCAACCCGCAGAAGAAAATTACTGCAACAGATCATCGATCTTGAGCCCCTCTGGAATCAGGTCCGGTGCATAGGCGTAGCCGAAAAAACTTCGCATGCGCCCGTTCGAATTGACGACCAGGCTGTCGCTGACCATCTTCACCGGGGAACCGCGCTTGCCCAAGGAACGAGCCCGATCGGTTTCGGCCTTGAAGGCGCTGAAATAGGACCCGAGCAGTGCGCTGAGGTCTGGCAGCACCGGCCCACGCCAGCTAAGCGCAAAAACCACGCCGGCGAGTGTGGCAAATTCCTGCACGGTGGTGCCGTTTTCAAGCTGGGTTGCCTGCAGTTTGTAAAGGCCGGACTGAGCATTTGTAGTAACGGCAAGCGCCCTGGCAGCGGGCACTGCAGTTGCAGCCGCAGCACCCAAGTCCGAAGGCGCCTGCCCCAGCGTGGCAGCTGCTTGATTGGCACTGGCCAGAAGCACCATACCGAGCCACATCAGTCGCCCTACATCCATCCGGAACAAGCCTCCCATCTTGAAATTGAAATTCAACACGCTGCCTCGATTATGCCCAGCGTCACTTTGCGCCGACCCCGAAAACCATTTTCAGCAAAGTCGATCCGGCGCCCAGGGGATCTCTGCGAATTGCCTTTTCCTTCTCGGCGATTATCAGATAAAGGCCGTCGAGCGCTTTTTGCGTCACGTAGCTGTCAAGGTTGGCATCCTTCGCATCGATCAAGCCGAATTTTGCTGCCTTGCCGGCAAATTCGTTGTACTTTTCGGCCAACTGCACTTTGGCGCTGGCTTTCTTCACCACCGGCAGGAATTTCTCGCCTATCGGCGTCGCCGTCGTGCGCCTGAAATATTGCGTCGCCGCATCCTCGCCACCCATCAGGATGCCTCTCGCGTCGCTGAAGTTCATGTTCCTGACCGCATTGACCAGAATCGGCTTGGCCTCGACCACGGCCAGTTCGGCAGCATGGTTCATGGTTTCGATCAATTCATCAGCCTGCTTTCCCATACCAAATTTGCGCATCAAGCCTTCAGCCTTCTGCAGCGAACCCGGCAGCGCAATCTTCACCCGTGAATCACCCATGAAGCCATTGGGTTGGCCGAGCTGGCTCACTGCTGTTTCAGCGCCCTTGACCAGCGCCTCCTTGATGCCGGAGGAAGCGTCCTTGTTGGACAGTTCGACGACCCCACCAGCGCTAGCCTGTGTGCCGACGAGCAGACCGCAAAGGATGGCGACCATAGCGACAATTCCGACCCCATAACGCATGACAAGATTCTCCTTACGAGACGCTGTGAAAGGCTTGGATGGCCTGCCCGGAGGGGATCGAACCCCCGACCCACAGCTTAGAAGGCTGTTGCTCTATCCAACTGAGCTACGGGCAGAGATCGAGAGAAAAAAGACATGGTCGGGGCGAAAGGATTCGAACCTTCGACCCTCTGGTCCCAAACCAGATGCGCTACCAGGCTGCGCTACGCCCCGACGAGCACGGATTGTAGCGGGTCATTCGCATCGATTACATTGCGACCATGACGTCTGCGCCGCTACCTCTGCCCTGGCTCGCACCGGGTCAGGACTTTCCGGCACCGAATCAGTGCTGGGGCCCGGACTCGCCGGCGCCGGGTCTGCTGGCCGCGGGTGGCCGGCTGGATGTTGCAACCTTGCGCCGCGCCTACGGTCAGGCCATCTTTCCGTGGTTCAGCGCAGGTCAACCCATTTTGTGGTGGAGTCCGAACCCCAGAATGGTGCTCAAGGTCGAGGATTTCCGTCTCCATCCATCATTCAAAAAAACACTGCGAAAATTTTGTAGATCGACGGGTTGTGAAATCCGGATCGACTCGGCCTTTGAGCAGGTGATCCGGGCCTGTGCCACCCGAGCCCGTACTGGACAGGCAGGTACCTGGATCGTGCCGGAAATGATTGCCGCCTATTGCGCGCTGCACCACGCCGGCATGGCCCACAGCGTAGAAACCTGGATGCACGGCCAACTGGTCGGAGGGTTGTACTGCGTGGCGCTGGGCAAGTCGGTGTTTGGCGAGTCGATGTTCAGTCATTGGGCTGAAGCTTCGAAGATCGCACTTGCGGCATTGGTCTGCTTTTGTCGCCATCATTCGATCCTCCAAATTGATTGTCAGCAAAACACCCGCCACTTGGCCTCGCTGGGTGCGCGCGAGATGGCGCGCGATGCGTTTGCGGCACAGGTGAGTGCCGCTGTGCTGCAGACGGCACCGGACTGGAACTTTGAACCCCTATACTGGAATGAACTGCCCCCACAACTGCCCTCATTGACGTGACCGACCTAAAGGATCTTCCGTTACAGACGCTGCAGTTCTACGCCACAGCGCCCTACTCCTGCAGCTACCTGCCGGGCCGAAAGGCACGCTCCCAAGTGGCCACGCCCAGCCATTTGGTGAACAACAGCAGCTACTCGGATTTGGTCGATCGTGGTTTCCGGCGCAGCGGCACGTTCACCTACCGCCCCTATTGCGACGGCTGTCAGGCCTGCATACCGATACGCGTCCTGGTCGATCAGTTCCGTCCAGACCGCAGTCAACGCCGTGCCCTGAGGGCACATGCAGACCTGCAAGCCCGGGTGCTGGAACTTTGCTTTACCGAAGAACACTATGCGCTGTATCTGCGCTACCAGAACGGTCGACATCCCGGTGGCGGCATGGACCAGGACAGCGTCAATCAGTACGCTCAATTCCTGCTGCAAAGCCGTGTCAATTCCCGCTTGGTCGAATTTCGCGAAACAGCGACTGACGGCAGTCTGGGCCGATTGAAGATGGTCTCAATACTGGACCTGCTGGACAACGGAATTTCTTGCGTCTACACCTTCTACGAACCACTAGCCGATAGCAGTTTCGGAACCTACGGCGTCCTGTGGCACATCGCCCAGGCCAGCACACTCAAGTTGCGCCATCTCTACCTCGGCTACTGGATCGACCAAAGCCAGAAGATGAGCTACAAGGCAAGGTTTCGCCCGGCTGAGTTTCTGGTTGCCGGACAGTGGCTTTCTGAAGACGAATATCGAATGCACAAGCCGGAAATGAATTTCACCAAGTAAAATGATGAGGTAGCCGCCAAGGAATACCCATGCGAAAAACAGATCCCAGCCTCGTCACCACGCCGACCGTTCAAGTGATTGAGCGAATGTTCACGTTGATCGATGTGCTGGCATCGCGCGAAGAAGCAATCTCCCTGAAAGAAATCAGCGAAAAGGCCGGACTGCACCTCTCAACCACACACCGTTTGCTGAATGATCTGGCCACCGGGCGGTTTGTAGAGCACCCGCAGCCGGGAAGTTATCGCCTCGGTATGCGCCTGCTTGAATTGGGAAACCTGGTCAAGAGTCGTCTCAATGTTCGCGATGCAGCGCTGCTGCCAATGCGGGAACTTCACAAATTGATCCAGCAACCGGTCAATCTGAGCATGCGCCAGGGCGACGAGATTATCTACATCGAACGCACCTACAGTGAGCGATCTGGCATGCAGGTGGTTCGTGCCATTGGTGGAAGGGCGCCTTTGCACCTGACCTCGGTTGGCAAACTGTTTCTGGCGGCGGACGACCCGCAACGGGTTCGCGCCTACGCCACTCGAACCGGTTTGAGCGGTCACACCAAGAACAGCCTGACCCAGTTGCCGACACTGGAGAGGGAGTTGTCGAAAGTGCGGCAGTACGGCCTCGCGCATGACAACGAGGAACTGGAATTGGGTGTGCGTTGCATGGCAGCGGGGATTTACGACGACCAGGCGACGCTGGTCGCTGGACTGTCTATCTCGGCGCCGACCGGTCGCCTGGAGGAAGCCTGGGCGTCCAAACTGCAAGCCACTGCGCGCGAAATTTCGACGACCCTGGGCTTCAGGGATGACTCAGTCCGCCAGCGCCAGCCCTAAGTCCTGACCCCGACAAGCCGTTGTTGGCTGACGACCGCGCCAGCCGTCGGCGCTTCATTTTTCACGGTCGATGGCGTAGATTCGACCCAGCGTCTTACCCGTTCCGCATCACCGATACGACTGAGCTTACCCGCCGAGTCAAGAAAAACCATGATCAGCTTGCGTCCGGCTACTTTCGCCTGCATCACCAGACACTGGCCCGCTTCAGAAATGTAGCCTGTCTTTTGCAGGCCAATCTCCCACGACGGGTTCTTCACCAGGCGATTCGTGTTTCTATATTGAAGCGTCCGGTTTCCGATCGCAACATGGTGTTCAGGTGAGGTTGTCAGTTCGCGCAAGACCGGATCACCGTAGGCGACGTTCACCAGTTTGACCAGATCACGCGCACTTGACTGATTCTTGCTGGAAAGTCCGGTCGGTTCCTCGTAATTTGTGTCGCTCATTCCGATCAGGCGGGCCTTTGCATTCATCAGGCCAACAAAGACAGGGAGCCCTCCCGGATAACTACGGCCAAGCGCGTGGGCAGCGCGGTTTTCACTCGACATCAAAGCCAGATGCAGCAACTCACCCCGGGTCAGGACGGTGCCGACCTTAAGGCGCGAGCTGCTGCCTTTTTCAGTATCCACATCGGTTTGGGAAATCGTGATCTCCTGATTCATCGGCAGGCGGGCTTCACTCAGGACCAGACCGGTCATCAACTTGGTCAGGGAGGCAATGGGTAAAACGGCCTTGTCGTTTTTGCTGAACAGGACTTCGTTTGTATCCTGATCGATGATCAGCGCCACACTTGATTTCAAAGCCAGCGCATCATGCGCCTGATGCAAACCGGCGATCTTACCGTTCGAAGGCTTCCGCGCCACCGGCGTGACACGCGCCACTGATTTGCGCTTCGCCGCTGCGCGTATCTTTGCAGTCTTGTGGATGGTTGAGGTCGCGGTCTTGGACGGTTTGACCGATTCGCGACCGCCCTGCACGGCCTGCGCCTGTGGCAAAAAGACAGCCAGTGCCAAAACGGTCAACCCAATGGAAAAAAGTATTCGGCGCAAAATATTCCCAAACGTCAATTGATGAATACAAGAAATGCTGGCATCTCCTGCATCGATTCCCCAAGCCGCGAGTTTAAACAGAAAAACCGCAATAGATCAATTGGTTACGCTACTCTTTTGATCAAAAACCTAAAATAACTCCGGTCTAACCTTGTGCCGCCACCCGGTCCGCTTTGCTTTGCAGCTTGTTGAGCGCACTCAGGTAGGCTTTGGCGGATGCCACAATGATGTCCGGATCAGATCCCATGCCATTGACGACGCGACCACTGTTTTGCAGTCGCACGGTCACCTCGCCCTGACTCTCGGTCGAGCCGCTGATCGCGTTGACGGAATACAGCACCATCTCGGCACCGCTGTTGACGTGCGCTTCAATCGCCTTGAGTGATGCATCGACCGGCCCGTTGCCACCCGAGCTGCTCTTGACTTCTTTGCCATCGACGGTAAAGACAATGCTGGCCTGCGGCGTTTCACCCGTTTCACTGCGTTGCGACAGCGAAACAAAACGATACTGCTCGTGCTCATGAGTCACACCCTCGTCACTTACGAGGGCCAGAATATCCTCATCGAAAATTTCGCTCTTGCGATCGGCCAGTTCCTTGAATTTCGCGAAAGCACTGTTAATGTCCGCTTCACTTTCCATCTGCACACCTAATTCCTGCAGGCGCTGCTTGAATGCGTTGCGGCCACTGAGTTTGCCCAGAATAATCTTGTTGGCGGTCCAGCCAACATCCTCTGCCCGCATGATTTCATAGGTGTCGCGTGCTTTGAGTACTCCGTCCTGGTGTATGCCAGAGGCGTGCGCAAACGCATTGGCGCCGACGACAGCCTTGTTCGGTTGAACCACAAAACCCGTTGTCTGACTGACCATGCGGCTGGCCGCGAGAATATGCTTGGTATCAATGCCCAAGTCAAGGTCAAAATAATCGCGCCGGGTCTTGACGGCCATGACAATTTCTTCCAGGCTGCAATTGCCAGCTCTTTCTCCAAGTCCATTGATCGTGCACTCAACCTGACGGGCACCGCCAATCTTCACACCGGCCAATGAATTGGCAACCGCCATTCCCAAATCGTTATGGCAATGGACCGACCAGATGGCCTGGTCCGAGTTGGGAACCCGCTCACGCAGGTTCTTGATGAAATTGCCATACAGCTCCGGTATCGCATAGCCGACCGTGTCGGGCACGTTGATGGTCGTCGCCCCTTCATTGATCACCGCCTCGATCACACGGCACAAGAAATCCACGTCGCTGCGGTAGCCATCTTCGGGGCTGAATTCAACATCGGCAACCAGGTTGCGCGCAAAGCGCACCGCCAGCTTGGCTTGCTCGAACACCTGCTCAGGCGTCATGCGCAATTTCTTCTCCATGTGCAGCGCCGAGGTTGCAATGAAAGTGTGAATACGCGCGCTATTGGCGCCTTTGAGTGCTTCTGCTGCCCTTGAAATATCCTTGTCATTGGCACGGGACAGGGAACAAATCGTCGAATCCTTAATCGCGTTCGCGATGCCCTGCACCGCTTCAAAGTCACCATTTGAGCTGGCGGCAAATCCGGCTTCGATCACGTCCACCTTCAAACGCTCCAGCTGGCGTGCGATACGCAGTTTTTCGTCCTTGTTCATGGATGCGCCGGGTGATTGCTCGCCGTCACGCAAGGTGGTGTCAAAAATGATCAATTTGTCGGTCATCTGATTTCTCCGGTAAGTCCCAATAAAAAAGCCCGCTGCGGGTGCAAACGGGCTTCTTGGTTTTGATAAGCGCGTGCGCTACCAACTCCGCCCGTTTGGCGATAGCAGCAGTGCTAGCAGCAACTTGTTCATGGTCTGAATTTACCACATCTACTTGTGCAGACCTCTTTCGTCTGGTTCATCGGTTGAAGTACTGATGACACTGGTCTGCAGACCCTTGGCTTTGCGCCAGAAATAGATCAGGTAACCGCTCAGTCCGTAAATGACAAACAGGCCAAACATGACAATCGGTGGGTCGATGTTGATGACAGCAATGCCGAGCGCGATGAGCACAATCACGACAAACGGCACACTGCGCTTCATGTGCACATCTTTGAAACTGTAAAAAGGGACGTTGGTCACCATGCTCAAACCGGCATACAGTGCCAGCGCGAACGTCGGCCAGGCCACACTCGGGCCTTTCACGCCCATATCCGTCGTGACCCAGATGAAACCGGCGACCAGGGCCGCTGCTGCCGGTGAAGGCAAACCCTGAAAATAGCGCTTGTCAACCACTGCCGTGTTGACGTTGAATCGGGCCAGGCGCAATGCAGCGCAGGCACAGTAAACGAATGCTGCAATCCAGCCCCAGCGCCCGAGCCCCTTCAGCGCCCAGACATACGAGATGATGGCTGGCGCGGCACCAAAGGAAACCATGTCGGAAAGTGAATCCATCTGCTCACCGAAAGCGCTTTGCGTGTTCGTCATGCGCGCCACGCGTCCATCCAGACTGTCGAGCACCATGGCGCAAAAAACGCCGACGGCCGCCAGATCAAATCGACCGTTGATCGCCATCACAATGGCATAAAAACCGCCAAAAAGCGCCGCCAGCGTAAACAAATTTGGCAGGATATAGATGCCCTTGCGGCGCTTTCGCACAACCACATCGCTGCCTTCTGCAAAGTCTGCTTCTTTCCCGTCATGCATAGAATTGGCCTCCAGCTGCGCATAGTAACAAAGGCCACCGAAGTGGCCCCTGTTTCGCCGCTGGCAACGCTTAGTTACGGGTCTGGTCAACCAGCTTGTTCTTTTTGATCCAGGGCATCATGGCGCGAAGTTTTTCGCCCACCTGCTCCACTTGATGCTCGGCCATCAAGCGACGCCGACTCAGCAAAGTGGGCGCACCGGCCTTGTTTTCGAGGATGAAACTCTTGGCGTAATCACCGCTCTGAATATCTTTGAGGCACTGGCGCATGGCGTCTTTGGTCGCGGCAGTAATGATCTTTGGGCCTGTCACATACTCACCATATTCGGCATTGTTTGAAATGGAGTAATTCATGTTGGCGATACCGCCTTCGTAAATCATGTCCACAATCAGCTTGAGTTCATGCAGGCACTCAAAGTAGGCCATCTCGGGCGCGTAACCGGCTTCGACCAGCGTTTCGAAACCGGCCTTGATCAACTCAACCGTACCGCCGCACAAAACTGCCTGCTCACCGAACAGATCGGTTTCTGTTTCTTCGCGGAAGCTGGTTTCGATGATGCCGGCCTTGCCACCACCGTTGGCCATTGCATAGCTCAGCGCCAGATCGCGCGTGCGGCCAGATTTGTCCTGGTGAATGGCGATCAGTTGCGGCACGCCGCCACCTTGCACATAAGTGCCACGCACCGTGTGACCGGGCGCCTTGGGTGCAACCATCCAGACATCCAGATCGGCGCGCGGGTTCACCAGGCCGTAATGAATATTGAAACCATGGGCAAACACCAGGGAAGCGCCCTGCTTGATGTTGGGCTCGATGTCGTTGCTGTAGACGGCGCCAATCTGTTCATCGGGCAGCAGAACCATGACCACGTCGGCAGACTTGACCGCCTCAGCGACTTCGGCAACCTTGAGGCCGGCCTTTTCAACTTTGGACCACGAGGCGCCGCTCTTGCGCAAGCCAACCACGACTTTGACGCCACTGTCGTTCAGATTCTGGGCGTGGGCATGGCCCTGACTGCCATAGCCAATGATGGCGACCGTCTTGCCTTTGATCAGACTGAGATCACAGTCCTTGTCGTAATAAACCTTCATTTCATTCTCCGTTGTAAAAAATCAAACTCTCAGGATTCGCTCGCCTCGTCCAATGCCACTAGGCCCGGTACGAACCGTTTCCAGAATGGCGCCACGCTCGATGGCTTCGAGAAACGCGTCATTCTTTTCCTGGTTGCCGGTCAGCTCAATGGTGTAGCTTTTCTCGGTCACATCGATAATACGGCCGCGAAAGATGTCGGCCATGCGTTTCATCTCTTCGCGCTCCTTGCCGACCGCCCGGACCTTGACCATCATCAGTTCCCGTTCGGTGTAGGCGCCCTCTGTCAAATCAACGACCTTCACGACCTCTATCAGGCGATTCAGGTGCTTGGTGATTTGTTCAATAACTTCATCCGACCCGGCGGTCTGAATCGTCATGCGCGACAAACTTGCATCCTCGGTCGGCGCAACGGTCAGCGACTCGATGTTATAACCCCGTGCAGAGAACAGACCGACCACGCGCGACAAGGCACCAGGCTCGTTTTCCAGCAATACTGCAATGATATGTTTCATGACTTGAATTTCCTCTTTTTGCTGCCCTCCTCCGGTGGCGGTAACCGCCGGACTTGGCAAACAATAGATTGATCAATAAATTAAAGGTCTTCCGAACCCAGCAACATTTCGGTAATGCCTTTGCCGGCCTGCACCATCGGGAACACGTTTTCAGTTGGGTCGGTACGGAAATCCATGAATACCGTACGGTCCTTCAACTTGCGCGCCTCGCGCAAGGCCGGCTCGACGTCCTGCGCACGCTCGATCAACATGCCGACATGGCCATAGGCTTCAGCCAGTTTGACAAAATTGGGCAGGGCATCCATGTAACTGTGGCTGTAACGTCCCTCGTACTCAACTTCCTGCCACTGGCGAACCATGCCCAAATAGCGGTTGTTCAGTGAAACAATTTTGATCGGTGTGTTGTATTGCAGACAGGTCGATAGTTCCTGAATGCACATCTGCACCGAGCCGTCGCCGGTAATGCAGAAAACTTCACTGTCAGGTTTTGCCATCTTGATGCCCATGGCGTACGGAATGCCAACGCCCATGGTTCCCAGGCCACCGGAATTGATCCAGCGGCGCGGCTCGTCAAAGTGATAGTACTGTGCCGCCCACATCTGGTGCTGGCCGACGTCCGACGTGATGTAGGTGTCCGCATTCTTCGTCATGTTCCATATCGTTTCGATCACGTATTGCGGCTTGATCACATCGTTCTTGCCGTGATCGTATTTGAGACAGTCACGTTTGCGCCAGGTTTCTATGGCGTCCCACCAGTTGCCCAGCGCCTGGGCGTCCGGCTTTATCGCGCTCTCGCGGATCATGTCGATCATTTCAGTCAACACTTCCCTGACATCACCCACAATCGGGATATCGACGCGGACGCGCTTGGAAATGCTCGACGGATCAATGTCGATGTGAATAATCTTGCGCTCATTCTGCGCGAAGTGTTTGGGGTTTCCGATCACCCGGTCATCAAAACGAGCGCCCACCGCCAGCAGCACGTCACAGTGCTGCATCGCATTGTTGGCCTCTACTGTTCCGTGCATGCCCAGCATGCCAAGAAACTTGCGGTCACTGGCAGGATAGGCGCCCAGGCCCATCAGCGTGTTGGTGCAGGGGTATCCGAGCATGTCGACCAATGTGCGCAGTTCAGCCGACGCATTGCTCAAAATAACGCCACCGCCGGTGTAGACATACGGGCGTTTGGCAGCCAACAGAAGTTGCAACGCCTTGCGGATCTGCCCGCCGTGACCTTTGCGCACCGGGTTGTAGGAACGCATCTCCACGCTGGCCGGGTAACCTGGGTAATGCACTTTCCGGAACGAAACATCTTTTGGAATATCCACGACCACCGGACCGGGGCGACCACTACGGGCAATATGGAATGCCTTTTTCATGGTTTCGGCCAGGTCACGGGTGTCCTTAACCAGAAAGTTGTGCTTTACGACCGGCCGCGTGATGCCAACCGCGTCACATTCCTGAAAAGCATCGAGCCCGATGGCGTGCGTTGGAACCTGCCCGGTCACGATCACCATTGGAATACTGTCCATATAGGCGGTAGCGATGCCAGTAACCGCATTGGTGACCCCTGGCCCAGAGGTGACCAGCGCGACACCCACATCGCCTGTCGCACGAGCGTAGCCATCGGCCGCGTGGACCGCTGCCTGCTCATGCCGCACCAAAATATGCTGGATCGTGTCCTGCTTGTAAAAAGCATCGTAAATGTGAAGCACAGCGCCGCCGGGATAGCCCCAGACGTACTTGACGCCTTCTGCTTGCAGCGCTTTGACCAGTATTTCAGCACCCCTCAGATCCTGCTCACCCGAGGCAGTGGAGGCTAGGGATTTGGTAGCAGTCGTTGCCGAGGCCGCCGGTGTGATTTCAGCTTTAGATATCTTCATGATCAACCTTTGTGAATTTCTTTGACGAAAAACCTTGGGTGCCCCTTCGCAAACACTTTTGGAGTCGCGTTGGAACTTAGAGCCAAAGCCATAAGCGCATTGATTTCTGCGCCGGACCAAGACCCGTTTGCCTTTTGATTTGCAGCCATTATTATGACACCTGACCGAATTGGAAGACGGTTTTGTCACTAGAAAATTTCCATCACAGTGCCATAATCAGCGCCAATCAATCCGCAGCGCCAGATACAGGCCATTACAGCTTGGCAACCGAACAAGAACTTTCTGATTTTTTGAAAAGCGTCGAAAAGCGCGCCTTCAAGCGATCGGTGTACCACGTGCGCAACGAGGAGTCGGCGCTCGATATCGTGCAAGACAGCATGATGAAGCTTGCCGAGCACTATGGGGACAAGCCAGCTGCGGAGTTACCGATGCTGTTTCAGCGAATTTTGTCGAATTGCACGTTGGACTGGTTTCGGCGACAAAAGACCCGAAACACATTGTTCTCCAACCTGAGTGATTTCGAATCAGATGACGAGGACGGAGAGTTTGACCTTCTGGGCGCCTTGAACGTACCAAGTGAATCAGAACAGGCTGAAAACCCTGAAACGTCGGCGCAGCGGGCACAAACCTTGCATGCAATCGAGATCGAGATTCAGGAATTGCCGACTCGTCAACGAGAAGCCTTCCTCATGCGTTACTGGGAAGAACTGGACGTGGCAGAGACGGCTGCAGCGATGGGTTGCTCGGAAGGCAGTGTCAAAACGCACTGTTCAAGAGCAGTTCAAGCCCTTGGCAGAGCCTTGAGGGCAAAGGGAATAACAGCATGACCAATACAAATTTTTATCAAAATCAACTTGCAGCGGACCGTTTCGGATTGCGGGTCACGGCACGCCTGTCCGACGCTGTCAACAACCTTCCTTACGACGTTTCCGAACGTTTGCGCGCTGCCAGGGTGCGGGCCTTGGGCAACAGAAAGATCAGCGCCCAAACAGCCAGCAGCGTGGCGCTTTCGGGTGGTGCTGCAACGATGACATTTGGAAGTGAACGCTTAAGTTGGTGGGATCGCGCGGCAGCCACTGTTCCATTGCTGTTGCTGGTCCTTGGGCTGATTACCATCACGCTGGTTCAGAATGACAAGCGGGCCAAGGAAATTGCTGAAATCGATGCTGCTTTGCTGACCGATGACTTGCCGCCGGCGGCCTACACCGACCCTGGTTTTATTCAATTCCTCAAGAGCAGATCCGGGCAAGATTGACGCTTTGGACTTTTCTGTGTTCATGCACAACTCCGCTGCGTACAAGCAATCTTTGATGGCCGGAAAGCTGGCCTATGGAATCGCGTTTTTTCTGCTGGCTGCCCTGAGCATGCCGACGTCGTGCGCCATGGCCCAGACGGTCGCTGCGCCGCCCGCGTCGGCGGCATCGGCAAAAAAGCCCGCATCGAGTTCGGTTGCAAAGAATTCCGCTGTTACCGCGAATTCATCGAAACCCGCCTGGCAGGACCTGACCCCGGTGCAGCAGCAGTCGCTCAAACCCTTGGCTGCGAACTGGAATTCGCTGGGAGCCTCTCAGAAGCGCAAGTGGCTTGCGATCGCTGCGAACTACCCGAGTCTCGCACCCGCAGAACAGGCCAAGCTGCATAGCAGGATGACGGAATGGGTGGCGCTTAGCGAACAGCAGAGGGCACAGGCGCGTTTGAATTTTGCGCAGTCGAAGCAACTGACGCCGAGCCAAAAAGCGGCCACCTGGAAGGCTTACCAGGAACTCAGTCCGGAAGAAAAACAGAAGCTGGCAACGTCCACAGCGAGCAAGCCACCCGGAGCAGCGGCAGCTGCCAAACCTGTACCAGCGCAGAAACTGGCTGTGGTTCCGGTGAACAAACAGAATCCAAAGGCGGCATCGAAAGTCGCGGCCTCCAACCCTGCGTTGAATAACACCACGTTGCTGCCGCCGACGCAGCCTGCGCTCGAACCGGCCGCAACTCAGAAAAACTGAACCACGCCGCTGTTACCCTGATGAAGCCCCCGTTGAAAACACCCGGTCTGGCGCGCCGCATGGCATGCTGGCTGTACGAAGGCGTATTGATTTTCGGTGTGGTTTTCATCGCCGGCTACCTGTTCGGCACGTTAAGCCAAACCCGCAACGCGATGGACAACCGCCACGCCTTGCAGGCCTTTCTCTTCGTTATCTTTGGCATCTATTTTGTCTGGCTATGGGCCAAGGGGCAAACCCTGGCGATGAAGACTTGGCATATCACCGTCGTGGATCACTCAGGCAAACCCATCACACAGATGCGCGCCTTGCTTCGCTACCTGCTTTGTTGGCTATGGTTTCTGCCGGCCCTGGCGGCGATCGCACCCTTCAACCTGTCGGGTCCAGAATCTGTTGTCATCATAGTGGCTTGGGTCGCTGTGTGGGCTGTCCTCAGCTACTTTCACCCACACCAGCAGTTCTGGCACGATGCAATGGCAGGTACCCGGCTCGTTTCAACGCCGCACTCAAACGAATAGAAAACATGCCTTCAGCTTTCAGCGTATGCGTCTACTGCGGCTCTCGTCCCGGTTCAAACCCCAGCTTCACCAACGCCGCGATGGAGGTCGGCAACTGGATCGGGCGGCACGGCGGAAGACTGGTTTATGGAGGCGGCAAAGCCGGCCTGATGGGCGTCGTGGCGGATGCTGCACTGGCCGCAGGTGCTCAGGTGGTAGGCATCATTCCGAAAGCGCTGGTAGAAAAAGAATGGGCGCACCGGGCTTGCACCGAGCTCCACATCGTCGACAGCATGCACGACCGAAAACGCATGATGGCCGAGCGTGCCGACGCCTTTTTGGCGCTCCCCGGAGGCATTGGCACATTTGAGGAATTGTTTGAAGTCTGGACCTGGCGTCAGCTCGGCTACCACGACAAGCCGATCGGACTATTGAACATCGACGGCTACTACGACACGCTGCTTGGTTTTCTGAAAAGTGCGGTCGAGCAGCAATTCATGGGCACATGGCAAATGGACTTGGTCCGCAGTGGAACCATTGCATCAAGCCTGCTCTCGGAACTGGTGCAGGCAGCGGGTATGTCTCACACCCCGCGCCTGGAACAAATATAGATGTTTGAGGGACAGATCTTTAGCTCTGTCCCCAACTGATTAAACCGCCGACTCGTCCAGCTCGCCAGTGCGGATGCGGACCACACGCTCCACACTGGTCACAAAGATCTTGCCATCTCCGATCTTGCCGGTATGAGCGGCCTTGACGATCGCGTCTACACACCGATCAAGGTCATCACTCTTGACCACCACTTCAACCTTCACCTTGGGCAAGAAATCGACCACATATTCAGCGCCGCGGTAAAGCTCGGTATGACCTTTCTGGCGACCAAAGCCCTTGACCTCGGTCACAGTGAGGCCGGTAACGCCGCATTCGGCCAGTGCTTCCCGGACCTCTTCCAGCTTGAATGGTTTGATGATGGCAGTGATCTGTTTCATGGTGAATTCCTTTAGGCTCGAAATCGATTGGTTATAGGATAACGCCAATCCTTGCCAAAACTGCGGTGACTGACACGAATACCTACCGGCGCCTGGCGGCGCTTGTATTCATTGACCTTGATCAGGCGGGTAACCTTCTCTACATCGGCACGCTTGAAACCGGCAGCAATGATGTCCTCGATGCTCTGGTCGTTCTCCATGTAGCGTTCCAGGATCGCGTCAAGCACTTCATAGTCCGGCAGGCTGTCCTGGTCCTTCTGGTCCGGACGCAGTTCGGCGCTGGGTGGCCGGGTGATGATGCGCGACGGAATCGGCTCACTGCCAGAGCCGTAAGGATCGTTCGCATTTCGCCAACGAGCCATCCGGAATACCGTCGTTTTTGCCAGGTCCTTGATTACCGCGAAGCCACCCGCCATATCACCGTAAAGCGTGCAATAGCCGGTTGCCATCTCGGATTTGTTGCCCGTCGTCAACACAATGCTGCCAAACTTGTTGGACAGCGCCATCAGCAGCGTGCCCCGAATCCGGGCCTGAATATTCTCCTCGGTCGTGTCCTCGGCCAGTCCCTGAAACTCAGCTGTCAGCGAAGTCTTGAAGGCTTCAAACTCGGGCACGATTGAAATTTCGTCATAGCGCACGCCCAGTCGCCGCGCCATGTCGCGCGCATCGATCCAACTGATATCTGCCGTATAGGGTGACGGCATCATGACGGTTCGCACCCGGTCTTTACCCAGAGCATCAACCGCCACCGCCAGCACCAGTGCCGAGTCGATGCCGCCCGACAGGCCCAAAAGCACACCCGGAAATCCGTTCTTGCCGATGTAGTCGCGCACACCGAGCACCAGCGCATCCCACAGATCCGCCTCAGCGCAACGCTCAGGCGCCACCGCCCCAGACAGCCGGACAGACTGCTGCGCCCAGTCGGCCTGCACGACAAAGCTGTCCTCCACAAAACTGTGAGCCCGCGCCGCCACCGCACCGTCGGCATTGAGTGCGAATGACTGCCCCTCGAACACAACTTCATCCTGACCCCCGACCAGATGCGCATAGACCAGCGGCAAGCCACAGGCCAGCACCCGCTCGCGCATCATCTGCTCGCGCTCAGATCCTTTGCCAATGTGAAACGGCGACGCATTGATGACCGCCAGCAACTCGGCACCGGCCAGCCGGGTTTGCCGTGCCGGTTCCTCGAACCAGGCATCCTCACAAATCAACAAGCCAACTTTAACTTTTTGACCGACCGCGCCAGCTTCAAACACACAGACATCCTGCCCTGGCGTGAAATAACGCCGCTCATCAAATACCTGGTAGTTCGGTAGTTCACGTTTGGCATAGGTCGCCAATACCGCCCCCTCGCACAGCACGCTAGCGGCGTTATGCCGGTTTTGAATCGCCACGGACCGGGTGCGACTGTCGCCACCACTCGGATGCCCGACCACCACCGTCAAGTCTTTTAACCCTGCCAACTCGCGGGCCACCGCTTTCACGGCATCATCGCAGGCAGCGATGAAGGCGGGTCGCAGAAACAGGTCTTCAGCCGCGTAACCGCAAATCGAGAGCTCCGGTGTCAACAGCAGACACACTCCATCAGCGTATGCTGCGCGCGCGGCTTCAATGATCATTTGCGAGTTGCCCGGCAAATCGCCGACCACGAAATTGAGTTGGGCAACGCAGATTTTGAGTGTCATGGACTGCAGACAGGAAGGAATAGGGGGAAGCCAGTGAAGCGTGAGACGAATGATTATGTCATCCAGGTGCTGGATTCGCCCGAAGACGTGAATGCCGCCCAGTGGAACGAACTGCTGGCTTTGCAAACCGAATCCACCCCTTTCATGCGTCACGAGTATCTGGCCGCGATGCATCGCAGCGGCAGCGCCACGCCGCAGACCGGTTGGACCAGCCGGTTCATCACCCTTAGTCAAGGCGGTGCGATGGTGGCGGCCTGCGTTGTCTATCTCAAAACACATTCCTACGGCGAGTATGTGTTCGACCACGCCTGGGCCAATGCCTACGCACAACATGGTCTGAGCTACTATCCGAAAGCGCTCGTAGCAGTGCCCTTTACGCCAGTGCCCGGATCGCGTCTGCTGGCACGCACCGACGCTCAGCGTGCGCAGCTGGCAGAAGCCCTAATCGACTGGTGCGTTTCGAAACAGCTGTCTTCATTGCACCTGCTGTTCTGCGCAGCGGACGACCTTCAAGCTTGTCTGTCAGCGGGCCTGATGCTGCGCCACACCGTCCAGTTTCACTGGACAAACCAGACTCCGGTCTATACAGATTTCGAGGGTTTCCTGGCCACTCTGTCGCAGGAAAAACGCAAGAAAATCCGCCAGGAACGACGCAAGGTGGCAGAGGCCGGCATCAGTTTCCGTTGCTCACTGGGAACCGCCATCACAGCGCAGGAATGGGATTTTTTTTACCTCTGCTACGAGCGCACCTACCTGGAACACGGCAACGCGCCTTACCTGAATCGCGATTTCTTTCATGCGATGGCAAGCACCATGGCGGAGAACTGGCTGCTGTTTGTGGCGCAGCGGCAGGGCCGGCCGATCGCCGCCAGCTTGCTGGCTATTGGAACCAGCCGCGCGGGGTCCATCGCTTACGGGCGCTATTGGGGTGCGCTGGAGCGCTTCGACTGCCTGCACTTTGAGGCCTGTTACTACCAGCCCCTGGCCTGGTGTATCGGACAAGGCTACCTGCGCTTTGAAGGTGGGGCCCAGGGCGAACACAAAATGGCGCGCGCTCTGCTCCCGGTCAAGACCAGCAGTGCCCATTGGCTGGCCGAGCCGGCGTTCGCTGCGGCGGTTGACCGGTATCTGGAGCGCGAGGGCACGGGGATCGCACACTACCTTGAGGAACTGGGTCCACGCAGCCCATTCAAAAGCCGGTCAAGCTAAAACCCTAAATAAGGCCAGAGTCTGCCGTTAAACTGCAATTAGCTAGACCCAGGCAGCATGATCACCGGTAGCGCATGAAAATCAAAGTAAAACAGGAGCCCCGCAACCAACCTCCGGCACCCAGCCCATGGCTGATTGCCATGGAATTTCGAGCGCTGTGGGAACTCGGTGCGGTGTTGCCGGCATGGCCCTTGTTGCGCCATGCGCCGCACGGAGATGGCCATTCTGTCATCGTCTTTCCCGGCCTTTCGGCCAGCGATGGTTCGACGCTGCCGATGCGCGGCTTTCTTGAAAACATAGACCATGATGTATCCGGCTGGAACCAGGGCTTCAACTTCGGTCCCCGCGCTGGCGTGCTGCAGGCCGCCAAGCAACAAGTTATCGACACCTGTCAGGTCACAGGCCGCAAAGTCAGCCTGATTGGCTGGAGTCTGGGCGGCATTTATGCCCGGGAACTGGCCAAAGAGTTGCCTGATTGCGTGCGCAGCGTCATCACCATGGGCACGCCCTTCTCGGGAACGCACCACAGCACCAATGCCTGGCGTCTGTATGAGTTGACCAGTGGACGCGACATACACAAGGAGGTCGAACAGTTTGATTTACCGGCCGCACCGCCGGTACCCACCACATCCATTTTTTCACGCACCGACGGCGTGGTCGCATGGCCGGCCAGTCTGCAGGAACCCTGTCGTGTCAATCCCCTGACTGAAAATCTGGAGGTGATCGCCAGTCACATCGGCCTGGGTTTGAACCCCAGCGCCTGGTGGGCGGTGGCGGACCGTCTGGCCCAGCCGGAGGGTCAATGGAAGCCGTTCGAGCGCAAAGGCGGCCTGCATGGAATGATCTTTCCTGACCCCAAGCGCTGATCCGCTTGTCTCAATTCAGGGATGCGCCTTGTTGTAGTTGGTGATGCCGTCCATGATTTCCTGCCGCGCGGACTGCGGCCCTTCCCAGCCCAAGATCTTGACCCACTTGTTGACTTCCAGGTCTTTGTAATGCTCGAAAAAGTGTGCAATGGTCTTCAGGCGCACCGGGCTCAGGTCCTCGGGTTTTTGCCAGCGCGTGTAAAGTGACAGGACCCTGTCGATCGGCACTGCCAACACCTTGCCGTCCTGTCCGGCTTCATCTTCCATCTTCAATATTCCAATCGCCCGACAGGTGACGACGACACCGGGAATAAGAGGTACCGGGGTGATCACCAGCACGTCCACCGGATCACCATCGCCAGAAATGGTTTTTGGCACATAGCCGTAGTTGGTGGGATAGTGCATCGCGGTGCTCATGAAACGGTCCACAAATATCTCGCTGGTCTCCTTGTCCACCTCATATTTGACGGGATCGGCGTTCATCGGGATCTCGATGATCACGTTGAAAGTCTCTGGAACATTTTTTCCTGGAGTAACGTTGTCGAGGGACATGATGGCGCCTTTCAATGAAGTTAAATCAGCCACGGCTAAGTATTAACCCTAATTCTACTTACTCCCCCCTTTCCCGCAGCCGGAAACGGGCAATTTTCACGGTACAGTCCTTGGGTTGGCCAATCACCCACATCAATTATTTGTTGATGTTTCGCGGCGAGGAAGCAACGCAGCGGTGGTGCCGGTCAGGTTGCACCACTACTTAGCGAACCAACGACAGGAGATTTTTATATGACAGGCAACTCGGCGCTCATTCTGGCGCTCATTTGTGGCTTCATTGCCGTGGCTTACGGCTTTTGGGCGCGTAGCTGGATTCTTTCCCAGGACGCCGGCAACGCGCGCATGCAGGAAATTGCGGCCGCCATTCAAACCGGTGCTAGCGCCTACCTGGCGCGGCAGTACAAGACGATTGCCATGGTTGGCGTGGTACTGGCGATTTTGATAGCCGTATTCCTTGATCAATTGAGCGCCATTGGCTTTGTGATAGGCGCAGTTCTATCGGGAGCCTGCGGCTTTATCGGCATGAACGTGTCGGTTCGTGCCAATGTACGCACCGCGCAAGCCGCCACCAAGGGCATTGGCCCGGCGCTGGACGTCGCTTTTCGTGGCGGTGCCATTACCGGTATGTTGGTGGTCGGTCTCGGTCTGCTGGGTGTCACCGGCTTTTTCTGGTTTCTGATTGGCAATGGCAACTTGACGCCGGATAAAAATCTGGCGCAACTCCTCAATCCGCTGATCGGTTTTGCCTTCGGTTCCTCGCTGATTTCCATTTTTGCCCGTCTGGGTGGTGGCATCTTCACAAAGGGCGCTGACGTCGGTGCCGACCTGGTGGGCAAGGTTGAGGCCGGCATCCCGGAAGATGATCCACGCAACCCGGCCGTGATTGCCGACAACGTGGGTGACAACGTCGGCGACTGTGCCGGCATGGCTGCCGACCTGTTCGAGACCTATGCCGTGACGCTGATCGCCACCATGGTGCTGGGCGCCCTGCTGGCGACCGCAGGCGGCACCAGCATGGTGGTCTATCCGCTGGCACTGGGTGCAGTGTCGATCGTGGCGTCCATCATCGGCTGCTTCTTCGTCAAGGCAACGCCGGGCATGAAGAACGTGATGCCAGCGCTGTACAAGGGTCTGGCGGTGGCCGGTGTACTGTCGCTGATCGCCTTTTTCTTCGTCACGCAATGGCTGATTCCGGATAACGCCATCGCTGCCTCCGGCAGTCAGATCAAACTGTTCGGCGCCTGTGCCGTAGGCCTGATTTTGACCGCTGCTCTGGTCTGGATCACGGAGTATTACACCGGCACCCAGTACGCACCGGTACAGCACATTGCACAAGCCTCCACTACGGGTCACGGCACCAACATCATTGCCGGCTTGGGGGTATCCATGCGCTCCACCGCCTGGCCAGTGATATTTGTTTGCTGCGCGATCTACACCGCCTACGCCCTGGCAGGCCTGTACGGCATCGCCATTGCCGCCACCTCGATGCTGAGCATGGCCGGCATCGTGGTGGCGCTGGACGCCTATGGACCGATTACGGACAACGCCGGCGGTATTGCCGAAATGTCAGAAATGCCCAAGAGCGTGCGCGATGTCACGGACCCGCTGGATGCGGTGGGCAACACCACCAAAGCGGTAACCAACGGCTATGCCATTGGCTCCGCCGGTCTGGCCGCACTGGTGCTGTTTGCCGACTACACGCACAAACTGGATGCCTACGGCAAGCACATCACGTTTGACCTGAGCAACCCGATGGTCATCATTGGTCTGTTCATTGGTGGCCTGATTCCCTACCTGTTCGGCGCCATGGCGATGGAAGCTGTCGGTCGCGCTGCCGGCGCTGTGGTGGTTGAAGTGCGTCGCCAGTTCCGCGAGATCAAGGGCATCATGGAAGGCACGGCCAAGCCTGAGTACGACACCGCCGTGGATATGCTGACCACTGCCGCCATCAAGGAAATGATGATCCCGTCACTGCTGCCTGTGGTAGTGCCTATTCTGGTCGGCTTGGTGCTCGGCCCAGCCGCACTGGGCGGCCTGTTGATGGGCACCATCGTGACCGGCCTGTTCGTGGCGATCTCGATGTGCACCGGCGGCGGCGCCTGGGACAATGCCAAAAAATATATCGAAGACGGCCATCACGGTGGCAAGGGCTCGGAGACCCACAAGGCAGCCGTGACCGGTGACACCGTCGGCGATCCCTACAAAGACACCGCCGGTCCGGCGATCAACCCCTTGATCAAGATCATCAACATCGTCGCGCTGCTGATTGTGCCGGTAATGATGAAATTTCACGGCGGCTGATCAGGCTGATCGGTACCAAAAAGCCCGCTCAATGCGGGCTTTTTGATGGGCGGCTCATTTTTGGAAGAAAATCAATCGTATGCAATTCAATTTCATCGCCAACACGTCGCTAGCCTCCTCGTCCGGTCAAACCATCGCCGTGGTCGATCCCTCGGATGGACAAACTTATGACGAAATCCAGCGCAGCAACGCGTCAGACATCGACCATGCGGTGCGCGCCGCGCGTCAGGGCTTCGATACGGTCTGGAGCAAACTCGGTGCCGCTGAGCGCGGTCGCTTGCTGATGCGCCTGTCACAGAAGATAAGCGAGCACGCGCAAGAACTGATGGAGATCGAACAGCGTGATTGCGGCAAGCCGACCAAGCAGGCGCGCGCCGATGCCAGCGCACTGGCGCGCTATTTCGAGTTCTACGCCGGCGCCTGCGACAAACTGCATGGCGAAACGATTCCTTACCTCGACGGCTACAGCGTACTGACCTGGCGTGAGCCGCATGGCGTCACGGGGCACATCATCCCGTGGAACTATCCGATGCAGATCTTCGGTCGCAGCGTCGGCGGCGCCTTGGCGGCTGGCAATGTGTGCGTCGTCAAACCGGCGGAGGACGCCTGCCTGTCTCTGATTCGCGTCGCCCAGTTGGCAGCGGAAGTCGGCTTCCCGGCAGGCGCTATCAACATCGTCACCGGCTATGGCCATGAAGTCGGCGACGCACTGGCGCGCCACCCTGGCATCGACCATATCAGTTTCACGGGTAGCCCGACGGTCGGCACCCTGATCCAGCAGGTCGCAGCCGAGCGCCACTGCCCGGTCACGCTGGAGCTCGGCGGCAAGAGCCCGCAGATTATTTTCGCTGATGCCGATCTCGACGCAGCACTGCCGGCCATCATCAACGCCATCGTGCAAAACGCGGGTCAGACTTGCTCGGCCGGGTCACGCCTGCTGATTGAGCAAGCGATTTACGAACCTCTGCTAAAACGCTTGGGGCAGGCGTTTGAGGCCCTGCGCGTCGGCCCGGCAACGCTGGATCTTGACGTCGGTCCATTGATTCGCCAAAGCCAGCAACAACGGGTTCAAAAGTTCCTGGACGACGCACGAGCCGCCAACATCGGCACCGTGGCGCAAGGCAAGGTAGTTGCTGAGGCACCGTCGTCTGGCTTCTATCAGGCCCCGACGCTGCTGCGTGATGTGCCAGTAACGCACCGGGTGGCACAGGAAGAGGTATTTGGACCGGTGCTCTGCGCCATGGCGTTCCGCGATGAAGACCACGCGGTGGAACTGGCTAATGCCACCCGGTTCGGTCTGGTGGCGGGCGTCTGGACCGCCGACGGCGCACGCCAGTTCCGGATCGCCAGACGTTTGCGCAGCGGCCAGGTCTTCATCAACAACTACGGCGCCGGGGGTGGTGTGGAACTTCCCTTTGGCGGCGTCAAGTCCAGTGGCCACGGTCGTGAAAAAGGCTTTGAAGCGCTCTATAGCTTCACCACACTCAAAACTGTCGCCATCAAGCACGGATAATTTTTTAAGGTAGAAAACCATGCGCGTCAACAACAAATCCATCATCGTCACCGGCTCTGGCGGCGGCATTGGCGAGGGCATTGCCAAAAGGCTGGCAGCCGAAGGGGCCCAAGTCATCGTCAATGACATCCATCCTGCGGCGGGCGAAAGAGTGGTGTCCGAGATCGTTGCTGCGGGGGGGAAGGCTTCGTTCTTTGCGGCGGACGTCACCCAATCAGATGACATGCGCGCCTTGGTGGCGGCTGCGGTACAGCGTCATGGCACGCTTGACGTCATGATCAACAACGCGGGCTGGACGCATCGGAATCGCCCGGCGCTGGAAGTCAGCGAGGACGAGTTCGACAAATGCTACGCCGTCAACGTGAAAAGCATTTATCTGGCCACGATTCATGCGACACCGGTATTTCGGGCCCACGGAGGCGGCAGCTTCATCAATATTGCGTCCACCGCCGGCGTGCGGCCGCGCCCCGGTCTGACCTGGTACAACGGCTCTAAAGGCGCCGTCATCACCACTTCCAAGTCGCTGGCGGCTGAACTGGGCCCGGACAATATCCGCGTCAACTGCATCAATCCGGTTTTCAACCCCGACACCGGGCTGGCGACTGAATTTGCCGGCGGCCCTTTGACCGACGAGCGCAAGGCGAAGTTTCGTGCCACCATTCCCTTGGGTCGCTTCTCGACCGCGCTGGATGTCGCCAACGCCGCGCTCTACCTGGCGAGCGACGAAGCGGCTTTCATCAGCGGTGTCTGCATCGAAGTGGACGGCGCACGCTGTGTTTGACAAACGCGGTCGAGCGCTGCGCGATCTGCGCATCAGTGTCACTGATCGCTGCAACTTTCGCTGCAATTACTGCATGCCCAAGGAAGTCTTCGACAAGGACTACCGGTACCTGCCGCACAACGCGTTGCTGTCCTTTGAAGAGGTCACCCGTATCGCGAAAATCTTTGTGGCACAGGGCGTGCAGAAGATTCGCCTGACCGGTGGTGAACCGCTGCTGCGCAAGGACATTGAGCGGCTGATTGAGCAATTGGCGGCGCTACGCACGCCCGAAGGTCTGCCACTGGACTTGACCCTGACGACCAATGGCTCACTGTTGGCGCGCAAGGCCCGCTCACTCAAAGCAGCAGGTTTGAATCGCGTCACAGTCAGCCTCGATGGGCTTGACGATGCTGTGTTTCGCAGCATGAACGATGTCGACTTTCCGGTCGCCGACGTGCTGGCCGGCATTGACGCCGCGCGTGCTGCCGGGCTCGGCCCCATCAAGATCAACATGGTGGTCAAACGTGGCAGTAACGAACACGAAATTCTGCCCATGGCACGCCACTTCATGGGCAGCGGCATGGTGCTGCGTTTCATTGAGTACATGGATGTCGGCCTCACCAACGGCTGGCGCATGAACGAGGTGCTGCCATCCAGCGAAGTGGTCAAACTGATTGATGCCGAGCTGCCGCTGCTGCAACTAGCGCCCAGCAACCCGGGCGAGACGGCTGAACGCTGGGGTTATGCCGACGCGATGGGTGTGCACGACAGCCAGTTGGGGGAAATCGGCGTCATCAGCAGTGTCAGCAAAGCCTTTTGCGGCGACTGCAACCGCGCCCGCTTGTCGACTGAAGGCAAGCTCTTCCTGTGCCTTTTTGCAGCGCAGGGCCATGACCTGCGGGCGCCATTGCGCGCCGGCGCCACCGATGCGGAACTGGCTTGCACCGTTGAGCGCATCTGGCAAGGCCGGTCGGATCGTTATTCGGAGTTGCGCAGCGCTCTGGCGAGCGACACCGGGACCGGCATTCGGCGCGTTGAAATGAGTTACATAGGGGGTTGAGTTGATCGACCCCAAAGACATCACGGGCCTCATTCTTGCGGGTGGACGTGGCTCCCGCATGGGCGGTCTGGACAAAGGTCTGCAAACCTTCAACGGCATGCCGCTGGCTTTGCACGCGCTGACCCGTTTGCAAATGGGTGGCTGGGTCGACCAGATCATGATCAACGCCAATCGCAATCTGGCAGCCTATGAGTCTTTTGGTGCCGCCGTCTGGCCAGACAGTCTGAGCGGCTATGCCGGCCCACTGGCCGGCTTCCTGAGCGGCCTGGAACACTGCGAAACCCCTTTCCTGATGACCGTACCCTGTGACACGCCATTCTTGCCCTTGGATCTGGTGCCGCGGCTGGCTGAGGCACTGGAAACACAGGATGCCGATATCGCTATGGCCAATGCACCAGAAATCGACGGCGATGGAACAGTGCAGGTCCGCAGTCAACCTGTTTTTTGCCTGTTGCGCGTGACTTTGCTGCAGAGTCTTCTGGACTTCACCGACAACGGCGGCCGCAAGATCGGCGCCTGGACCGCCCAGCACAAAACGGTGCTGGTGCCCTTTAATTTACCTGGCGATGACGTTCGTGCTTTCTGCAACGCCAATTCGCTAGAGGAGTTGCGGCAGCTCGAAAACGCGACATGAAGACTATTGCCAGCATCTCTGCCGAACTTGAAGGCTATGACCCGCAAGCATTGCGCGCCTCTAGCGTGAACCAATTCCTGTCGCGTCTGGTGGAACCCGTGGCGACACTGGAAACAGTCACTATTTTCGAGGCGCTGGGACGCGTGCTGGCCACCGACCTCGTTTCACCGATCAGCGTTCCAGCGCACGACAATTCGGCCATGGACGGCTACGCATTTGCCGGACAGCAACTGGCAGCGCCAGCGGCCAGGCAAGAGCACCTCGTTTTGAAAATGGTCGGCACCGCGCTGGCCGGCAAGGCCTGGGCCGGCACCGTCGGGACCGGAGAATGCCTGAAAATCATGACCGGCGCCGTTCTGCCTGAGGGTCTGGATACAGTGGTACCACAGGAGTTTGTAGCCGCGCAGGGAACGAGTGTCTCTTTCCCGGCAGACTTACTTCAAGCCGGTGACAACCGCCGAAAGCTCGGTGAAGATCTCATGCAGGGCCAGTCGGCGCTGCAAAAAGGTGCTCTTCTGACGCCGGCTGCACTCGGCTTGCTGGCCAGTCTGGGTATTGAACGGGTGACAGTATGGCGCAAGCTGCGCGTCGCCTACTTCTCGACCGGTGACGAGATCCTTAGCCTCGGTGACGCGCCACGCGACGGAGCCGTGTTCGACAGCAATCGCTACACCGTATTCGGTTTGCTCAGCCGAATGGGCTGCGAGGTCATCGATATGGGTGTCGTACGTGATGAACCAGCGCTGCTGGAGGCCGCTTTCAATCGTGCAGCAGAGCGGGCCGATGCCATCATCACCAGCGGCGGCGTCAGTGTCGGCGAAGCCGACTACACCAAGCTCATGATGAAGAAACTGGGCGATGTGGTTTTTTGGAAAATCGCCATGCGACCGGGCAGACCGATGGCGGTGGGCCGCATCGGCAAGTCGATCCTCTTTGGCCTGCCGGGTAATCCGGTCGCTGTGATGGTGACCTTTCTGGCCTTTGTGCGCCCGGTCTTGTTAAAGATGATGGGCAGCACGCTCAGGGCACCGCCGCTACTCAAAGCTCACTGTCTGGAACCCCTGCGCAAGAAACTGGGACGCACGGAATATCAGCGGGGAACTGTCAGCAATGCAGCAGACGGTTCCTTGCAAGTCCGTGCCGTCGGCAATCAGGGCTCCGGCGTGTTGAGCTCGATGGTCCACGCCAACGGTCTGATCGTGTTGCACCACGAACAAGGCAATATCGCAGCTGGCGATGAAGTCGATGTGATGATGTTCGATGGCGTGATCTGAAACGCGAAGGACGAATTGTCTAAGGGCTTATCCCAAGACGAAACAGGCGTTTCTGTCCTATATACTCTGGGCATTCATTTTTGGGTGTCGGCAAATCAAGCATCACGTTTGCCGCTGCCATCTCAGTCAAAGGAACCACCGTGCAAAACAAGCTAGCCCGAATCATGGCCTCATGCGCATGCGCAGCCGCACTGCTGCTGACACTGACGCCAGCACTTGTACAGGCCCAAACCGCAGCCCCTGCGGCCGCACCAACCGCCAGTGCCGAAGCCCCGGCAGCCCCGCAGCCCGTGGCGGTTGCTTCGGACGCCAAGAAAGCGGCCGAAACAGTGGACAACCCCTACGGCATTGAATCCCTGTGGAAGACCTCTGATGCTGTAGCCAAGGCGGTTTTGCTGCTTTTGCTGATCATGAGCATCAGCAGCTGGTACGTGCTGATCGTCAAACTCCTGGAACAGGCCAAGATCGGTCGCCAGGCCAGGCTCACAGCCGAACAATTCTGGAGCGCCGGCACGGTGGAGCAAGGCTGCGCCAAGCTCGACAAGAACAGCCCCTTCCGCTTTATTGCCGAAGCGGGAATAGAGGCGACCAAGAAACACGACGGCCTGATGGGCCATGTCGATCTGAACGACTGGATCGCCATGAGCGTAGGACGCGCAGTAGAGCGCATCCAGAGCAGCATGCAAAGCGGCCTCTCAGTTTTGGCTACCGTTGGCTCAATCTCCCCCTTCGTGGGCCTGTTTGGCACCGTCTGGGGTATTTACCACGCCCTGACCGCCATTGGCATCTCGGGCCAGGCCTCCATTGACAAAGTCGCCGGCCCGGTCGGCGAAGCCCTGATCATGACCGCCATCGGCCTGGCCGTCGCGGTTCCAGCGGTGCTGGCCTACAACTGGCTGGTCGGGCGCAACAGGAACGCCATGAGCGATGTACGCGCCTTTGGCGCTGATCTGCACGCCGTCATTCTGGGCTCGGTCAAAAAAGCTTAACGCCAGCTTCGTCTACAGCTTTAACAAAGATTTGCCATGTCCATGAACGTTGGCTCCCCGAGTGACGGTGAAGACACCGTCATGTCGACCATCAACACCACGCCGCTGGTGGACGTGATGCTGGTGCTTCTCATCATCTTCCTGATCACGATTCCGGTGGTCACCACCTCGATCAAGCTCGACCTGCCGCGGGAAAGGGTCGAAGTACGTGAGACCAAGCCCGAGAACGTCATCATCTCGGTCGATGTCGCCGGTAATGTCTACTGGTATGACCAGCGCATCAAGAATGTAGAAGCGCTGGTGGACAAACTGAAGAAGGTCTCGCACTTGAAGCCCCAGCCCGAAGTGCAGATCCGGGGCGATATGACAGCCCAGTACGAAGGGGTGGGCAAGGTCCTGTATGCCTGCCAGAGAGCGGGCATCGTCAAGGTGGCCTTCATCACCGAGCCGCCACCCCTGGGTGGTTGAAAGACCAGCAGCATGAGATTCCTACCATGAGCATGAATGTTGGCAGTGCCAGCTCGGAACAACCCGAAGTGATGATGGACATCAACACGACACCGTTGATCGATGTCATGCTGGTGCTGTTGGTGATGCTGATCATCACGATTCCGATCCAGTTGCATTCGGTCAATCTGGAGATGCCGGTGTCAGCGCCGCCGACCAACAACATCAAGCCCGAGAAGATCCAGATCGATATCGATGAGCGCAGCGTGGTGTATTGGCAGGGTTTGCCGGTCAGTGCTAGCGAGATGGAAGACAAGATGAAGGTGTTGGTCCAGGCACAAGTCCAGCCCGAGGTGCATTTGCGTCCCAACAAGGCGGCCAGTTATGCGGTGTTTGCCAATGTGCTGTCTTCGAGCAAGCGCATCGGCTTAAACAAGATCGCGGTCATCGGCGCTGAGCAGTTTGTCCGCTAGAGAAGAAGCGATAAGAAGATGAACAGTTCGAGCAGCGCCATCATTGGCATGAACTACCGCTACCAGCCCAGGGATCCATCCCGGCGCATCGCCGGTTTGGTGATTGTTGTGGCGCTGCACGCCTTTTTGGGCTATGCGGTGGTCTCGGGCATGGCCAGGACGGGTCTGAACTTCATCAAGAAGCCGCTGGAGGCGGTGGTGATTCAGGAGGTGATCATTCCGCCGCCGCCACCACCGCCACCGCCACCGCCGAAGAAGGTGGAGACGCCGAAGATACCCGAGACTCCTCCGCCTTTCATTCCGCAATCGGATGTCGCGACCTCGGCGACATCGTCGTTTTCAATTGCTTCGACGGCCACCGTGCCGGTGGCTGCTGCCGTGATTGCACCACCACCACCACCGCCGCCAGCACCACCGGTAGTGGCCAAGCCGGCGCCGAACCGCAATGAGATTGGTGTGGCCTGTCCGACCCAGGTCCCACCCGAGATGCCGCGCAAGGCGCAGCAGGAAGGGATCGAAGGGGTGGTCAAGGCCCAGATCCGGATCAAGGGTGGCGTGATTCAGGATGTCACGATTGTTTCCGGGCCGCGGGTCTTTCATGCTGCGGTCAAGGCCGCCATGATGCAG
>JBBQZA010000009.1:0-31190 GCA_038208175.1 Burkholderiales bacterium
CCAGCACCTCGAATCCTTCGCTTTCAATGGCATCAGCCAATGCCCTGATACCCAGGCCCGAGGTGTTTTCAGAACGGAAGTCCTCGTCAATGATGACGATGGGAAAACGAAATTTCATTGAGATCTCCAGCGATGCACGGAAAAACGTAAAACAGGCGCGCAGTGTAAGGACTTATGGGACGTCTTCGTTTGGTCCGCCAAGCCAGGGATTAGCCGGCGGACGCCGGCAAAGCAACTTTGTGATCGACACTGAACTGGTAATCCTTGAAGATGTGCTCAGCGCTCAATGTCTGGTAGCGGCCATCGTCCAAGCGGTGCGTCGTGTCTTTCAGGCGATAGGTGGTGTGGCCGCAAGTCCAGCAATTGAAATTTCGCATGTGGGTGCAAAGGCAGGTCTTGTCCAGCACAGAGAGTGTTTTGGCCTGCGGATGCAAAGCCACTTCACGGTTATAAGCGGTGATGTAGGCACAGCTGCCATTGCCATCGAGCAAATAGCCATAGGCTTCGCAATTCGGCCTGATACCGGCACCGATGGCTGGCGTACTCCTCAGCATGCGCATCGGATAGCCGGTTGGCGAGATCGTATTGACAATGATGTCTTCTTCACCTGCCTTGAAATATTCCTGCTTGACCTTGGCTGGCAGGCCACATTCATTGGAAATCGTAAAGCGGGTCGCCACCTGGACCGCCGCTGAACCATTTTCCAGAAAAGACACGGCGTCACTACCGGTGAAGATGCCGCCGGCCGCGATCACCGGAATGGCAAGCTGTTCAGTTTTCAAGTACTGCACGACTTCCCCGACGATGGTCGCCAGATCGTATTGCGCCCAGTCGGCGCCAAAACCGAGATGCCCGCCAGCCAGTGGACCTTCGACCACCACATAATCGGGAAGCCGGTTCAGTTTGGCATTCTTTCGCAGAAAGAGCTGCAAGGCCCGCACCGACGATACGATGATGCCCAGCTTGGCATCGCGGAATCTCGGATGCTCTGCAAGCAAGCCAAACGACCCCAGATGCAGGCCGGCGCTCAAGGTGATGCCGTCGATGCCGGCATCGAGCGCCGATGCCATGCGTACCTGCAAGGTTTCGCGTGGGGCGTTCATGGTCAATTTTTCCATGCAATTGACAAAGATCAGGCCATCGCCCTTCTTTGCCTGCATGGCTGCTCCGACGTGCCGTCGGGTTGCCTCGGCCAGGGTGCCGAGGTCAAACTTGATAATCGACTTGTCCGAATTGTGAATATTGTGCCGGTACAGTTTCAGCTTGTTCTTGACGAACTTGGTATCGAACAGTCGATCCGACACATCTGTCACCATGGCGTCGGAGATATGCCCTATGCCACCCAGTCGGGCTGCTTCAAGCGCCAGTTCAGAGGTTGAAATGTCCACTCCCATGCCACCAATCACGATGGGCACATATTCTTTTTTTCCAAACTTCAGGCGGAAGTCATCAACACGTTTCATTCAAGTCCTTGAGCCCACTGGCAGAGCTGACGCCCTACTTGGCGTATGGCCCAAGCAAGCGCAGGGAAAAAGTGCGAACCTGACCCGGCTCGCGGCAACGGAATTCTACCTGCCTCATATTCAAATAACATGTCATTGCAAAGCGCGTCTGCGACAGGCTTTGCTAACAACATGCTGTAAATTATTGTGCGTTCGAGTCCAACTTGGAACCACCCAAAGGCGCTAACCGAATCATTAAACAACAAAATCATTAACACCTCTATCACTATGACCTATCCATCCAGAAACCGTGTGCTGCCACTCAAAGGGATCCGAGTGCTGAGTCTGTGCCTGAATCTGCCGGGCCCGGCAGCGCTGATGAGATGCCAGCAGATGGGCGCTTCCTGCGTCAAACTGGAACCGCCTCCCGCCGCAGGTTCAGCCCCTGGAACTTCGGGTGACCCGATGGGCATCTACAACCGTGCTGCCTATGCGGACCTGCACAAAGATATCCGCATCGCGACGGCGGACCTCAAAACCGAAATGGGCCAAAAGGCGCTGCACCGGGAATTGGCCAAAGCTGACATATTGCTGACCTCGTTTCGCCCTTCGGCGCTAAAAAAACTGGGACTGGAGTGGAAACTTCTACACCAGCTTTACCCGACACTGTCACAGGTAGCGATTGTCGGTGCGCCCGGTAGTCGCGCCGAGGAACCCGGACACGACCTCACCTATCTGGCTGAAAACGATCTGGTCACCGGCCTCGTACTACCAGCCACCCTTTACGCCGATATGGGCGGCTCTCTGATGGCCTCCGAGGCGGTATTGCAAGCTGCCCTTTTGCAGAAACAGGGAAAGAGCTGCCACATCGAAGTTGCCCTGTCAGAAGCGGCTGGCTATCTGGCCATGCCTCGGCGATGGGGTTTGACTCAGGCCGGCGCGGCAGTGGGCGGGGGGCACGCCGGCTATCGCGTTTACGCTTGCAAGGACGGACGCGTAGCGGTGGCAGCGCTGGAGCCGCACTTTGCCAAATCCCTGTGCGCTCTAGCACGGGTGGAATACACCAATATTCTGACCATGTTGTCGCCGCAGACGCATGACTCAATTGCCAATTACCTGAAAAGCATGACCCGGCAAGCTCTTGACGCCCTGGCGTCAGAACACGACATTCCCCTGCATACCCTGCCCTAATTCAATCCCGCTTGAAAGATCAACACCGCTGCCCTGGCTTCAATCGCCTGGCCAAGACCGACCGGCCCCATCTGCTCTGCCGTCTTGGCTTTCACGTTGACCTGTTCCAGTTTCAGCGCCAGGGCTTGCGCAATCTGCTTTCGCATGGCTGCTATATGAGGCATCATTTTTGGTGCCTGGGCAAGCACCGTGCTGTCCACATTGCCAATCTCAAAACCTGCTTTGCGCACGCAAGCTGCTGCCTCGGTCAAAAGCGCCAACGAATTGGCGCCGCGAAAATGTTCATCGGTATCCGGAAAATGCATGCCGATGTCACCCAGAGCAGCCGCACCCAAAAGCGCGTCAGTGATGGCATGCACCAGCACATCAGCATCCGAGTGACCGAGCAAGCCCAAAGCGAATGGAATCTCAACACCGCCGATGACGAGTTTTCGACCTGCCACCAATGCGTGAATATCCCAGCCCTCACCAATTCTGAAATTCATCTGATTGATCCTTCACCCGTCTTTGACCCGGAATTGCTGGAGCGCGCATTCAACACCGCTTCAGCCAATGCAAGATCTTCCGGGTAGGTTACTTTGAAATTCAGGGCGCTGGCTGGCACCAGCAAGGGTTGCAAACCAATGCACTCGATGGCACTTGATTCATCGGTTACCTGATCGCCAACCTGGGCCAGGGCGTCCCTGAGCATGCCCAGGCGAAACATCTGGGGCGTCTGAGCCAGCCATTTGTCACTGCGGTCCTGCGTCGAAGCCACCCGCCCATTGGCCGCCGTCTTCAACGTGTCGGAAAGTTTGTGGGCCAGCAGGCCGCCGACCGGATCTTTTTCACAGGCATCAATCAAGGTGTTGATCTGGGTCGGCGTGATCAGGCAGCGCGCGGCATCATGCACTAGCACCCAGTCGTGCAAGGCCGCACCGTGCTGCAGCAAGAATTCAAGGCCGTTGAAAACGCTGGAGGCTCGGGTCGCTCCACCGCAGGAGGCGACCAGAAATGCGGACTTTTGCAAATCGAAAAAATTGTCGCCTGCAGCTACAACGACCAGGGTCTCCACAATTCGGGCAATGTTGGCAAAAGCTGCCAAGGTGTGCATCACCATGGGCTGATTGGCCAGCGCCTGATACTGCTTGGGTCCATCGGTAGCGGCGCGTGAACCACTACCGGCACAGGGAATCAAGGCCCAACAACGAGCATTCGACGAACCGTTGGCGATTGGAGTCTGGGTCGGATCAGTCATGGGCGCCTGCCCATTCTAGAATAAGCGGTTCATGGATTTACCCAAACTTTTCGCGGGCAAACGCTACACCCTACCCCGCCCGGCGGGATCAGCCGATTCCTTGTTGTTGGCCCGCTTGGGAATGCGCGAGAAGGACGGCGGCAAGTTGACAGCCATAGTGACTGCCGACGCCGCTGATGCACAGCGCCTGGTCGATGAAATCGTGTTCTTTGCGCCTGAATTGCGCTGCGTCCTTTTCCCTGATTGGGAAACCCTGCCATACGACACTTTTTCACCGCACCAGGACCTGATCAGCGAGCGCTTGGCAACCCTGTGGCGAATCAGCCAGCATGACAAGGCAAGCGGCGCTGACGTGGTGATCGTGCCCGCCACCACAGCACTCTATCGTCTCGCGCCGCCCTCGTTTCTGGCTGCCTACACGTTTAACTTCAAAGTCAATCAAAAGCTTGATGAAGCAAAATTTCGGAGCCAGCTGACCCTGGCCGGCTACAGCCACGTGACTCAGGTGGTCAGCCCCGGCGAATATGCGCTGCGTGGCGGCTTGATCGACCTGTTCCCCATGGGTTCGCCCATGCCGTATCGCGTCGACCTGTTCGACGACGAAATCGACAGCATCCGCAGCTTCGATCCCGACAGCCAGCGCAGCTTGTATCCGGTTCCTGAAGTGCGTTTGTTGCCGGGGCGTGAATTTCCGATGGACGATGCGGCCCGTGCCCGTTTTCGCAGTCGTTGGCGCGAACTGCTCGAGGGCGACCCCACCAAGTGCCGCATCTACAAAGACATTGCCCAGGGTGTCGCGACTGCCGGCATCGAATATTACCTGCCGCTATTTTTTGATGAAACGGCCACGGTTTTTGACTATCTGGGTGAAGATGCAACGATTGTTTTGCACGGTGATCTCGAGTCGGCCTTTGCGCATTTTTGGCTTGACGCTCGAGATCGCCACCGGCTGGTGCAAGGTGACCCCGAACGCCCCACACTGCCACCGGAAGCACTGTTTTTGAGTTCGGAGCAGTTCTATGCCCGCGTCAATCAGCATCCACAGCTGTCGCTTCGTCCGACCGGACCGGACGTTGCTGACAACGCCTGGTTTCAAAAACTTGGAAATCTGACGGTTTCCAGAGGCGCCGAGGATCCGCTGCTACGGCTGAAGCAACATATTCGTCAAACCAGGCATCGGGTCCTGCTGTTGGCAGAAAGTGAAGGCCGAAAAACCAGCTTGCTGGACTTTTTTCAAGCCAACCACCTCACTGTGCCAGCGTTTGATTCATTGGTCGAGTTTGAACTCGGCGATGAGCCAGTGGGCATCGGTGTTTCGACACTCAACACCGGCTTTTCGTGGTTTGAAGCCGGAATCGACTTTGTCACTGAAACCGAGCTCTTTGCCACCGGTCCTGTCGCACGACGACGCAAAAAGCAGGAACAGGTCAGCGATGTTGAAGCCCTGATCAAGGACCTGAGCGAGCTCAACATCGGGGACCCGGTGGTTCACTCAGCCCACGGCATCGGTCGTTATCGGGGGCTGATCAACCTCGATCTGGGCAATTTGCAGGCCAATGGTGAACCCGAGATACAGGAGTTTTTGCACCTGGAATACGCCGACAAGGCAACCCTGTATGTGCCGGTCAGCCAGTTGCAACTGATCAGCCGCTACACCGGCGTTAGCGCAGATGAAGCGCCGCTGCACAAGCTGGGCTCTGGTCAGTGGGAAAAAGCCAAGCGCAAAGCAGCCGAACAGGTACGTGACAGCGCCGCCGAACTGCTCAACATCTACGCGCGCCGCGCCGCCCGTGAAGGCCATGCGTTCCGATACTCGCCGACTGACTATGAAGCTTTTACCAATGACTTCGGTTTTGAGGAAACAGCCGACCAGAAAGCCGCGATTCACGCAGTTATTCAGGACATGATTTCACCGCGTCCAATGGACCGACTGATTTGTGGCGACGTCGGCTTTGGCAAAACCGAAGTCGCATTGCGCGCAGCGTTTATCGGCATCACCGGCGGCAAGCAAGTGGCCTTTCTGGCTCCCACGACCCTGTTGGCGGAACAGCATTACCAGACTCTGATGGACCGCTTTTCCAGATGGCCGGTCAAAGTCGCTGAAATGAGCCGTTTTCGCTCCGGCAAGGAGATTACCGCGGCACTGAAGGGTCTGGCCGATGGCACTGTGGACATTGTTGTCGGCACCCACAAACTGCTCAGTCAAAACACCAAATTTCACGACCTCGGCTTGCTCATCATCGACGAAGAACACCGCTTTGGCGTGCGCCACAAAGAGGCCATGAAAGCCTTGCGCGCCGAGGTCGACGTACTGACGCTGACCGCCACTCCGATTCCACGCACTCTGGGTATGGCGCTGGAAGGCCTGCGTGATCTGAGCGTGATCGCAACCGCGCCGCAACGCCGGCTGGCGATCAAGACCTTCGTGCGCAATGAGTCGACCGGGACGATCCGCGAAGCCATCCTGCGCGAATTGAAACGCGGCGGGCAGGTCTATTTTTTGCACAACGAAGTAGAGACCATCGAGAACCGCCGCGCCAAGCTGGAGGCACTGCTGCCCGAAGCCCGTATTGCCGTTGCCCACGGCCAGATGCCCGAGCGCAAGTTGGAAGCCGTGATGCGCGACTTTGTCGCCCAGCGCTACAACCTGCTGCTTTGCTCCACCATCATCGAGACCGGCATTGACGTGCCAACTGCCAATACCATCGTCATGAGTCGTGCTGACAAATTCGGCCTGGCGCAATTGCACCAATTGCGCGGCCGGGTTGGCCGCAGCCACCATCAGGCCTATGCCTACCTGATGGTGCCGGATCTGGAAGGCCTGACCAAACAGGCCAGCCAACGCCTGGAGGCCATTCAGCAGATGGAAGAGTTGGGTAGCGGTTTCTACCTCGCCATGCACGATCTGGAAATACGTGGAGCGGGCGAGGTTCTGGGGGAGAACCAGAGCGGAAATATGTTGGAGATCGGTTTTCAGCTCTATAACGAGATGCTGTCTGAGGCCGTGCGCTGCCTGAAAGCCGGTATTGAGCCTGACTTGCTCAGCCCATTGAATGTGACCACAGATATCAATCTGCACGCCCCTGCGCTGTTGCCCGATGAATACTGCGGCGACGTGCATTTACGTTTGAGCTTTTACAAAAAGCTGGCCACCGCCAGGAACACCGACCAGATTGACGCGCTAGTGGAAGAAATTGTGGACCGCTTTGGCAAACTGCCGCCCCAGGCACAAACCCTGTTCGATGTGCACCGATTGCGCGTCATTGCCAAGCCCTACGGCGTCGTCAAGGTCGATGCCGCACCCGGCGTCATCACCATCACGTTCCAGAAAAACCCGCCGATTGATTCCATGAAGATCATTGCCCTGGTCCAGAAAAACCGTCATATCAAGCTCGCGGGGAACGAAAAGCTGCGCATCGAGCGCGCCTTGCCGCAGAGCAAAGATCGGGCGCAAATGGTGCGAGATGTGCTGCGCTCGCTGGGCCAGCCGTTGGCAGAAGCTTCACACGTATAAGTGTGACGCACTTATAATTTTCATACCCACTTGGTGAGGAGGTGACTTATGGGTCAAATCACGATTTATGTTGAAGACAGTGCGCTCGCTGCCGCCAAGGAAGCCGCAACACGGGCCAAGGTGTCGGTGAGTCAATGGTTTGCCAAGTTTGCCATTGAGGAAAAACAAAAACAATCGCAAGGTTGGGACGAATTTTTTACGGAAATTGACCGCTTGAATGTCAAGCAAGATGGGCCGGACGGATGGGACGACCTGTTGGCCCACCGATACCAGGGTCTCGGAACTGACGTGCCGAGGGAATCCTTTTGAAGTACTTGTTGGATACCGACACGTTGATCTACGTGTACAAGCGTTCTGGCAACTGTCTCGCGCGCTTGACTTTGCAGCCCGATGATGACATCGCTGTCAGCAGTATCAACCTGTTTGAGCTCGAATTTGGTATCGCCAAGTCGCTGCACCGTGACCTCATGGAACGCTATCTGGCTGAGGTAAGCAATCGATACACCGTACTGAACTTTGACCCTGTTGCCGGACGGCAAGCCGGCGCAGTACGTGCCCAGCTCCAGCTCCAGGTCCAAGGTAAGCCTATCAGCCCCTATGACGTGCTGGTAGCCGGTGTAGCTCTGGCCCATGACCTGACGATCATCACCCGCAACGTACGAGAGCTTTCCCGCGTACCCAATCTCAAAGTAGAGAACTGGTATGACTGACAAGCTGCAAGCACTGCCCGAAAACCACCAAGTGAAAAAGCAGGATTGATAGTCGAACACCCGTCACACCACATGCACGACCCGCTTTCAAACCTGGAGCCGGAGTTTTCACACGGGCTTGACGACGTGCCGGGCAGCGGCACGCCGAACCTGATCACTGCCGCTGCTGCCCTGATTCAAGGTCGAATACGCTGCTAGCCCTTATGAAACATGGACAAGCAGCTATCTAATTCATAGTAAACAACTAATTCATGGAAGCCATTGAAATTCTCCCCGGCCTGGTCATTCGCGGCTTCCAGCCACCGTTGCGCCTGCGCGACTTCAAGCTCATCGCCTTCGACATGGACTCCACCCTGATCAATATCGAGTGTGTGGACGAGATCGCGGCGGCGGTCGGCCGCAAGGCTGAAGTCGCGGCCATTACCGAAGCCGCCATGCGCGGTGAAATTCCGGACTACAAGGAAAGCCTACGACAACGCGTTGCCTTGCTAAAAGGGGTGAGGCAAGCCGACATGGAGCGCATTTATCAGGAACGATTGCAACTCAACCCGGGTGCCGCAGAGTTGGTGGCAAGTTGCAAGAAAGCCGGACTGAAAGTGCTGTTGGTCTCCGGCGGATTCACTCACTTCACAGATCGGGTTCGTGACCGTCTGGGCATCGACTACACACGCTCCAACGTGCTCGAAGTCGAGGACGGAAAACTGACCGGTCGCCTGCTCGATCAAGCCTGGGGCGACATCTGCGACGGCGCCGAGAAGCGCAAGATGTTGCTTGAAACCTGTGCCTTACTGGGTATCGGTTCACGGCAATCGATCGCGATGGGCGACGGTGCCAACGACCTCCCGATGATGGGCGAAGCGGGCCTGTCGGTCGCCTATCACGCCAAACCCGCGGTGCGGGAGGCCGCCATGGTGTGTATCGATGCCGGTGGACTGGATCGACTGTTGGCGCTGTTTGACTGACCCGGTCGTTCGTCGTGATTCCTGTGTCAGCTATAAAACTGCTAGCAAGCAAGAATCTGCGTTATAGTTTCCATCATGAGTGCCAAAGAAGATATCGCCTTGGGTCAATTGCTGGGTCTGCTGGAGTCGCGTTACGCGATCCGCGTGCTCTGGGCCTTGAAAGATGGTCGCGCGCAGACTTTTCGGCTGTTGCAAGACAGCGTCGGAGGTATCACGCCTAACACCCTCAATACGCGGATCAAGGAATTGCGCAGTGCACATCTGATCACGCATGAAAAAGAAGGCTATGTGGTGACTTCCCATGGGGCGGACCTGCTCAAGAGAATGACCGACCTCCCCGCCTTCGCCGTCAAATGGACTGCCAGTCAGGCCAAAAGAACAAAGTCAATTTAAGAGCACGCAAGGATCAAAGCATGAACACGTCCCCTTCTGGCCTGCAATATGAAGACACCGTGGTCGGTACGGGAACCGAGGCTGTCAAGGGTCGGCGGGTCACCGTCCACTACACCGGATGGCTCTACCACGATGGTGTGCAGGGGGCCAAATTTGACTCCAGCCGGGATCGCAACAATCCTTTTGTCTTTTCCCTCGGAGCCGGCATGGTGATTCGGGGCTGGGATGAAGGCGTGGCCGGCATGCAGGTGGGTGGAACCCGCACCCTGGTCATTCCATCGGCACTGGGTTATGGCGCCAGTGGTGCTGGGGGCGTGATTCCACCCAATGCCACGCTGAAGTTCGATGTTGAACTGTTGGCCGTAGCTAACTGACTTCAAGCTCGATCATCGACCGTGCGGCAGGCCTGCCAGCCGCACTCAGACAGCCAACGCGAGAGCTCTTGAACTCCCTTGGCGCGCCCCCATTTCAACCGGGTCTTATCACGCAAACGACTTATCCCATGTCCGAAAACGATTCAATTCCTGTCAATTCCCTATCTGGCCACGACCAGAACGCTGCGCAAGCCGACCCCACCCAAGTTACCAGTGAGTCCGATGCTTTGGAGCGGGCGCTGGCTGAACTGTCGCAACTCCAAGTAAAAAGTGCTGAACTGGCTGACCAGTTTTTGCGCGCCAAAGCCGAGACCGACAACGCCCGGCGGCGCGCCGAGGACGAGATTGCCAAGGCTCGCAAGTTTGCGGTGGAGGGCTTCGCAGACAGTCTCTTGCCGGTGGTCGACAGCCTGGAAGCCGGTCTGGCCATCAAAGACGCAACGCTTGAACAAATTCGGGAGGGGGCCCAAGCCACATTGCGCCAATTACTCGCCACGCTGGAGCGCAACAAGGTGATGGTCATCGAACCCGCTGTCGGCAGCAAGTTCGACCCCCATCAGCAGCAGGCAATCAGTGTCGTGCCCTCTGACCTGGAGTCCAACGCGGTGGTCACTCTGCTTCAAAAAGGCTATTCCATTGCCGATCGCGTCCTGCGACCGGCCCTGGTCACGGTCGCCGCTTCGAAATAAAGCCCTTTTTCGACTTGAAATATTTCAACTTATCCACAAGTTGGAAACAGCAAGAATTATTAACCCTAGCGGGACAGACCACCGACTGCTACGCCGTCAAGTTCTATCCCCAACCCTTTAAGGAAAAATCATGGGCAGAATCATCGGTATCGATCTTGGCACCACCAACAGTTGCGTCGCCATCATGGAGGGCAACACGCCCAAGGTGATTGAAAATGCCGAGGGCGCACGTACCACGCCGTCCGTCATTGCCTATCAGGAAGATGGTGAAATTCTGGTCGGCGCTTCCGCCAAACGCCAGGCGGTAACCAACCCGAAGAACACGCTCTACGCCGTGAAGCGCCTGATCGGCCGCAAGTTCACCGAGAAAGAAGTTCAGAAAGACATCGATCTGATGCCCTTCAAAATCGCCGCTGCCGACAATGGTGACGCCTGGGTAGAAGTTCGCGGCAATCGGCTGGCTCCGCAGCAGGTCAGCGCCGACGTGTTGCGCAAAATGAAGAAAACGGCCGAGGATTACCTGGGAGAGGCCGTAACCGAAGCGGTTATCACGGTGCCGGCTTACTTTAACGACGCACAGCGTCAAGCGACCAAGGACGCAGGCCGAATCGCGGGGCTCGATGTCAAGCGCATCATCAACGAGCCGACCGCCGCCGCCCTCGCTTTCGGCCTGGACAAAAACGAAAGAGGCGATCGAAAGATTGCCGTCTACGACCTCGGTGGCGGCACATTTGACGTTTCCATCATCGAGATCGCCGATGTGGAGGGTGAAAAGCAGTTTGAAGTGCTGTCTACCAACGGCGATACTTTCCTCGGTGGCGAGGATTTTGATCAACGCATCATCGACTTCATCATTGCCGAGTTCAAAAAGGACCAGGGTGTGGATCTGGGCAAAGACGTACTCGCGTTGCAGCGCCTGAAGGAGGCAGCAGAGAAAGCCAAGATTGAACTCTCCAGCAGTGTCCAGACCGACATCAACCTGCCGTATGTCACGGCCGATGCCTCGGGCCCAAAACACCTGAGTATCAAACTCACCCGCGCCAAACTTGAATCGCTGGTGGAAGAGTTGATTGAGCGCACGATCGGTCCGTGCCGTACCGCCATCAAGGACGCCGGGGTCAGCGTCAGTGATATCAACGACGTGATTCTGGTCGGCGGCATGACGCGCATGCCCAAGGTGCAGGAAAAAGTCAAAGAATTGTTTGGCAAGGAACCACGCAAGGACGTGAATCCCGACGAAGCTGTGGCTGTGGGGGCCGCGATTCAAGGCCAGGTTCTGTCGGGCGATCGCAAGGACGTTTTACTGCTCGATGTGACGCCACTGTCGCTGGGGATTGAGACGCTGGGCGGTGTCATGACCAAGATGATCACCAAGAACACCACGATCCCAACCAAGTTTGCACAAACCTTCTCGACCGCCGACGACAACCAGCCCGCGGTCACCATCAAGGTGTTTCAAGGTGAGCGTGAAATCGCTGCCGGCAACAAGATGCTGGGCGAGTTCAACCTGGAAGGTATTCCGCCTTCAGCTCGTGGCACGCCGCAAATTGAAGTGTCGTTTGACATCGACGCCAACGGCATTTTGCATGTGGGCGCCAAGGACAAAGGCACAGGCAAGGAAAACAAAATCACCATCAAAGCCAATTCCGGCTTGAGCGAAGCTGAAATCCAGCAAATGGTGAAAGATGCCGAACTGAACGCCGTCGACGATAAAAAGAAGCTGGAGCTGGTGCAGGCCAAAAATCAGGCTGACGCCAATGTGCACAGCGTGAAGAAGAGCCTGACTGAGTATGGCGACAAGCTGGAAGCCGGTGAAAAGGAAAAAATTGAAGTGGCCATCAAGGCTCTGGAAGAAGTGCTGAAAGGCGATGACAAGGCTGCAATTGACGAAAAGAGTGCAGCCTTGATGACCATCAGCCAGAAACTGGGTGAAAAAATGTATGCCGACATGCAGGCCAAGCAAGCGGCTGAAACAGCAGCGACTGGCGATGCGGGGACTGCTGGCGCACAGGGCGCGTCCACGCAGGCGACAGATGACAATGTGGTGGATGCTGAGGTGAAAGAAGTCAAAAAAGGCTAAGCGCTTGTACTGAAAGCTGTTATCCGGCGCCGCGTTGGACACCTTTGCGGGTTCAACGCGGCGTTTGTGTTGAAACCGGGCATTGAATTACCATGGCTAAAAGAGACTACTACGAAGTCCTTGGCGTTCCCAAGAACGCTTCCGACGAAGAGATAAAAAAGGCTTATCGCAAGCACGCGATGAAGCATCACCCCGACCGCAACCAGGGTGATTCCTCCAAAGTGGCGGAGGAAAAATTCAAGGAGTCCAAAGAAGCCTCCGAAATGCTGTCCGACCCGAAAAAGCGCGCCGCTTATGACCAGCATGGGCACGCCGGCGTTGACCCCAATATGAGAGGCGGTCCGGGTGCCGAGGGCTACGGCGGTTTTGCTGAAGCTTTTGGTGATATTTTTGGAGACATGTTTGGTCAGCAGCGCGGCCGTTCCGGAGGTGGTCGCCAGGTATTTCGGGGCGCCGATTTGAGCTATGCCATGGAGGTGACCCTGGAGGAGGCGGCGCGCGGCAAGGATGCCCAAATCCGCATACCGAGCTGGGAGGCCTGCGATACCTGCCACGGCAGCGGTGCCAAGCCGGGGACCCAGGCCAAGAGCTGCGCTACCTGTGGCGGCTCGGGCGCGGTGCAAATGCGCCAGGGCTTCTTCAGCGTGCAACAGACCTGCCCCACTTGCCGCGGCGTCGGCAAGGTCATTCCCGAGCCTTGTACTTCCTGCCATGGCCAGGGCAAGATCAAGAAGCAAAAGACGCTGGAAGTCAAGATTCCCGGTGGCATCGATGGCGGCATGCGCATTCGCAGCGCCGGCAACGGCGAGCCTGGCACCAATGGCGGGCCACCCGGCGATTTGTATATCGAAATTCGTCTCAAGAAACATGACATTTTTGAGCGTGATGGCGATGACATTCATTGCTCCGTGCCCATCAGTCTTGTAACCGCCTCTTTGGGCGGCGAAATTGATGTTCCGACCTTGTCCGGCAAAGCGGCCATCGACATCCCGGAAGGAACACAAACCGGCAAACAGTTCCGCTTGCGCGGCAAGGGCATCAAGGGTGTGCGCTCCAGCTATCCGGGCGATCTGTACTGTCACGTGACGGTTGAAACGCCCATCAAACTGAGTGAACACCAGAAGAAATTGCTGCGCGAACTCGATGAATCCCTGAAAAAAGGCGGCAGCAAACATCTGCCCAGTGAAGACAGTTGGACCAATCGGCTTAAAAGTTTTTTTAGCTGATCTGGCTGAAATTACTGCACCGGTGCTCTGTACATGACGGTCAATATTGCGTTTCTCGGCGGTACCGGAACCGTCACCGGCTCCAAGTACCTGGTGCGCCACGATGGCAAGTGCCTGCTGGTGGATTGCGGCCTGTTTCAGGGCTACAAACTGCTGCGCCTGCGCAACTGGACTCCATTGCCGATAGCACCCGGGCAGATTGATGCCGTGCTGCTGACCCACGCCCATCTTGATCACAGCGGCTATCTGCCCTTGCTGGTCAAAGAAGGTTACTCCGGCCATGTGTACGCCACCAGCGGCACACGCGACCTGTGTCGCATTCTGCTGCCTGACAGCGGTCATATTCAAGAAGAGGACGCGGCATTTGCAAATCGCCATGACTTTTCGAAACATGCACCCGCCATGCCGCTGTACACACGCCAAGACGCGCTGGATTGCCTGCGCTTGCTGAAGGCGGTTGAATTCGGTATCACGTTTCAGCCGATCCCCGGCTGGCGCGCCACTTTTACACCCGCCGGACATATTCTGGGCGCAGCCAGTCTGCTGCTGGAAGTCGCGGGGCGGCGCATTTTGTTTTCAGGCGATCTGGGTCGACCCGATGACCTGATCATGAATGCGCCAGCCAGCGCACCGGCGGCGAATACAGTATTGATTGAATCGACCTATGGCGACCGCGAGCACCCGGCAGAAGACGTGCTTGCCGAACTCGGACCGGCTTTGAAAAAACTGGCCTCGCGCGGTGGTGTGGCTGTGGTGCCGGTGTTTGCCGTGGGGCGCGCGCAGGCCCTGCTGCACGCCATTCATCTACTGAAACTGCGTGGCGACATCCCCAAATCGCTGCCCGTCTTTCTGGACAGTCCGATGGCAGTGCATACCACCCAGCTGTTTGAACATCACCGTCAGGATCATCGCCTAAGCCAAGCAGATACACAGGCCCTGACGCATTCGGCCACCATGATCAACAGCACCGATGAATCACGAGCTCTGGCCAGCCGTCACGGCCCGATGGTGATTCTATCGGCCAGCGGCATGGCCACTGGCGGGCGTGTGCTGCACCACCTCGCCCACTACGCCGGCAACCATCGCAACATGATCATTCTGACGGGCTATCAGGCGCCAGGCACACGTGGTGCCACCTTGGCCAGCGGCGCAAAGTCAGTGCGCATTCATGGTCGCGAGGTTGAACTCAAAGCCGAAGTTGTTCAATTGCAATCGGCCTCGGCGCACGCCGACGCCAGACAGATACTGGCGTGGCTGCGCACCATGCCGCAGGCGCCGGATCAGGTCTATGTGGTTCATGGTGAACCAGGCGCATCGGACGAACTGCGCAAGCGTATCAAACATGAACTGGGCTGGCGCGCCATCGTGCCTGAGCACGGATCGACCTGGCCGACCTGATCAGCCGCAGGCACCGATTTGCTTGGCGCGATACATGGCGGCATCTGCCACCTTGACCAATTCGTCTGCGTCCTGTCCTTCAGTCGGATAAATAGCAATGCCTATGCTGGCACCAATTTCGACGCTCTTACCCTCACTGCCGAGTTGGAATGGTGACGAAAGCGTTGCATTGATTTTTTCGGCAACGGTTCGTGCATCTTCGGACCTGGCAATGTCGGCCAGGATGATGGCAAACTCGTCGCCGCCAACCCGGGCAACGGTGTCAGACTCGCGTATTTCGTGGCGAAGTCTTGCAGCAACACTTTTCAGGAGTTCATCGCCAGCGGCGTGCCCCAGGCTATCATTGACTGGCTTGAATTTGTCCAGATCAAGATACAGCAGGGCAAACTGACACGAGTCGCGTCTGGCGAGAGATATCGCCTGAGTCAACCTGTCATTGAAAAGCAGGCGGTTCGGCAAGCCGGTCAGCGCATCGTGATGCGCCATGCGCTGAATCCGTTCCTCCGACAGCTTGTGTTCGGTAATGTCGGCAGCAACCGAAAAACAACCCAGGGAATTTCCATCGGCGTCAATATGCGGCAGCAGCTTGATCTCGAGGTAACGGGACTCGCCATTTGGAAGCGGGTGCGCCCTTTGATAAGTGACCGGTTCTCCCCCGAGTACTCGCTCGTAGTAAGCCTCAATCTGGTTGAAAGCCTCTGGTCCGACAACGTCGCGCAGATGCATCCCAAGTATGTTTTCGACAGTCAGACCAAAAAACGCGGCGAATCGCTTGTTAACGAAGCGGCAACGCAGGTGCTCGTCATAAGATACCGTCATTGCGGGAACATTGTCAGTGAATAGACGCAGTTGCTTCGTCGTAGCGCTCAACTTTCGTCTCAGCGCGTTAATTTGTCCACCGACGATACTGAAGCAAAGCAAGAGTCCGGCAAGTATCAGCCAACTCAACCACTCGCTGCGCATGTCTGGGATCGCTTGTGGCCGCAAATACATCAAGAGTCCAATCACAAGCGCATGCGCCGCCACCGTGTACAGCGTAGCCAGTATGAACTCGCGCATGGTAAGGCGAAAGACGCCGAACAAAAACACGAAGAAACAGCCGAATAATGCGACATTGCGGCCCTGATCCATATGGTAGGCGATGAACATCACAGCGGTAATCGCTGCCAGCATCTGAAACAGGGTCAGGCTCGGGTCCGTGAACCGAAGATTGAATCCGGAGCGAATGGCTCCATAGACGCCCAGATTGATCACCAGGAAAACCAGCGCGACTTTGAACCCGGCCATGGTTGGCAAGGCGCCGAACCACCAAGAAATTGCCAGCAGGATAGTACTCAGCGCATAGCTCAGCGCAGCCAGACCAAAGCGACGCAGACGCAGCGCTTGTTTGGTATCGAGCGAGGGAGGAATCAGAATTGTTCTGAGGTTCATATACGGATGGGCGACCTCTGCGACAGCCGTTGAGGAAACTCTAACATGCAGCGGGCGACGCCGCTATCCCCCATTGGGGGGAGATGCTGCCGCACAATCAAAATTTATCGGGTTTTTGCCAGCAGTCGTTCCCGTGCACTGGCGTACTCGCGCTTGAGCTGGGCCACATAATCAGCCACGCTCTGAATTTGGGTGACGGCGCCAATGCCCTGACCGCAGCCCCAGATATCCTTCCATGCTTTCGACTTGTCACCGCCAAAATTCATCTTGCTGGGGTCGCTCTCCGGCAGATGTTCCGGGTCGAGGCCGACGTTGCGAATGCTGGGTGCCAGGTAGTTGCCGTGGACGCCGGTAAAGAGGTTGCTGTAAACGATATCGTCCGAGTCGGAGTCGACAATCGCCTGCTTGTACTCCTGCGCCGCACGCGCTTCTTCGGTCGCGATAAAGGCCGAGCCGATGTAGGCAAAGTCGGCACCCGCCGCCTGTGCCGCCAGCACAGCATCACCGGTGGATATGGACCCGCTCAGCGCCAGCGGTCCGCCAAACCACTGGCGAATTTCCTGGATCAGGGCAAACGGGCTCTTGACCCCGGCATGACCGCCGGCCCCGGCGGCTACTGCAATCAGTCCGTCAGCGCCCTTCTCGATCGCCTTGTGGGCATGCTTGTCGTTGATGATGTCATGCAACACCACACCGCCATACGAATGGGCGCCAGCGTTGATGTCTTCGCGCGCGCCCAGACTGGTGATGATGATGGGCACCTTGTACCTGACGCACATGGCCATGTCGTGTTCCAGCCGGTCGTTGCTCTTGTGCACGATCTGGTTGATGGCATACGGTGCTGCGGGCTGCTCAGGATGTTCGCTGTTGTAGGCGGCCAGTGTCTCGGTAATTTCAATCAGCCATTCTTCCAGTTGTTCGGCCGGACGGGCGTTGAGTCCCGGCATCGAACCTACCACCCCGGCAATACACTGGGCAATCACCAGTTTGGGCGTGCTGATGATGAACAGGGGCGCGCCGATGACCGGGAATGGCAGATGGTCAAGGGGCGCTGGCAGTTTCGACATAAAGACTCCGGGGGCGCAACAGAAATGCAATCAGAAGGCGTCGAGTGCCAGCGCGGTGACGCTTTCAGCGCCTTCAACAATAGCGTCCCGGATTCCAGGCGCCTTGGTCAGCAGATGGTCGGCATAAAAACGCGCCGTGATGATCTTGGCTTGCATGAAAGGCAGGTCCACGCCTTGCGCGATTTGCTCCTGCGCAACCAGCAGGGCACGGGCCAATTGCCAGCCAGCCATCAAGTTGCCGCTCAGCATGAGGTAGGGGACGCTGCCCGAAAAGACAGCATTCGGACTGCCCTTGGAGTTACCAGCAACGAAGTTCACCACGTCGACAAACGCCTCACGCGCTGCCTTGAGACGGCTGGCGACGGCCATCGCATCGGCACTGCCGCTCTGGGCCAGCAGTTTCTCCGTCGCTTCAATCTGCCCGGCAAGTCCCTTGGCGGTCTGGCCACCATCGCGTGAAGTCTTGCGTCCTACCAGGTCATTGGCCTGAATCGCCGTTGTGCCTTCGTAGATGGTGAGGATCTTGGCATCGCGGTAATACTGTGCACAACCCGTTTCCTCGATGTAGCCCATGCCGCCGTGTACCTGCACGCCCAGAGACGTGACCTCCAGGCTCATCTCGGTGCTGTAACCCTTGATCAGAGGCACCATGAACTCGTAAAAGGCCTGATTCTGTTTGCGAGTTTCGGCATCCGGGTGCGAGTGCGCGGCGTCAAAGGCCGCTGCTGCGACGGTTGCCATGGCACGGCAGCCCTCGGTATAGGCCCGCATCGTCATCAGCATGCGCTTGACATCCGGGTGATGGATGATCGGTGCGGCGGCCATGATGGAGCCATCCACCGGGCGACTTTGTACCCGCTCCCGTGCATAGGCAACGGCCGTCTGATAAGCCCGCTCGGCAATCGCAATACCCTGCACGCCGACGCCAAAGCGGGCTGCGTTCATCATGATGAACATGTATTCGAGGCCGCGATTTTCCTGACCCACCAGATAGCCCACAGCACCAGGTTCGGCGCCGTTCCCCGCCAAGCCATCACCGAATTGCAGCACCGCCGTCGGGCTCGCCTTGATGCCCATCTTGTGCTCGATGCTGACGCAATACACATCATTGCGAGGGCCCAGCGAACCATCCGTGTTGACGAGGAATTTGGGCACGACAAACAGGCTGATGCCCTTCACTCCCTCGGGTGCGCCGCTGACCCGGGCCAGCACCAGATGGACGATGTTCTCGGCCATGTCGTGCTCACCCCAAGTGATAAAGATTTTGGTGCCAAAAATCTTGTAACTGCCATCGGCCAGCGGCTCGGCACGCGTGCGCACGGCCGCCAGGTCACTGCCGGCCTGTGACTCGGTCAGATTCATGGTGCCGGTCCATTTGCCGCTCACCAGCTTCTCGAGGTAGATCGCCTTCAGTTCGTCGGAACCGGCAGTCAACAGCGCTTCGATAGCACCGTCAGTCAGCAAAGGGCACAGCGCAAAGCTCATATTGGCCGAGTTTTGCATTTCGCCACACGATGCGCCGATGGTTTTGGGCAGGCCCTGACCACCAAAGTCGACCGGGTGCTGCAAGCCTTGCCAGCCCGCTTGCGCAAACTGTTGAAAGGCTTCCTTGAAGCCCGGCGTCGCGGTGACCTCACCATCTTTCCAACTGGTAGGATTTTTGTCACCCTCCAAGTTCAAGGGGCTCAGCACCTCTTGATTGAATTTGGCGGCTTCCTCAAGCACCGCCTGAGCGGTATCCAAGCCGGCATCCTCAAAACCGGGTAGTTGCGCAATTTGATCAATACCGGCCAGGTATTTGATGTTGAAAAGCATATCTTTAAGAGGGGCAATGTAGTTCATGTCAAATCTCCAATAATCGTCAAGAACCTGTCACGCCAGTTCCGATATGCCCCTCTAACACGGCGTGCCGGAGGGCGCGCACTGGATTAAAGCGCAGCGATCAGTTCCGGCACTGCCACAAACAGATCTGCCTCCAGCCCATAGTCGGCCACACTGAAGATCGGTGCTTCCGGATCCTTGTTGATGGCCACAATCACCTTGGAGTCCTTCATGCCCGCCAAGTGCTGAATGGCGCCACTGATGCCCACGGCTATGTAGAGCTGTGGCGCCACAATCTTGCCGGTCTGGCCGATCTGCCAGTCGTTTGGTGCGTAGCCTGCATCCACCGCGGCCCGGCTGGCACCGATACCGGCACCCAGCTTGTCCGCCAGCGGGGTCAGCAGTTCGGTGAACTTTTCGCTCGATCCCAGGGCACGGCCTCCAGAGACGATGATCTTGGCTGCGGTCAGCTCAGGCCGGTCGTTTTTGGCGATTTCGCTGCCGACAAAGCTGGTTTTGTCGCTGGCAGCGACCGCTGCCAGGCTCTCGATCCCGGCTGTGCCTCCGGTGCTGCTGGCTGCATCAAAGCCGGTCGTGCGCACCGTGATGACCTTGATCGGGTCTGCGCTTTGTACCGTGGCCATGGCGTTGCCGGCATAGATCGGGCGCTCGAAGGTGTCGGCACTTTCAACTTTGGTGATGTCGGAGATCTGTGCCACGTCAAGCTTGGCGGCCAGCCGCGGGGCGATGTTCTTGCCCGAGGCCGTGGCCGGGAACAGGATGTGGCTGTAGTTCTGGGCTACCGCCAATATCTGGGCGGTCATGTTCTCCGCCAGGCCGTGTTCCAGTCCTGGCGCATCGGCGTGCAGGACTTTGGTTACGCCGCCAATCTGGGCAGCAGCTGCCGCAGCCGCGCCGGCATTGGCTCCTGCCACCAGGATATGGACCTCCGCTGCGCACTTTGCGGCAGCGGCGACGGTGTTGAGGGTGGCTCCCTTGATGGAGGCGTTGTCGTGTTCGGCTATTACCAGTGCTGTCATTTTATTTTCCTCTTAATCAGTTGGGGACAGAGCAAATTTGCTGCGCAAATCTTGGTCTGTCCCGCAAGGTCTCAGATTACTTTCGCTTCATTTTTCAGTTTGGCCACCAGCGTGGCGACGTCTGGCACTTTGATACCAGCGCTGCGCTTCGGTGGTTCAGTCACTTTGAGGGTCCTGATGCGTGGTGCGACGTCAACTCCCAGGTCTTCGGGTTTGAAGACGTCGAGCTGCTTTTTCTTGGCCTTCATGATGTTGGGCAGCGTGACATAGCGTGGTTCGTTCAGCCGCAAATCCGCAGTGATGATGGCCGGCAGGCCGACCAGGATAGTTTCCAGGCCACCGTCGACTTCGCGGGTGACGCGCAATTTGCCATCGACTGCCTCGACTTTGCTGGCGCAGGTGGCTTGGGGCAGATCGGCCAGGGCGGCCAGCATCTGGCCGGTCTGGTTGCAGTCGTCGTCGATCGCCTGTTTGCCCAGAATCACCAGGCTGGGTTGTTCTTTGTCGATCAGTGCTTTGAGCAACTTGGCCACCGCCAGCGGTTGCAGTTCGGCTGCGCTCTCGACCAGGATGGCGCGGTCGGCTCCGATGGCCATCGCTGTGCGCAGAGTTTCCTGGCACTGTGCCACGCCGCACGATACGGCGATGACTTCAGTGGCGACGCCCTTTTCTTTCAGGCGCATCGCTTCTTCGATCGCGATTTCGTCAAACGGGTTCATGCTCATTTTGACGTTGGCGATATCTACACCGGTGTTGTCCGATTTCACTCGAACTTTCACGTTGTAGTCCACCACACGCTTTACTGCGACCAGGACTTTCATTGCTTCAACTCCAGATAGTTAAAAAATTCTGTGATCCACTTGCTGCCAACGTCAACCGCGTTGACGTGCACGTCAACTTTGGATTCTATTCGGTGTATCGAGCCCAGCCGGTCATCGAGATGACAGCCCGTATCAAAAACAAAATAGAACGATCGTGCTATTTTGGATTATAGTGTCAGTGCGATCACGTTGAAGTCATTGAATGCCTTCAGGCCGAGCGCGTGTGCACAACGCGCTGTGGATAGGGGATCTCAATCGCGTTTGCACGCAAGGCTTTGAGAATGTCCAGGTTGATCAGCGATTTCAAATTGACGACGCCTTTATCGGCGTCTGCAATACAGTACGTCACGGTAAATTCGAGCCCGTCAGCAAGAAAAGCGGTCAATGACACCAGCGGCTCCGGGTCGCTTAAGACACGGTCGTGATTGAGCGCTGCCTGCTTCAACAAGCGCATGACAAGTTCAACATCACTGTCGTAGGCCACCGTGATGACGGTGGATTGCCAGACCTTGGCATCGGTCAGCGACAGGTTTTCCACCCGATTTGTAATCAACACCTCGTTGGGGACGATCGATTCACGTCCGGCCAGTGAACGGATGACGGTGTAGCGAGCATTGATCTGGGTGATTTGCCCTTCGAAATTGTCAACCCGTACCATATCGCCAATGCGCATGCTGCGCTCGGCCAGAATGACGAAACCGCTGATGTAATTGGCGGCCAGCTTTTGCAGTCCGAAACCGACCCCCACTCCGACCGCTCCACCCAGCACGGACAGCGCAGACATGTTGATACCGACGGCCGAGAGCGCCACCAACAAGCCGACGAATATCAGCAGAGCACGGGTCGCGTTGCTCAAAGCCTTGCGCAGTGACAGTTCCCCACCGGTAGCAGAACGCAGCAGGCGAGCCTCGATGCCGGAAGAAATCCACAGCGTCACAATCAGCACAGCGCAGGCCGTCAGCGTACCTTCGATCATGGTGCGGACCGACAGGGTGGCGCCACCCACCTTCCAGTTGATTTGATCGAGTTCCTCCAGCATCACCGGCAGAAAACCACTGACCCACAACACCATGGCCAACCAGGCGACCCAGGAAATACTTCGTTCGAGAAGGCGAACCACAGGCGTCTGCTGGAACGCCGCTTGCAAAACCTTGACGCCGAGGCGGATGATCAGCAGTGAAATCAGAACTGGAATTGCAATCTTGAAAATTGCCAGAGGCAGCCAGCGCAACAGCAGAGCCCTGGCCAGATACGCCAGCAACAGCAGCAAGGCAGGGAACAAAACACCGTCAACGATGTCGGTGCCGAACAGGATGGAACGCTTGTCATGTGAGGCCATAGCACGGCGCACCAGAGCAGCAATAAGCCAGGCTAGGGCAGCGCAGAATCCCAACGCCGCCAACTCCATCAGAGCAGTTGGCTTGGTCAGTGCCCCAATCCAGCCGTCCAGATCGGCGAATCGCGGCTCATACATCGGCCAGCACCCGGATATGCGCCTCCACGCTGCGCGCCAGAGCGCTCAATGCATAGCCACCTTCAAGACAGGAAACGATGCGCCCCTTTGAATGGCGTCGGGCAACGTCCTTGATGCGATGGGTAATCCAGACGTAGTCCTGCTCAACCAGGCCCATCTGGCCCATGTCATCCTCGCGATGGGCGTCAAAGCCAGCACTGATAAAAATCATCTCGGGTGCAAAGTCCTCCAGACGTGGTATCCAGGCAGCTTCAATCAATTCGCGGATTTCCATTCCCTTGGTGTAGGCCGGCACCGGAAGATTGACCAGATTAGTGGCACCGGAGTGAGCCCAATCCATCGGATAAAAAGGATGCTGAAAAAAGCTCACCATCAGGATACGCTGATCGTCGGCCACAATATCCTCTGTGCCATTGCCGTGGTGTACGTCGAAATCAACAATCGCTACACGCTTCAGTCCGTGACGCTCCAGCGCGTATTTGGCGGCAATGGCGATGTTGTTGAAAAAACAGAAACCCATGGCCTTGTCTCGGCACGCATGGTGTCCCGGCGGTCGAACGGCACAGAAAGCCGTCTCCATCTCGCCCGCCATGACAGCATCGGTGGCTGCAAGGGTAGCGCCAGCAGCGCGCAGTGCTGCATCCCAGGTCTTGACGTTGATAGAGGTATCCGGGTCGACCTGCGCATGGCTTGGGCCGCCAGCCTCAATTTCTTCCCGCAAACCGTCGCTCAGACCGCGTAGCGCCGCCACATGCATGCGACCATGAGCCAGTTCAATATCGGCCAGCGACGCCAGCGGCGCTTCACGCCGGTCCAGGGCGACATCCAGACCGGATATCAAGAGACGGTCTTCAATGGCATCGAGTCGCTCCGGGCATTCAGGATGCCCTGGTCCCATTTCATGGGCCCAGCAGTCTGGGTGAGTAAAGTATCCGGTCATAGTCACGGTGGGCTTGCGTCTCTCATTTTTTTTGGTAAGGTCGTGCCATGAATGCACAACAAAAACTTAAATCACTGATCGAACAGCTTAACACGGTGCTTGTGGGCAAGCCGACACAGATTCAGGACTGTGTCGCCTGCCTGCTGGCGGGGGGCCATCTGTTGATTGAAGACGTGCCTGGAGTTGGCAAAACTACATTGGCCCATGCTCTGGCCCGGACCTTCGGCCTGCAATTTTCAAGGGTCCAGTTTACTGCCGATCTGATGCCCAGTGACCTGTCGGGCGTCTCCGTTTATGAACGCTCTAAAGAAGCTTTTGTATTTCACCCCGGACCCTTGTTCACACAGGTATTGCTGGCCGACGAGATCAACCGCGCCAGCCCGAAAACGCAAAGCGCTCTGCTCGAAGCGATGGAAGAAAAGCAGGTCAGTGTGGATGGCGAAACCCGAGCGCTGCCCTGCCCCTTCTTCGTCATTGCAACGCAAAATCCTTTTGATCAAGTCGGGACCTACGCCCTGCCGGAATCACAGTTGGACCGATTCTTGATGCGTATCTCGCTCGGATACCCTGATCGCGGCGCCGAGCGTGAATTGCTGTCAGGTCACGATCGCCGGGATATGGCAGGCGCGTTGCCGAGTTTGCTGTCAGGCACTGAGCTGGATTTGCTGCAGCAAAAGGTGCTGTCTGTTCACACCGCCGAACCGCTGCTCGATTATGTGCAGGACCTGATCGCCGCAACCCGCTCCGGTCGCTGGTTTCTCAAGGGCCTGAGTCCGCGTGCCGGCATGGCTGTGGTGCGAGCGGCGAAGGCGCAGGCCCTGCTCTGCGGCCGTGACTACGTGGCACCGGACGATGTGCAGGCGATCCTGGCTCAAACCATTGCGCACCGGCTGCGACCGGCCAGCGATGCGGGACGCGGCTCGGTGGAACAGGTGCGCGCCATGCTTGAGGCAGTGCTGCTGCCGTGACGGTTTTGGCAAACTCACTTTCGGACGCCGGCCCCAAGCGCAAGGCAAGCCTGTTCCAGCGCTGGCTGGAGTCGCGATTGCCGTTGAGCGACAACATCACCTTGACGCAGCGTAATGTGTACATCCTGCCAACAGGTCCAGGCTTTATGCTGGCGGCCACCCTGCTGCTGTTGCTGTTGACGTCCATCAACTACCAACTCAACCTGGGTTACCTATTGACCTTTTTGCTAGCCGGTTGCGCTGTAGTCGGGATCCACGTAGGACATGCCACCTTGCGCGGCATCACCATGAAGCTTGAAACGCCCGACGCTCAATTTGCCAACGCAGTTGCCGATGTTGGCATTCATATTCAGAGCCAAAGGCGTACTGTGCGCCATGGCCTGGGCCTGTCCGTCATGGGCTCCGATCATTGGCTCTGGACCGATGTTCCGGCGCAGGGCAGCAGCATCGTTCACGTTGCCTTTCAAGCGGCGCGCCGGGGCCTTTGCCCAATCCCTTCAATTACTGCGGAAACGCGCTTTCCGCTGGGCATTTTTCGCGTCTGGACGGTATGGCGGCCGGCCGCAAAGGTCCTGATCTACCCAGCACCCGAGACCTTTCCTCCACCCCTGCCCCCAGGTCAACCGCGCGCCGACGGTGCTGCAACGGCACACTTGTCGACCCGTGGCGAATACGACGGCGTCCGTGCTTACCGCCGAGGTGACCCCTTGAAGTTGATCGTCTGGAAAAAGCTTGCCAAATCGGATGAGCTTGTCAGTCGTGACTCACAACAGGTGCAACACAAGGAGTTGTGGCTGGACCGACAATGCAGCGGAACAAGCGATCCCGAGCAGCAGTTGTCTCGCCTCTGCGCCTGGGTCTTGCAGGCCGAGCAGCAGGGCATCGACTATGGCTTGCGACTCAACGCGCTGGAGATCAGCCCCGCTAGTGGTGAAGTGCATAAAAGACGATGCCTGGAAGCGCTGGCTTTATGTTGAGTAAGCTCAAGCAGTTGCCGCGCGACAGCCGCGACACCCTTTTCTTGCTACTGGTCATGGCCTGGGTGGTCATGCCGCAGCTGAGCCATCTGCCGATCTGGTGCAGTCTTCTGGCGTTCAGCCTGATGCTGTGGCGCGGCTGGTTGGCGCTATTTTTGCGACCGCTACCGTCACGCTGGTGGTTGCTGGGCCTGCTGCTACTGACCTTGGCTGCGACCATCTCCAGCCACAAGACACTACTCGGGCGCGATGCCGGCGTCACCCTGATCGTGGTCCTGCTAGCCTTGAAGACGCTGGAACTGCGAGCCAGGCGGGATGCTTTTGTCGTTTTCTTTCTGTGCTTCTTCACCCTGCTGACCAATTTCTTCTACTCGCAATCGCTGCTGACAGCCGCGACCATGCTGCTTGCCGTGCTGGGCTTGCTGACGGCGCTGGTGAACGCCCACATGCCGGTCGGCAAACCGCCTCTGGCTCAAGCGGCAAAAACAGCCGCCTGGATGACACTGCTGGGTGCGCCCATCATGGGTTTTCTGTTTGTTCTTTTTCCCAGGATTGCGCCGCTCTGGGGCGTGCCGAGCGACGCCATGAGCGGGCGCACCGGTCTTTCCGCCAGCATGCAGGTCGGCGCCATCGCCCGACTGGCGCTGGATGACAGCATTGTGATGCGAATCCGTTTTGAAGGTCAGACGCCGTCAGCGCCCGGACTTTATTTTCGCGGGCCGGTGCTGTCGACCTTCGACGGCCGGGAGTGGCGCGCGCTGCGCTCGGGTTTGCGATCGCGCACGCTGGCCGCAGCCGATTTGCAGTTGCTGGGGTCTCCGATCAAATACCAGCTTACGCTGGAACCCAATAACCATCCCTGGCTGCTGTTGCTGGACACCACACCCACCAAGCCAGCGTTAATCGGCATTGAGGCCAACCTGACCTCTGAGTTGCAATGGGTAGCTGATCGCCCGATCAATGACCTGCTGCGCTACAGCGCGCAAAGCTATCTGCAATACCGATACGGTCTGACGCAGCGCTCTACCGAACTGCAACCGTATCTGGAACTGCCCTTTGGCTTCAACCCCCGCACGCTGCAGCTCGCTGCCGAGTTGCGGCGTGACCCGCGCTATGCGCAAGGGGACGGCGCATTGTTGGTGGCAGCCGTCATCGAGCGCCTGCGCAGCGCTGGCTACAGCTACACCTTGGACCCCGGCGTCTATGGCACTCACAGCGCCGACGAGTTCTGGTTTGACAGGCGCGAAGGTTTCTGCGAGCACATCGCCTCAAGCTTCGTGATCTTGATGCGCGCGCTTGGCATTCCGGCCCGCGTCGTCACCGGCTACCAGGGCGGTGAGAAGAATCCGCTGGACGACTTTTTTGTGGTGCGCCAAAGCGATGCCCATGCTTGGGCCGAGGTCTGGCTGGCTGGGCTCGGCTGGCTACGGGTTGACCCGACTGGCGCCGTGGCTCCAGGGCGAGTTACCGCTTTGGAGCGTCTACAGGCACCGCGTGGGCTCATCGCCAGCGCCCTGCTGGGCAGCGTCAGTCCGGCGCTGGCCCTGAACCTGCGGGCCTTGTGGGACGCGGCCAACAACAGCTGGAATCAATGGGTGCTGAACTACTCTCAGGGCAAACAGTTCGATCTGTTGCGCAATATCGGTTTTAAATCGCCGAGCTGGGAGGACCTGATCTATCTGTTGCTTGCCTGCGTGGTTCTGGCCAGCTTGGCAGCAGCGGCATGGTCGCTGTGGACACGACAACAGCACGACCCCTGGCTGCGCTTGCTCGGGTCGGTGACAGCGTATCTGCAAAAGATGGGTTTCACCATCGCGCCCAACAGCCCGCCGCGCCGGATTGCAGAGCAATTGCTGCAACAGCGCGGCCAGAACGACCCCACAGTGAACGCGCTGACCGACTGGTTGCTGCGTCTGGAAGCGCAGCGTTACGCACCTGCAGGCATAGAGTGCCTTCGCCTCGCTACACTGCAAACTGAATTTCAAAAACTGATGCAACGCAAGAGATGATCCGGCTTCTTATTTTTGTTACCTTGACGAGCTCCAGCTTTGCCATGAACGGTTGGGCTGAAACCACCCACATCGCGAAACATAAACCTGCCGCCAGCAAAAAGACCAGCCAGTTCGCCGTAACCGGTCCTGCTTACGCACAGCGCGAGGATGCGATGCTTGCCGCCGACGACATTGCAGCGCGACGCGACCTGGACCGTGACTGGGTTCGACAGGCCATAGCGCAGGCGCACTATCTGCCACAGGTTGCCAGACTGATTCTGCCGCCCGCCCCGGGCACGCCGAAAAACTGGCGTCTCTACCGCGCTCGCTTCATCGAGCCGATTCGCATCCAGGCCGGAGTCAAATTCTGGCGGGAAAACCTGAGCACCTTGAACCGGGTTGAAAAGGAAACCGGCGTGCCGGGCGCAATCATCATCGGCATTATTGGCGTTGAAACCCTATACGGCCAGCACATGGGGAGCTTTCGGGTCATTGACGCGCTGACCACACTGGCTTTTGATTTTCCGCAGAGTCATCCCCGTGCCTTGGAACGCCGCGTTTTTTTCAAAAGCGAGCTGGAACAATTTCTAAGCCTGATGCAGCGCACCCAAGTCGACCCGCTGACGCCGCTCGGCAGCTACGCCGGTGCCATGGGTTTACCCCAATTCATGCCATCGAGCTGGGTCAAATATGCGATTGACTACGACGGCGACAGCAGGATCGACCTGTTCCGCAGTTCGACCGATGCGATTGGATCGGTCGCCAACTATCTCAAGGCGTTTCAGTGGCAAACCAGTATGCCAACCCATTACCCGGTGCAATTTGATCGCAACACGGTCGACTTAGCTACCCTGCTGGCCAACGACATCCTGCCCACTTTCAGTGTTGCCAGCCTGGCGGCAAAAGGAGTCGTGCTAGAAGGCGAGGCCCTGCAGCATGGCGGAGCTCTGGCGCTGGTTGAACTGCAAAACGGAAACGATGCCCCCAGTTATGTTGCGGGCACTGAAAACTTCTACGCCATCACGCGCTACAACTGGAGCAGCTACTACGCCATGGCCGTCATTGAACTGGGACAGGAAGTTGCGCGCTCGATGCGGCCCTGAGTGTTCCTGGATTCACTTTCTGCCGGTCGCGATCCGTTGACCGTCCTGCTTGCCTAGCAGTTTGGGAAAAGCTTCTTCATGCTCCATGGCCAGCATGAACAGGGCATTCAGGACCGGTCCCGGAAATCCCGCTCTGGTACCCCCTCTGGTATCGGTCTGCAGATGCTCCATCGTTGCATTGAATTCGGGACAGCCCCAGAACAGATCAAGTTTCTTCCCAATGTGAGGATAAGCCTGGTTGATCACCTGGAAGTTTATGTTGTTTTCGATCACGCCAAGGCCTTAATAACGTTTCACCATCACGACGACGAAAAGGAGTATGACTGCGGCCAGCATGATGAGAAAAATGGGATGCACACCCGACTGACGCTTGCGCTTGAGTTCAAAATCCGCTGGTGCCAAACTCGACGGTATGGTGCTGTCCCTGCTCATGCTGATGTCTTTCGGCTCCTTCGTGTTCATTCTATATGTTAGCCGCGTGCACAGCTTCGATTCAAGAATTGCGCGCTGCTGAAATCGTTCTGGTCAGTCGTCCATTGTCGCTTCAAGGCCCGGAAACAACACCTCGGTAAAACCGAAGCGCTTGAAATCCCGTACCCGCATGGGGTAGAGTTTGCCAATCAAATGGTCGCATTCGTGCTGCACCACACGGGCATGGAATCCTTCCACGATGCGCTCTATCGGGTCACCATATTGGTCGAAACCGGTGTAGCGAATCCTTGAGAATCGAGGCACCACGCCGCGCAAGCCTGGAACTGACAGACAAGCTTCCCAATCCTCCACTTCAAGCAAGTCGGCATCCCCGTCTTTTGGGGGCAGCGGCGTGATGACTGGATTGATCAAGACCGTCTTCGGCACTGGCGGTGCCTGCGGGTAGCGCGGGTTGCGCTGATTGGTACCAAAAATGACGACTTGTAGATCGACACCGATTTGTGGCGCAGCCAAGCCTGCGCCGTCGACCGCCAGCATGGTGTCAAGCAGGTCCGAAATCAGCAAATGCAATTCATCGGAATCAAACTCAATCACCGGCGGAGCAATGCGCAGCAGGCGTGGGTCACCCATTTTGAGAATGTCACGCAGCGCCATGGCACAGTTCCTTCAACTCTTCTTCATTCACTACGGAAACACCGAGTTTGCGTGCTGTGTCCAGTTTGCTGCCGGCTTCTGCACCGGCCACCACAAACGAGGTCTTCTTGCTGACCGAACCGGCTACTTTGCCGCCCGCCAGTTCAATCATCTCTCTGGCCTCATCCCGAGTCATCGTTGGCAACGTACCGGTGATGACGAATGTCTTGCCCGACAAAGGCTTGCAACTAAGCGTTGCCGACTCACTCTCTTGCCACGTCAGCCCACAGGCACGCAATTGTTCAACGACCTCCCGGTTGTGCGCCTGATCAAAAAAGGTACGCAGGCTGTTGGCCACCACCGGCCCAATGTCGGCGACCTCCAGTAACTGTTCGGCGCTGGCATCCATGATGGCATCAAGCTTGCCAAAATGACGCGCCAACTCTTTGGCAGTCGCTTCCCCCACATGGCGGATACCAAGTCCGAACAGGAAACGCGGCAACGTGGTCTGCTTTGACTTCTGGAGAGCGTCAAGAATGTTTTGGGCTGATTTTTCCGCCATGCGTTCCAGCGCGGCGAGCGACGTGAAACTCAGCCGATACAGGTCTAGCAGGGTACTGACGACCTTGCTGTCGACCAGTTGATCAACCAATTTTTCGCCCAAGCCTTCGACTTCCACGGCGCGCCGTTGCGCGAAGTGCAGGATCGCCTGCTTGCGCTGAGCGCTGCAAAAAAGTCCACCGCTGCAACGATAGTCGGCTTCACCTTCTTCGCGCACCGCCGTGCTGCCACAGACCGGGCATTGCCGTGGCATGCTGAATTCAGTGGCGTCGGGCGGGCGTCTGTCGATAAGCACCGAGACCACCTCCGGAATCACGTCCCCGGCTCGTCGCACAACCACCGTGTCGCCGACACGAACATCCTTTCGACGCGCCTCATCTTCGTTGTGCAGAGTGGCGTTGGTCACCGTGACGCCGCCGACAAACACCGGCGCCAGCTTGGCGACAGGGGTCAGCTTGCCGGTGCGTCCGACTTGAACCTCAATGCTGGCAACCGTGGTCAATTGCTCCTGCGCCGGGAACTTGTGGGCGACGGCCCAGCGCGGCTCGCGAGTCACGAAACCCATGCGTCTTTTCACCGCGAGACTGTCAACCTTGTAAACCACGCCGTCTATGTCAAAACCCAAATGTTCACGCTGACTGGCGATGAACTCGTAATACGCAGTCAGCTCGGCCACTCCCTGTGCAGTTCTGACCAGATCCGACACTGGAAAACC
>JBBQZA010000010.1:0-30876 GCA_038208175.1 Burkholderiales bacterium
GGCCTGGTGTCACCGGGCCGAGGCCAGCGGCATTGCCGTGTTGCAGGAGTTCTCGCTGAAGTTGCGCGCGGCAGCCGCCTGATCCCCGGAACACTTCGGCTGTAACCCGGAGCACGCCGGCGTGGCACTCAGTTCCGCGAATGTCCTCCGCCTTCGGCTCCCCCTTGATTTCGCTGCACTGAGCGCCGCACCAGAGTGCTCCTGCATTGGTGGTGAGCGTACTGCGCCGCAACGCCGCCGCTTGCCTGGGAGCTGGGGTGGGCGGCGCAGCGAAATCAAGGAGGAGCGACGGGCGTAGCCCGGTGGGGGGGACATTCGCGGAGTCGCCCACCCCAGCTCCCAGGCTTGCCACAACCGTCACCCGAGTTCTTGTCTTTCGAAGGTCACTTGGTATCAGTCCCGCGTGGCGTGGCGTTGCACGCAGTCGATGTAAGCAGCGCCGTCGGGCGGCTTGCCTGCACGCTGACTTTCCCACAACATGGTTCCCAGGCACTCCATGGCTTCATGATGCGCCAGATGCAGCGAGTTGCGCCGGTGCGTCAGCAACTCGACCGCTTGGCGAATACCGCGTGGCTGGTCGATGCTGCATTGCTCGCTGATCGACAGGTGCATCGAAAGGTGTAAAAACGGATTGGTCTTGCCCTCTTCGGACTCTTGCATGGCGGCCAGCGCCTGTTCCTGATCCGCCAGATCGGCGTGGTACTCGGGATGCTCGTCAATCCACAAACTGGCTATGGTTTCCAGCGCTTCCAGCGGCTGATTGGTCCTGGATTTGGCATGAACAGCACAAAAATAACGGCGGACATCGGCTTGAGAGGGGGAAAACATAATGGCGATATTGTCGCGCGCTGTCGCGCACGCTGCAGCCGACGCGGCTTGTCTGCAGCGAAAATGAACTTTTTTTCAAAGGACGAACGCCATGACCCAAGCCTTCATCTGCGACGCCATCCGCACCCCCTTTGGCCGCTATGGCGGTGCCCTCTCCAGCGTGCGCACCGACGACCTGGCCGCGCTGCCGCTCAAAGCCCTGATGGCACGTAACGGATCAGTCGATTGGGCGGCCGTCACCGATGTGCTCTTGGGCTGCGCGAACCAGGCCGGCGAAGACAACCGCAACGTCGCCCACATGGCCTCGCTTCTGGCTGGGTTGCCAGTCGAAGTGCCTGGCGCCACCATCAACCGCCTGTGTGGCTCCGGACTGGATGCGGTCGGAACCGCAGCGCGCGCCATCAAGGCCGGCGAGGCCACGCTGATGATTGCCGGTGGGGTCGAGAGCATGAGCCGGGCACCGTTTGTCATGCCGAAGATGGAAACAGCCTTTGGCAGAGCCAATGCCGTCTATGACAGCACCATCGGCTGGCGTTTCGTCAACAAGCTGATGAAAGAGAAATACGGTATCGACGCCATGCCGGAAACGGCAGAAAACGTCGCTACCGAATACAAAATCGAACGCGAAGCCCAGGACAAAATGGCGCTGGCCAGCCAGATGAAGGCCGTCGCGGCCCAAGCGGCCGGACACCTGGCACGTGAAATCATTCCGGTAACACTGCCCCAGAAGAAAGGCGAAGCGGTCATCGTTGACAAAGACGAACACCCCCGCAGCACCAGCCTGGAAGCGCTGGCCAAGCTCAAGCCGATTGTCAGACCGGATGGTACGGTGACCGCCGGCAACGCCAGCGGCGTCAATGATGGCGCCTGTGCCGTCTTGTTGGCCGACGAAAAGACCGCCGCTGCCAACGGCTTGATCCCCAAAGTCAGAGTGGTCGGCATGGCCACGGCGGGCGTGGCACCGCGCGTGATGGGTATCGGCCCGGCATCTGCCACGCTGAAGGTGCTGGCACAAACCGGCCTCACCCTGGAACAGATGGATGTCATCGAACTTAATGAAGCCTTTGCCGCGCAGGGGCTGGCGGTGCTCAGGCTGCTGGGTCTGCCGGATGACGACGAGCGCGTGAACCGCTGGGGCGGCGCCATTGCGCTGGGGCATCCGCTGGGGGCCTCGGGGGCGCGACTGGTGACCACGGCGGTCAACCAACTGCACGAAATGGGAGGCCGCTATGCGCTGTGCACCATGTGCATTGGCGTCGGGCAGGGCATTGCGCTGGTGCTGGAGCGGGTTTGACCCTTGCGCTGATCACCGACCCGTATCTTTACGCCGTCACATTCCGGCGGTGCTGCTGTTTCCGATTGCACCGATCGGTGTCTGGCTTGGCGTCTGGCTGGCCCGACGCATCAAGCAGGAGCTGTTTTACCGTCTGGTCTACCTGGCATGTTCCTCACCGGGGTCAAGCGGGTGTCGGATGCTTTTGCTTGACCTCGGTGCGACAGCGAACAGACGATGCGCGCCCTGATGCGTATTGTGTACGTGTCGACAAATGCTGCAAGCAGCGCAAGCGTTACGCCAGGCTGGCGCAGCCGGTCGTGAACACGGCTCAACCACAAGGAAATCAAGCCATGCTGAAGTCAAGAGAAGGTCATAAAGTTCCCAAGGTCAAGTTCCCGATTCGGGTCGATGGTGAATGGCAAAAAGTAGGCAGCGATGCCTTGTTCAAAGGCAAGACCGTGCTGCTGTTCGCGCTGCCGGGCGCCTTCACGCCGACCTGTTCCAGCACCCATCTGCCACGCTACAACGAGCTGGCCGATGTCTTCAAGGCGAATGGCGTTGACAGCATCATCTGTCTGGCGGTCAACGATCCCTTCGTGATGGAGGCCTGGAAGCAGGACCAGCACGCCGAAAACATCTACTTCCTGCCCGATGGCAACGCCGAGTTCAGCGACGGCATGGGCCTGCTGGTCGACAAATCGGACATTGGCCTGGGCAAACGGAGCTGGCGCTATTCGATGCTGGTGAAGGACGGTGTGATCGACAAGATGTTTATCGAAGCGAAGGGGCCGGGCGATCCTTTCAAGGTGTCGGACGCAGACACCATGTTGCACTACATCAACCCCAAGGCCCGTGCGCCGGCGCGGGTGACCTTGTTCAGCAAGCCCGGCTGCCCGCATTGCGCCCGTGCCCGCAAGATGCTGACCGAAAAAGATTATCGCTTCGAGGACATCGAACTCGGCAGCCACGGCGTCAGCTTCAGCTCGCTGCAAGCGGTGACCGGACGCGGCACCACGCCGCAGGTGTATATCGATGGCCAGCACATCGGTGGTGCGGACGAGTTGCAAGCCTGGTTGGCGAAGTGAGTTACGCGGTCTTGCCCAGGAGCCATACCCCATGACCCCGATCCAGGTCGACGTTGCCATCATTGGCGCAGGCACCGCCGGCATGGGCGCCTACCGGGCTGCGCTGGCCCATACCGAATCCATCTTGCTGATCGAAGGCGGCGCCTTGGGCACGACCTGCGCCCGTGTCGGCTGCATGCCCAGCAAATTGCTGATTGCGGCGGCGCAGGCCGCCCATCTCTGCCGCCATAGTGAGCCCTTCGGTATCCACGTGGCCGGTGTAGCGGTCGACGGAGCTGCGGTGATGCAAAGAGTGCAGCGCGAACGTAAGCGCTTTGTCGACCTCGTACTGGAAACGGTCGAGTCCTTTCCCCCGGCAAGACGTTTGATGGCAAGGGTGAGTTTTCAGGATGCCAACACGCTGGTGACGGAGCAGGGCCAGTTGATTCACGCCCGGCGCATCGTGATCGCCAGTGGCAGTACCCCGGTCTTGCCACCCCTGCTAAAGGGATTGAGCAAGCGACTGCTGACCAATGAATCCGTCTTCGAATTGCCGACCTTGCCGAAGAGTCTGGTGGTGTTCGGCCCCGGTCCTCTCGGACTGGAACTGGGTCAGGCCATGCACCGGCTGGGAGTCAAGGTCAAAGTGTTCGGCATCGGCGGTGGCATTGCCGGTATTCGCGACGAAGAGATTCGCGCTTACGCCAACCAGGTCTTTAACGAAGAGTTTTACCTGGATGCAGCGGCGCAGGTGAAAGCGGTCAGCGAAACCAGCGCCGGGGTCGAAGTGCATTTTCAGCACCGCGACGGCAGTTGGCAGACCGAGCGCTTCGACTATGCGCTGGCCGCCACCGGGCGTGCTCCCGATGTCGCCGCCCTGGCGCTGGAAAACAGCGGTCTGCAGTTGAACGAACGCGGCGTGCCTATGTTTGACCGCTACACCCTGCAGTGCGGCAACAGCCCGATCTTCATCGCCGGCGATGCCAGCAACGAAACTCCCTTGCTGCACGAAGCCGCCGATCAGGGCCGCATCGCCGGCGCAAATGCCGCTCGCTATCCCGATGTGCGGGCCGGTTTGCGCCGCACGCCATTGGCCATCGTCTTTTGCGAACCCCAAGTCGCGTCGGTCGGTTTGAACCTGGAGCAGATCCGCCAGCGCTACCAGAGCGGCTACGCGGTGGGCCAGGTGTCGTTCAAAGACCAGGGCCGCAGCCGTGTCATGCTGTGCAACCAGGGCCTGCTCAAAGTCTACGCAGAGCCGGGCAGCGGCTTGTTCCTGGGGGCAGAAATGTTCGGACCGGCGGCCGAGCATATCGGCCACCTGCTGGCCTGGGCGGTGCAACAACGCATGACGGTTTCCGACATGCTGGACATGCCTTTCTATCATCCGGTCATCGAAGAAGGGCTGCGCACCGCCTTGCGCGATCTCCACCAAAAACTGCACATCGGTCCACAGCCGGTGGAGCACTGCATGGATTGCGGGCCGGGGGCGTAAACACCCCTTTCGAAACGGGGAAATTGCACCTTTTTACGACGTCTGTTCTGGCAACGGGTCGGCGAGTTGTTGGAGCGCTGTGTGTTCGGCGATGCCAAGCCCCGCTGCGCCAAGTGCACGCTGCATTGCTACAGCCGATACCCGTATGGCCATCCACGCGTGCGGACAAGAATTAATTTTACCAACGTGCATGCAAAAGGCGGCTTCGGAAGTAGCCGGCGGCTGACACGCAGCCAACAGGCCGACAACAGCCAGCAGGCCAGTTGATATCCTTCAAGACTGCGGCGCATCAAGTAGGGCCTCTTGGGCATTGACAGTACATACCGCTAACATAGCGCCATGTTGATGCAAAGGAGATGGTCATGCCCGTGGTCGTAGTGGCAAATCCCAAGGGTGGTGTCGGCAAGTCCACGCTGGCCACCCACATCGCCGGTTATTTTGCGGCTCAAGGTCATGCGGTGATGCTGGGCGACGCCGATCGTCAGCAGTCATCGCGCCGGTGGCTGGGGCTGCGTCCGACGCAGGCGCGCGCAATCAGCAACTGGGAGTTGGGTGCCGATTCCATCGCCAAACCGCCGAAGGGAACAACCCATGTGGTGCTGGACACGCCGGCCGGTCTGCACGGTCGGCGTCTGAATGAGGTGATGAAAAGGGCAGATAAAGTCATCGTGCCGCTGCAGCCCAGCATTTTTGATATTTTTGCCACGCGTGACTTTGTCGATCAGTTGCTGCAAAACAAACACAGTGACAAATTACAGATTGGCCTGGTCGGCATGCGGGTCGATGCCAGGACCATTGCGGCCGACAAACTGCATGAATTCGTCGAAACCCTCGGGCTGCCGGTTCTGAGCTATTTGCGCGATACGCAAAACTACATTCATCTGGCGGTGCGCGGTTTGACGCTGTTTGATCTGGCGCCCGCGCGGGTCGAAAAGGACCTGACGCAATGGCGACCGATCTGTGACTGGCTGGACGCCTGATTTGCTACAGTCACCGCATGAAAACACTTCAAACCTTGTCGGAGCTGGCTGCACTGGTCGGCCAGGAGGTCGCGGTCAGCGACTGGATCACGATCACACAGGAACAGGTGAACCAGTTTGCGCAAGCCACCGGCGACCATCAATGGATCCACGTCGACGTCGAGAAAGCCAAGGCCGGACCATTCGGTGCGCCGATTGCCCATGGCTATTTGACGCTCTCGTTGCTGCCGCAGTTCTTTCAGTCCTCGCTCAAGATTGTGCAAACCCGCATGGGCGTGAATTACGGCCTGAACAAGGTTCGGTTTCCAGCGCCCGTGCCGGTCGGTAGCCGTTTGCGTGCGCACCTGAAACTGCTCCGATGCGAGCCGATCGACCAGAACGGTGTGCAGATGACCTGGGAAAGTACTGTCGAGCGCGAAGGCGGCGCCAAGCCAGTCTGCGTCGCCGAGTCGATGGCGCGCTATTACCCCTGAGCCACTAGCTGATTTCGAAGCCGTTTTGTCGCCACGCTTCAAACACCGTGACGGCGACGGCGTTCGACAGATTGAGGCTGCGTTGGCCTTGGCGCATCGGCAGCTTCAGGCTTTGTGAGGCGGGAAATGATTGCCGCACCGCATCGCTCGTGATAGTCCAGCCCGGCGCGGCGCAGCAAGCAAGTGCTGTTTTAGCGCCTGGTGTACCTGGGCATGTTCCTCACCGGCGTCAAGCTGGTGTGGGATGGATTTTTCTGAGCGCCGGTTAAATCAAACGCGCTTGCAGCGAAGCATCCGCCAGTGGCCGCAGCCGCGCAAAGTCCAGCAACTCTGCCAAACGTGCACCCTTGCCCTGCCACTCGTAGACCGTGTCTTCCGCCAGCAGCACGTAATGCCAGGGTAAGCCACCGCGGTATTCCGGTGCCAGCTGGTTGATGCGCTCACACCACGCCACTGCGGCTTTCAGTTTGCGCTGCACGTTGGGGTGAATGGCCTGCTGCTGTGCCTTGGTTTCGACCAGATAGATGGCGCTGGCGGTACGCAGCAAAAAATCGGGTGAGTAGAACGCCGCCAGCCCATCGTCCTTCACATAGCGCAGCCGGGCAAAGGTGTGACGGTTCTCGCTGATCTTGCAAAAGGCCGCTACCAGCGTGTCAGCCTGCGCCCAGTGAATCAGCGCGCGCTCCAGGCCGCCGTTGCGTGCCGGCCAGGCGAGCCGGGTGTAGATGCATTTGTTGACCGCCACCGAGTTGCTCTCGCGCATCAGCAGGCGCGGTACTTCGCTCAAATGGCGCTGGCGCACCTCGGTCTGCCCGGTCACATGTTTTTGCTCCGAATCCAGCAGCGCCACAGCAAACACTTTGGTAATAAAGTCCACCACCGGTTGCAACAGCAAAAGACGCCAGTTCTCATCCTCCAGCGGGTTGAAGGTTTGCGCGAAAAGTTGCGTCCAGATGTAGTCGTCCAGCCAGCCGGTGAGCTCGGCAGTGTTGACCTGCAAGTAGGGTTTGACCAGATGCGTGGCAACCCTGTTGCCTTTTGGCAGCGGTTCGCTCAGCGCCTGACTGATGCGGCGTGTGAGTCGTGACAGGTAGTCGTTGTAGCCGGCCACATTCATCACGGCACCATCCACGCGGTAGTCGCCAAACAGCGTGGCGCTTTGCAGGTCTTGCGAGATGAAAGTGTCGCCCTGGCCCAGCAGGGCGCTCAGTTGCGCCACCGTCATGGCGCTGAAGACGGGCAAGGCTTCCACGTCAAGCGGGTGGTGGTCACGCAGTTCATCAATTTCTTGCAGGATGAACGGAATGCCGAAGTCGAACGCTTCAAAACCCTCACGCAACTCCGCCGCAATCACGTCACCGGTGGCGCTGCTGTCATCCATGTCGTCGCCGGTGGTGCCTGCCAGACCTTCCCTGATCAAGTCCTCATAGAACGATTGAAACGCCGGGTGCTCCACGATGCACAACACATCAAGCAAACTGCCCGGTTCCTGCCCGGCGTTGATGCGTTCGCGGTTCTCGCGTTTCAGGTCGGTGTATTCCGGGTCGCGCCACATCAGCCGCAGGCCGCGACCAATGGTTTGCTCCAGCAGAATCTGCGCCTGGCTGCTTCTCAGGGGCACGATGACGCAGATGTTGTTCACATCGAAGCCCTCGCGCAGCATCAGCACGCTGACAATCACGCGCGGTGTGGCGTGGCGGTCCACGTTGAACAGGCGCTCGCGCACCGGGGTCCAGTCTTTCTCACCCAGCTCGGCCTTTTTGCCCGAGTCGATGGTCATCACCTCGTCGTCACTCAGGCCCTCCTGCTCCTGCAAAAAGCTTGCGACCAGCGGCGACACCGTCGTGTCCTCGCACACCACCAGCATCTTGGGGCGCCGTTCCACGTCGAGTCGGGCAAAGTCGGCCTCCAGTTTGCGCAACTTCTTGAGGCCGGCACGCAGCATCACACGCTGACCTTCGCTCAAGGTCGGGTCACCAGCCTCGTCACGCTCGGCCTTGAACTCCAGCGGCAGCGCGCCAATCTCCTTGCGCCGGTCCAACACCAACGACTTCACCAACCCGGCGCGCATGGCGCTCTTCAGGTCAAAGTCGGTGATGATGTGGGCAAAGTACAGCTTGCGTTTGTTCCTGCCGGCGCCCACGTCGTTGTACGGCGTGGCTGAAAAATCCACCTGCACAAAGCGGCGGCCCTTGTTTTCGGCGATGCGGCTCAGGCTCTTTTGCCACTCCACTTCGGTGGTCTCGCCCTCGCGCTTGAAGTCATGGATGTGGTGCGCCTCGTCGTTGAACACCATCAGCTCCGGCAGCGCTGCCAGATATTCCAGTACATTGCCACGCGCATAGCGCCGGTCCAGCACTTCCAGACTGTTGCCGGTGGCACGGCCGGGTGTGAGCGGCAGCACGGCATCAATCACCTGCTGCGGCTCCAGCGGCGCACCGGGGGCGTCCACCGCGTCCACATCTTGCGCGTCGTCAACGCCGTCGCCTTCGGCCAGCAGATGCCAGTTGGTGATGGCAATCATGCCGTTGCCGGTGGCTTTCAAACCAATCTCGCTCTTGCTGCACACGTTGCCGCGCACAAAGGCAAACACCACATCAAGGTGCGCCTCGGGAATGAACAGGTCGGCGAACTGCGCCACGTCTGATCGGGCAAAGTCGCGCGCACCGTTACCGCCTTCAATCAACTTGCCGCAAAACGCATCCAACAGCCGCTCGTAAACAATCAGCCCCGGCGTCACCACCATGAACTGCCGCGTGAAGCGTGCATCGTCAATGCCCTCAAGCAGCGCCGCTGTCTTGTTAAGCAGTTGCCAGATGAGGAGCGCCTGCAGCACCCAGGTCTTGCCGGTGCCAGTGGCCATCTTGAAACAGTATTTGGGATGCGCGTGCTTCGGTCCCGACACCTCAGCCAGCCGCGTGCCGGTGAGCAGCGCGTCGGGCGCAGCGGCGCGGTACAGGTCCAGCAAGGACCACTGCGGCTGGTCTTTGCCCAGCACCTCGTGCGCGACGATGGCGTTCAGAATCGCCTGCTTCTGCCCAGTGTGAAAGTTGAGACCCCCGCCACCTGTGGCGCTTCCACCCCGCGCCGCCACCATGTCCTCGCCAAACCACCACAGCAGCAGCTCGGCCGTGGTGGGCGTGACCCACTCCAGAATGTCGGCCGCGCCGGATTCGAGGCCCAGGCAGAGCTGGTTGGTTTTGGCGGTGAGGGCGGTGGAGAGGGCGAGTTGGGTGTCGGGTTGGGTCATGGCGATGGTTTTGAGGAAATGGGGATCGTGGGAAAATGCAGCCAATGTCGACAAGCATCCAACCGCCGCGCACGCTGTGGGGTAACTTCCCGGACGTACTGATTCACGCCAGCGAGTCGGCAGTCAAGCAGCATCCGGCTTATAGTGCGGCGAAGGCAGGGGATGGAACGGCAGCTATGGCGCTGATTCGCGACACCATGAACGTCGAGCGCAATCGCCAACTGGCCCAGCGGCTGGCCGGGCAAGCGCCTACATTGGTGAGCGCCCACGCGTATGAACGCAACGCCGTGAATGCCATCCCGGAGGTTTTTGCCGACTTGTTGAGCCAGGCGTTGAACTGGCCGGTGGACCACGGCATTTACCAGGCCAACGTGGTTTTCCACACCGGTGCTGATGGATTTTCTCGACTGGCGCGCCAAGCCCGCTTCGATGGCACGGTCAGCCCCGGTTGTGATTACGTGCTGGTAGATGACTTTATTGGCATGGGCGGCACACTGGCCAACATGAAGGGCTATATTGAGTCCAAAGGTGGCCGGGTGCTGGCGGCAGTTTGCTTGACTGGCAAGCCTCATTCCGCCAAACTGGCGCTCTCGCCCGAGCGACTTTCTGAATTGCGAGGAATACATGGAACAGAACTTGAAAACTGGTGGATCGGACAATTCGCTCACGCCTTCGACACGCTTACTGAATCAGAAGCTCGGTACCTTGCACGCACCGAGAGACCTGACACCGTCCGAAGCCGCATTGCTGCTGCAAAGTAAGCGGGAACTGGCGGCACTGGTATTGGCTGCGCGCCCCCAATTGCCGGGGCAAAAGGATGCTTTGCCCGTCTGACCCACTGACATGGGCGTGCCAGTGCGTAGTCACTCCAATACGATGGTCAGACCAACGTTTTCGTCCGGATGCCCATGGTGAAAACTCCATTCGGCAACTTTGAATATCCCCTGTTGGCCATGGATGGTGATCTGCATACCTTTGTATAGCGTTACCGCCAGCAGTCCAGGCATGTCCCCCAGCAGTTCGCCATCGCGATTCACAAAACGGGTGGAATAGTGTTCAAGCGACATTACTTCAGTCATAGTTTTCCTTCGTTCTTGCAGTTAAAAATCTGATTGATGTGGCGCGACAAGCAAGTGACAGTCAAACAGACGTGACAACTTCCGCCTCAAACCCGAACACATCCACCACCCGCACACACACGTTGCGCGATCCCGCCTTCAGGGGCGTGGTGACCACTGCCTGGGTCACCACGCGCAACGCATCGGCGTCATTTGCGGTGTTGCCCCGGTAGTCCTGCCAGACCGAGCGGAACACCTTGCCGTCATAGTCCGGGTCCACCGCCCAATATTCGATCAGCGCCAGCGGCTCCTTGTTGGCGACGGCTTGCAGCTTGGCGCGGTTGTCGTCGTCCAGGTTGATGGCTTCGGGCGACAGCAGCACGTAGTTTTTGAGCTTGACCTTCAGGGTTTCCGTCGGCGTGTCCGAACCTGCATTCACGGCCCGTTCCACCGAGTGAATCGTCAGGTACTGCAGGCTGGAGAAGCGCACCTGCCCGCGCAGCTTGTCGAGCCCGCCTTTTTTCTTCAACCGATCCATCAGATCAGGCGGAATCACCAACACTTCCAAACGACTGTCGTTCAGCGCGGTGATGGTTTCGCCAATCGAAGGCTCAAAGTTCCAGCCCAGCACCACCACGCGGTCCCAGCCGCCCAGCAGGTTGTCGCGCTGGGCGATGGCTTTTTTCAGCGTCGCCGTGCCGGTGAGCTTGTTGGGCGAATCGGCCAGCACCAGCGTCTTGCTGCCGCGCCTGCCACCGAGATCGATGCCTGCAATGTGCCCGAGGTTGCGCTGCGGATTCACGTCCGGCGGTAGTGGCAGAGCGCCATAGAGCGACAGCACGATTTGGGACAGGTCGCCGATGCGGAAGTCGCGACCCAGCGTGGCCTTGGCGGCTTCGACTTGGTAGTCGCCGATGGCTTGGTAGAGGAAGGGTTTGGCTTCGAGGTCGATCAGGCGTTTGCGCATGATCATGCACGCGGGTTTGCCGAGGTCGGTGGTGATCCAGCGGCGGCCGAGTTTTTCGGCGACGGCAGCGGTGGTGCCGGAGCCACCAAAAAAATCAAGAACCAGACCACCGCTAGGGCATGATGCTTCCAGAATCCGCTCCAAAAGCTTTTCGGGCTTTTGAGTGTCATAGCCCAGCCTTTCTTTCGCCATGGGATTGATGAGAGGGATATCAACCCAAGTGTCATCAACCGCTTTGTCATTCTGGTCGTAATAAAGCAAGTTCCCGTGTTCGTCTTTTGCTTGAACAGCCTTCTTTCGTACCGAATCCCAAACGCGTGCTGTTTGTTTCTTGTTTTTTTCTTTGGCGACACGAAGCTTTTGAAAATAACTGATGGTTGGGCTTTTTCTGTAGATAAACAGCGAATCATGGTATGCGGGAAATCCAGTAATTTTTCCTGCAAATTTGTCGTAATGCCAAATAACCTCGTTGAGCATGCTGTTTCGACCAAAAACCTCGTCCAAAAGCAGCTTCACGTAGTGCCCTATATTTGCATCGATGTGCACATAAATCGAGCCGGTGTCCGCCAGCAGCTCGCGCATCAAAATCAGCCGGGGCGTGATCATCGCTAGGTACGTGGCGGTGCCGTCTGACCACGTATCGGAATACGCAAATTGCTCAATCACCGTGGGCTTTTGCTCCAGCTCCACGCCGGGCAGGTTGACCTTGGTGCGGTAGTCGGCCTTGCTGTCAAACGGCGGGTCGATATAGATCAAATCGACCTTGCCGCGCAGACTGGGCGTGTGTTCGTCGCCCTCCAACAGCGCAGCCATGGCCAGCAGGTTGTCGCCATAGATCAGGCGGTTGGTCCAGGGCTGCCCCTCCGTGGAGACCGCACCCAGCATGGGCTGCGGACTCTCCAGCAGGCTGGTCTGTCCGGGCGCAAACACCTCGCGTTGCGCCGTGCGGTTTTGCGAAGTCACCCAGTCCTGTACCGCGCTGTCCTTGGCCGGCAGCACCACTTCGCGGGTTTGCAGCGTGACGCGCTGGCGGCTCTCGATGCTCTCCAGCAGGCGTTCGGCGGTTTTGCGTCCGGTGGCGACGATGTCGGGTAGTTGTTCTAACAGGGACTTGGGCATGGCATGCGGGTTGACCTCCCTCTGCTTGCACAGAACCTGTCAACTTAATCATTAGTTACGTAAAATACGTGACTATACATTGCTGTTCCCTTTGGTCCAGGCTTGCCCAATAACGTAACCGTATGGAAAACGCAAAAGAATTGTTTGCGCAGCGGTTACGTGACGCCATGGTGGCGGCTGGTTATGAGGCCAAGCCTGCTGTGCTGGAACGCGAGTTCAACACCCGTTACTGGGGCAAACCGATGACGCTGCACGGCGTGCGCCGCTGGCTGCGCGGCGAGACCTTGCCAACCCACGAGAAATTGCTGGTGCTGGCCGAATGGTTGGTCATACCGCCACAGCAACTCAACTACGGCGACGAGGTACAACGCAAAGTTGAGTTGCGCCGTGCTCGCTGGGACAGCGGCATTGGCTACCAGGACCGGGATATTTTTGAGGCGTTCCTGAAGCTACCAGTGCCGCAGCGCAAGCTGATCCGCGAGGTGATCCTGACTTTTGCCAAAGTGCATACAGCAGCCGACCCGCAAAACCCACCTACACTGTGATGGCGGTTCTAAGTGACTCGCTTCAGGTCTCGTGATACGATATTTTCATGAACACAAACCGGTGCCACGAACTGAAAAATCTGAGCGTCGCAGAAAAGCTGGTTCCGGGTGAGGCATTGATCGTTAGGGCTGAAAGCGAAGCATCTGCCTCATTCATCACCGAAGCCCAACGCGCCGAACTTCGTGCACGCCTTGCCTACCACCGGGTCCATCCTGAGGAACCGGGCGTTACTGTCGCGCAACTCAAAGCCAAACTGTTGACCACTTCCCACCGGGCGTAGCTGGTGTTGGTCTTTCGGGTTGTCCCCAAGCGGGTTTGAGCATTTGGCTTTAGTGAGGCACAAGCCTCGCTGTACAATTTAACGTACACATTGGAGCTGTAAATGGATGCCATTACCTACACGACCGCACGCGCCAACCTCGCTAGCACGATGAACCGCGTATGCGACGACCACGAGCCTCTGATCATTACCCGCAATAGCGAGCAAGCGGTTGTGATGCTGTCGCTTGAAGATTTCAACGCACTGGAGGAAACCGCTTACCTTTTGCGCAACCCGACCAATGCCAAGCGTCTGCTGGCGGCCACCGAGCAACTCAATGCGGGGCGTGGCAAAGTACGAAAGCTGGTTGAATGAAGCTGATATTTGCCGACGCAGCATGGGAAGACTATTTGTACTGGCAACAGCAAGACCGACGAATGCTTGAGCGCATCAACAAGCTCATTCGGGAAACACAGCGTGACCCTTTCGTCGGCATCGGCAAGCCTGAAGCGCTCAAACATGCCCTGGCCGGATTTTGGTCGCGACGCATCACTGACGAGCACCGCATGGTTTACAAGATCGATGGTGACGCATTGCTTTTGGCTCAGCTTCGCTTTCACTACTGACCGGGCGTACGGCGTACATGTCTGACATAGCGCACAGTTGCGGTTAAGGAGATTGATCTGGCGCCGGGCTGGACGCCTGATTTGCTACAGTCACCGCATGAAAACACTTCAAACCTTGTCGGAGCTGGCTGCACTGGTCGGCAGGAGGTCGCGGTCAGCGACTGGATCACGATCACACAGGAACAGGTGAACCAGTTTGCGCAAGTCACCGGTGACCATCAATGGATTCACGTCGATGTCGAGAAAGCCAAAGCCGGACCGTTCGGAGCGCCGATTGCCCATGGCTATTTGACGCTGTCGTTGCTGCCGCAGTTCTTTCAGTCCTCGCTCAAGATTGTGCAGACCCGCATGGGCGTGAATTACGGCCTGAACAAGGTTCGTTTTCCAGCGCCCGTGCCGGTCTGCGTGGCCGAATCGATGGCGCGCTATTACCCCTGATACGCTTTAGCGTTCAAAGATTCAGATAAGTGGCACGGTGTTGGTGGGGGCGTTCAGGCTGTCACCCAGAGCATTCACGCCGTAACCCGGAGCACTACGGCGGTGACCCGGAGCACTCCGGCGCGGCACTCAGTTCCGCGAATGTCCTCCGCCTACGGCTCCCCCTTTATTTCGCTGCACTGAGCGCCGCACCGAAGTGCTCCTGCGTTGGTGGTTTGCGGTATGCGCCTCAACGCCGCCGCTTGCCTGGGAGTTTGGGTGGGCGACGCAGCGAAATCAAGGCGGAGCGCCGGGCGCAGCCCGGTGCGGGGGACATTCGCGGAGTCGCCTACCCAGACTCCCAGGCAAGCCACCCTCAACGTTGCAGTGGACATTCGCTCAGGCGTCCACCCCAGTTCCCTGGCTTGCCACAACCGTCACCCCAGTTCCTGTCTTTCGAAAGCGACTTGGTATGAGTCGTTAGCTAAGTGCAAAGCCGTTTTGTCGCCACGCTTCGAACACCGTGATGGCGACGGCGTTCGACAGATTGAGGCTGCGCTGACCTTCACGCATCGGCAGCTTCAGGCTTTGTGAGGCCGGAAATGACTGCCGCACCGCATCGCTCAGGCCGCGCGTTTCAGCGCCAAACACCAGCCAGTCTCCCGGCTCGAACTGCACTTCATGCACGAGGCGGCTGGCGCGTGTGGTCAAGGCGAACAGGCGTTCTGCCGCTGGCTTCTCGGCATGTAGAAAAACTTGCCAGCCGGCATAGCGCTTGACTTCTGCGTACTCGTGATAGTCCAGCCCGGCGCGGCGCATGTGCTTGTCGTCCATGGAGAAACCCAGTGGTTCCACCAGATGCAAAGCGCAACCGGTATTGGCCGCCAGCCGGATGATGTTGCCGGTGTTGGGAGGAATTTCAGGCTCGACCAGAACGATGTGGAACATGCGCCAATTGTCGCAGCCGTCCTATTCGGTTCTCGCGATGATGATGCCGGTAATGTGGGCGGCGCCGGCGGCACGCAATACGTTGGCTGCGGCAAAGAGCGTGGCGCCGCTGGTCATGACATCGTCCACCAACACCAGCCGCGCTCCTTTGATCTGGTTGTGCAGCAGCGGATCGACGGCAAAAGCATGGCGCAGGCTGTCCAGTCGCTCGGCGCGATGCAGCGAACTCTGGGGCGGCGTGTCCTTGATACGCAGCAGCAGGCGGTGCCGGGTTTTGTCGGGCGCGAGTTGCCTTGCCAGCAGCAACGCCTGGTTGAAACCGCGTTCCTTCAGGCGCGCCGCGGACAGCGGCATCGGCAGCACCAGGCTGGCGGCGTCCAGCGCCGGTTCGACCCACGGCGTGCTGCGCAGCAACAACGCAAAGGCACTGGCGCGCCCCGGATGCTGGCGGAACTTGTAGCCGACGATCAGACTGGACCAAGGGTACTCATAGGATACGGCGGCCAGGCAACTGTCCAGCGTCGGCGGATGTTTGATGCATTGGCCGCATTGCCGCACTCCTGAGGGAACAGCCAGCGCACAGGTCTGGCAGCGTTCTTTGGGCTGTGCAAAACGGTTGACGCAGGCTTCGCAGACGCTCTGGCTCGGCCAGGCATGGCACACCATGCACTGGCTTGGCACCGCATCCAGCAGCCCCCTGATCCATTCGGCCTTCATGGAGTCAATATACTCTTGCCTCTTTCCCGCCCCAATCACCATGTCCGCCCCGTCTCCCCCCACGATCGATCGTCAGGCCGCCCGGCGCTGGCAACAAATGCCGGCCGACGGGTCGCCCTGGCTGCATGAGGAAGTGGCGACGCGCATGCAGCAGCGGCTCGACTGGATCAAACTGAAGCCGCAAAACTGGGCCCACTGGGAACCGCTGCGTGGCGGCCTGCGCTCGCATGTGGCGCTGGCACAGCGTTACCCCGATGCGAGCTGTTTTGCGGTCGAGTTTCAGGCGCAGCGGGCCGAGCGCGCCGCCACGGCGCTGGCCAGGCCCTGGTGGCATCCGTCACGCTGGAAGGGCAAGGCAACGCGTTTTGAGATGCCTACCGAGGGCGCGGTCGACATGCTGTGGTCGAATATGGCGCTGCATATGACAGGCGATCCGCAGGGTCTGATGGCGCAGTGGCATCGCGCGCTGGCGGTCGACGGCTTTTTGATGTTTTCATGTCTCGGGCCCGACACGCTGATGGAACTGCGCAAGGTCTATCAGGGTCTGGGTTGGCCAGCCCCTTCGCACGAGTTCACCGACATGCACGATTGGGGCGACATGTTGCTGGCGGCCGGCTTTGCGGAACCGGTGATGGACATGGAGCGCATCGTGCTGACTTACGACAGCCCGAAGCGCTTGCTTGAAGAACTGCGCTCGCTGGGGCGCAATTTGCATCCGCAGCGCTTCCAAGCTTTGCGCGGGCACCGCTGGCAGCAGCAGCTGGAGCAGGCACTCGGTGCTGCGTTGCGACAGCCTGAACCGGGTGGACGGCTGGCCTTGACGTTCGAAATCATTTACGGCCATGCGCTCAAGCCAGCACCCCGGTTCGCGGTGAACGCTCAAAGCACGGTCTCGCTGCAGGAGATGCGCGAGCTGCTGGCCAGGAATCGCGGCCCGGGCGGACCCGAGATGCGCTGATGCACTGGCGCCCTGCAGCTATACTTCGCGCCACCTTTTAATCCGGCGAACAAAGGAAAACATGAGCAACAACTCGCATGACGTAAGCCCTTCAGACTCAAACCCCAAGCTTGTTGCTGTCGGTGCGGCTCGCCTCGGTGGCGTGGTCCTGGCTATCACCGCCGTCGTGGTCGGAGCGCTGGTCGCGGTGGCTGTGCTGCAGTCCCCACCAGAGCCTGCCAACCCCAATATGACAGAAGAAGCGGTCGGTCGGCGGATTGAAAAGATCGGCGTGGTGACGCTGCGCCTGGCGGCGTCAGGCGTTCTGCGCAGCGGCGAAGAGGTCTACAAGGCCTCGTGTTCGGCCTGTCATGACAGTGGCGCGCTGGGCGCACCCAAATTCGCCGACAAGGCGGCCTGGGCGCCCCGCATTGCAACCGGCTTTGCGGCGCTGCTCAACTCGGCTCTCAAAGGCAAGAACGCAATGCCGGCCCAAGCTGGCGGCGACTATGCCGAGACCGAAGTGGCGCGTGCCCTGGTCTACATGACCAATGCCGGCGGCGCCAGTTTTCCAGAGCCGGCGGCGCCAGCACAGCCGGCAGCGTCTGCCGCCTCCAAGTAATTCCGGCGCGCTCCACGCTTGATGGCGCGCACGGTTGGAAGCTCGTTTTGCGGGCCGGGCAGGCACAGCCTTGCGCTCGCCAAGCAAACAAAATCATTAGCCCTTAGAATCCCGCCTCACTAACATTCGGACACTCGGCAATTAAAAATGAAGAGACAACTGCTGGCGCTGAGCGCCCTTGCGATCGTTTTTGCAGCGGCCCAACCGTCGTTGGCGCAAGACCTCAAAGGAAACGCCGTGGAGGGCGAGAAGAAAGTCACCCAGTGCATCGGCTGCCATGGCATTCAGGGTTATCACGCCAGTTTTCCGGAGGTCTATCGGGTTCCCATGATTTCGGGCCAGAGTTCCAAGTACATCAGTTCCGCCCTCAGCGCTTATCGAAGTGGCGATCGCAAGCACCCGACCATGCGCGGCGTGGTTGACAATCTGAGTGACCAGGACATGGCGGACGTTGCGGCCTATTACTCGGGGCAGGCTGATGCCGGGCAGAGAACCGTCATTGCCGGGACGGACTCGAACCCGACGGAACATGGCCGTTTAAGGGCAGCCGACCTGGTCAAGAAGGGCGCTTGCCAGTCTTGCCATGGCGACAATTTCAGCAAACCGATTGATCCTTCGTACCCCAAGATTGCCGGGCAGCATGCAGATTACCTGCTGGCTGCGCTGAAGTCCTACAAGATCGACAGCACTGCGGTGACGGGCCGCAACCACCCTGTGATGGGTGCGATAGCCAAGCAGTTTTCGATCGCGGAACTCAAATTGCTTGCCAATTACGTGGCAGCGCTGCCAGGCGAGCTGCAGACCGTTGCGCAGAATAAATTCAGGTAAACACCGGTCCGGCGAAGGCGCGCAAAACGAAATTTGTTGATTGAAACACGGGGATTTCTGGTCATGATGAGAATTTTCAACAAGGTCTTGGCAAACAAAGCGGCGGTTTTGAGTGCTTTGCTGCTGTCGCTGTTTGCTAACGCCGCCCACGCGGTCAAGGATCTGCCAGGTGGTCCGGCGGTCAATCAACTGAATTTGCACCCGGCGGCATCGAAAATTGCCGATAGCCAGGCCTGGTTGCACTGGTTCATGCTGATCATCTGCGCGTTGATTTTCGTGGCCGTCTTTTCGGTCATGTTCTATTCCATCTGGAAACACCGCAAGTCGGTCGGGCACAAGGCTGCCAGCTTTCACGAGTCGTTGACGGTAGAAGTAGTCTGGACCGCTATTCCCTTCATCATCGTGATCGGCATGGCCATGCCGGCGACCAAAGTGGTGATCGCCATGAAGGACACGACGCAAGCCGATCTCACGATCAAGGTCACCGGCATGCAATGGAAATGGGGCTACGACTACCTGCGTGGCGAAGGCGAGGGCATTGGTTTTATTTCTGCGCTGGACCGTGGCCAGCGCGAGCTGTCGAACCAGGGCGGACCCAAACCCGGGGCCGATGTCGACGACTATTTGCTGAGGGTCGACAACCCGCTGGTGGTCCCTGTGGGCAAAAAAGTTCGTGTCATCACGACCTCCAACGATGTCATTCACTCCTGGGCCGTGCCTTCGTTTGGTGTCCATCAGGACGCCATTCCCGGCTTTGTTCGTGATACCTGGTTTCGCGCCGACAAGGTAGGCGATTACTACGGTCAATGTGCAAAGATTTGTGGCAAGGAACATGCCTACATGCCGATTCACGTGAAGGTGCTGTCGGAGCTTGACTATTCCCAATGGGTTGGCGCAGAGAAACAAAAGATCGCCGCCAAGGCGGATGACCCCAACAAGATTTGGGCGGCAGCAGAAATTACCAAGCGCGGCGAAAAGGTCTATGCCACCCATTGCGCCGCCTGTCACCAGCCCAATGGCAAGGGCCTGGGGCCGATCAAGCCGCTGGATGGCTCTGCGGTCGTGCTCGATGCCGACAAGGCCAAGCAGGTTGCCGTGCTGCTTAATGGACAGAACAACGGCGCCATGCCGGCCTGGAAGCAACTCAGCGATACGGACATTGCCGCTGTTATCACTTACACCAAGAATAGCTGGTCGAACAAGACCGGTCAGGTGGTTCAGCCGTCCGAAATCAGCCTGGCACGCAAGTAGTCGGCAGTGCCCCAGACAGACCCCTTTCCAAGGAAATATTGATGAGCGTCGTTTTAGATCACACCGCCACCCATGAGCACGCGCCGACGGGCTGGCGTCGATGGGTTTACGCCACCAACCACAAGGACATCGGCACCATGTACATGGTGTTCAGCCTGACGATGCTGATGGTTGGAGGTGTTTTGGCGTTGATGATTCGTGCCGAATTGTTTCAGCCCGGCCTGCAATTTGTGAACCCGGAGCTGTTCAACCAGCTGACCACGATGCACGGACTGATCATGGTGTTCGGCGCCATCATGCCCGGCTTTGTCGGCTTTGCGAACTGGATGATCCCGATCCAGATCGGCGCCTCGGACATGGCTTTTGCGCGCATGAACAACTTCAGCTTCTGGCTGCTGATTCCGTCGGGGCTGTTGCTGGTCGGCTCTTTCTTCATGCCCGGTGGCGCCCCCTCCGGCGGCTGGACGCTGTACGCACCGTTGACGCTGCAAATGGGTCCAAGCATGGACACCAGCATTTTTGCCATGCACATACTGGGCGCGAGTTCGATCATGGGTTCGATCAACATCATCGTCACCATTCTCAACATGCGCGCACCTGACATGCCGCTGATGAAGATGCCGATGTTCTGCTGGACCTGGCTGATTACCGCCTTCCTGCTGATTGCCGTGATGCCGGTGCTGGCCGGCGCCATCACCATGACCCTGACGGACCGTCATTTCGGCACCAGTTTTTTCAATGCAGCGGGCGGTGGCGATCCGGTCCTGTACCAGCACATCTTCTGGTTTTTTGGACACCCCGAGGTCTACATCATGATCTTGCCGGCCTTTGGCATCATCAGCCAGATCGTGCCGGCCTTTGCGCGCAAAAAACTTTTTGGTTACACGTCGATGGTGTATGCCACTTCCAGTATCGCGGTCCTGTCGTTCATCGTCTGGGGCCACCATATGTTCACGACCGGCTTTCCGGTTGCCGGGCAACTCTTTTTCATGTACGCGACGATGCTGATTGCGGTGCCGACGGCAGTGAAAATTTTCAACTGGATCGCCACCATGTGGCGTGGCTCCATGACGTTCGAGACGCCGATGCTGTTCGCGGTCGGATTCATCTTTGTGTTCACCATGGGCGGTTTCACCGGATTGATTCTGGCGATGGCGCCGGTGGATGTGCAGGTCCAGGATACCTACTACGTGGTGGCCCATTTTCACTATGTGCTGGTGGCAGGCTCCCTGTACGCGATGTTTGCCGGTTATTACTACTGGTCGCCCAAATGGACCGGCGTCATGTACAACGAGACGCGCGGCAAGATTCACTTCTGGTGGTCCCTGGTCGCATTCAATGTGACCTTTTTCCCGATGCACTTCTTGGGCTTGGCCGGTATGCCACGGCGCTACGCCGATTACCCGATGCAATTTGCGGACTTCAATGCGATCTCATCGGTCGGGTCCTTCCTGTTCGGCTTTGCCCAGGTCTACTTCATCTTCTTTGTCCTGATTCCGACCATGCGCGGCAAGGGTGAACCGGCGCCGCAGCGTCCCTGGGAAGGGGCCGAGGGTCTGGAGTGGGAATTGCCTTCCCCGGCGCCTTTCCACACCTTCGAGACGCCGCCCAAGCTGGATGCGACGGCGACCAGGATCATCGGTTGAACCCGACTGTTTAGCAAGAAAAGGACACTATGGCCATCCAGCAAAATCGCTCGAATCGTCGCTTGGGCCTGATCTTGGCCGTGATCGCGGTCGTCTTCTTTCTGGGGTTCATGGTCCGGATGAGTCTGCTCGGCCGTTAGCGCTATGAAACTTTGGTCTGACCCTAAAAAACGCTTGAAAGGCAAGCTGCTGCTGGTGGCGCTTGCCATGTTTGGCTTTGGCTATGCGCTGGTGCCGCTGTACAAGGCTTTCTGCGAAGCCACCGGCCTCAACATTCTTGCGCTTGGCGACCGCTACATCGAGTCGGCCGCAGAGTCCAAGCCGCTCAATACCCAGGTTGACACAACCCGCACCATCACCGTCGAGTTTGATGCGAATGTACGGGGTCCCTGGTACTTCAAGCCTGCTGTCACGAGCTTGCAGGTGCATCCGGGTCAGATGGCCACGGTGATGTACGAGTTCCAGAACATGCAGGACCACCGCATGTCGGCGCAGGCGATACCGAGCTATGCGCCCGAGCAGGCGGGTCCCAATTTTCACAAAGTGGAGTGTTTCTGCTTCAAGCAATACACGCTGGAGCCGGGCGAGAAGAAATCGTGGCCGGTGGTCTTTGTCGTCGATCCCAAACTGTCGGAAGACGTCAAGACCATCACCTTGTCCTACACCTTTTTTGAAGTCGGCGGAAAGACGCCTGCGGCTCCGCTCGCCGAGATCGAAAAAGATGCTGTCCTGAAGGTGGGTACATGAAGCAAGCGGCACTCAGCGGCGCGCAAGGCGATAAAAAAAGCTCATTCTGGCGCACTGTCAAGGTGGTGGCCTGGGCCTTTGTCGGCATCCGCAAACATGGCGAGTACCAGCAGGATTTCTCGAAGGTTAGCCCGCTACACGTCATTGTGATTGGCGTCCTGAGCGCGCTGGTCTTTGTGATGGTCCTGATCGGGCTGGTGAACTGGGTGTTGGCGGTCTAGGCCGCCCCCCGCTGTGGCTAACGGTGAAATTGAAGAGACATATGTGGAGCAAAAATGAGTGATTCAGCACAGGCTAAGTCCCCGTACTATTTCGTACCCAATCCTTCGCGCCATCCGGCGATGGCGGCCCTGGGGCTGTTCTTTGTCATTTTGGGGGCGGGCCAGTGGATCAATGGGTCGACCTGGGGCAAATACGCTCTGATATTCGGCCTGCTGTGGTTCGTGGTGGTGCTGTTTCAGTGGTTCCGCGACTCGGTGGGCGAAAGCGAAGGCGGCCGCTACAGCTCGCGCATCGACATGTCATTTCGCTGGAGCATGGCCTGGTTCATTTACTCCGAGGTCATGTTTTTCGGAGCCTTTTTTGCCGCATTATGGTGGCTTCGCGCGCACTCGGTACCGACGCTGGGCAACCCTGAGAATGCCTTGCTGTGGCCCGAATTCAAGGCGGCTTGGCCGAGCGTCGTCGATGGCGTGACCTCTTCCCCGGCCGGCATCGTCGAGCCGTTCAAGACCATGACACCGTTCTGGTTGCCGACCATCAACACCGCCTTGCTGCTCAGTTCGGGTGTCACGCTGACGATTGCGCACCATGCACTGATAGCGAATGATCGGCGCAAGACCATTCGGTTCATGTGGCTCACGGTGCTGTTGGGCTTCACCTTTCTTTGCGTGCAAGGCTACGAGTATTCTCATGCTTACCATGAGATGAACCTGACCCTGGCCTCAGGCGTCTACGGCTCGACCTTTTTCAAGCTGACCGGCTTTCACGGATTCCACGTGTTTGTCGGCATGTTGATGTTGCTTTTCATTACCTTGCGCTTGCGCCAGGGACACTTCACGTCCGAGCGGCATTTCGGATTTGAAGGGGCTGCCTGGTATTGGCACTTCGTCGATGTGGTGTGGCTGGGGCTCTACATCGTTGTCTACTGGCTCTGACCGGTTCAGGGCACGCCGGTGGGCGAGACCAAGCCCAGACGCCAGGCCACGAGAATGCTGGCAAACAGCAGCACAGAAATGCCAATGCGCAGGGCCAATGAAAAAGCCATGCGCTTGGCCCTTGTTTTCTTGTCATCGTTGTCGTTTTTCATCATAAAAAACAGGGCTGCCGCCAGGCTGCCAAGAATGCCGACGAAAGCGACGAGCACAATGTATTTCATGGACTGGATTATCGCTTGACAGAGCGCGCCAAATTCTGGATGGTGAGCGCGTTTTCGCTGTTCCTGGTGCTGCTCGGGCTGGCATTGGGACAGTGGCAACTGGGGCGCGCTGCGCAAAAGATCGCGCTGCATGAGGCCTTGGTCGCGAAGGCCGCGCTGCCGCTACTGGATCATCAAACCTGGCGCAGCGGGCCGCCCAGCGCGGCTGACCTGCACCGCCGAGTTCAACTGCGGGGCCGCTGGATAGCTTCTGCAACGCAATTCCTGGACAACCGTCCAATGCGCGGGCGAGTCGGTCTGCTGATCGTGACCCCGCTGCGGCTAGAGCCCAGTGGTGCCGTGCTGCTGGTGCAGCGCGGCTGGGTTGCCCGGAATTTTCTGGATCGCTCCACGCTACCCAACATTCCCTCATCCGGCGACGTGATTGAAATACAGGGGATCGTGGCCAAAGCGCCGGCCCCGAACCTGGCCCTGGGTGGGCCGGATAGCGGGCGCATCAGGCAAAATCTGGATTTGAAAGATTTTGCGGCAGAACTTGGTCTGGCGTTGGCGCCGCTGTCGGTGCAGCAAACTGGCGATCTTCAGGACGGGTTGCTGCGAGAGTGGTCACAGCCGGATACCGGCGCTGACAAGAATTATGGCTACGCATTCCAGTGGTTTACGCTCAGCGCTCTGGTTGCCCTTTACTATGTCTGGTTTCAAATTGTCAAACGATTTCGCCGAAGAAGTGCGACCTGAAGGCCAGGCGCAGACCCATCGCGGCGCGTGGGAGTCGCCTCTGAGCATGGTGGTCCACTCGGTAGCTTCGACACAACCGGCTCAAGCGCTCGAGGCTAAACAAAGGCGTCGTGGCCGAAGCTGGATGCTGCTGGTGTGGCTGATTTGCGCCGCACCGGTGGTGGCCTCGTACCTGACTTTTTACATCATCCGGCCGCAAGCCACGCGCAGTTACGGAGAATTGGTCGAGCCGCAACGCCCGTTGCCGGACCTGTCGGGTGTGGCGCTGGGCGGGCAGGACGTCAATCTCACAAGCTTGAAGGGGCAATGGCTGTTACTGAGTGTGGCCGGCGGCGACTGCAACGCGGCATGTCAACCGCATTTGTACTTGCAGCGGCAACTGCGTGAAAGCATGGGCAAGGAAAAGGAGCGCGTCGATTGGGTCTGGCTTGTTTCGGATCAGGCCAAAATCACGCCAGCGCTGCTGCCGGCCTTGCGCAGCGCGGTCGTGCTGCGCGTGCCGGAGACTGGGTTGCAAAGCTGGCTGAGCCCTGCTTCGGGGCATCAACTGGCGGACCATTTGTATGTGGTAGACCCGCTGGGCCACCTGATGATGCGTTTTCCGGCCGACCTGGAGGTTCAGGACGCTGCCAAGGCGAAGCGTGATCTGGAGCGTTTGCTGCGTGCATCCGCTTCCTGGGACCGACCGGGTCGATAGAAGCTGCCGCATGAATACCGCCTCCCTGTTTGATCTGTCGCCGCTGCTGCGCATCATGTCGCTAGGCGCGCTGCTGGCGCTGCTGCCGCTGATCTGGGTCGGCTACCGGCAACGCCAAGGCAGTCCGGTGGGCTGGGTTCAGGCGCTGACGCTGCTGACACTGTTCCTGACTTTTGACCTGGTCATGTTTGGTGCCTTCACGCGTTTGACGGATTCCGGTCTGGGCTGCCCTGACTGGCCCGGCTGTTATGGCAATGCCAGTCCGATCGGTGCCGATGTGCCTATTGCGCGGGCTCAGAGCGCCATGCCGAGCGGGCCGGTGACCTATAACAAGGCCTGGGTCGAAATGATTCACCGCTATCTGGCCACCGTGGTCGGCGTGCTGATCATGGTCTTGACTGCCGCTGCCTGGCGCGGACGGATCAAGCGCGCTCCGACAGCAGCAGGCCGTACCCTCAGCCCCTGGTTGCCGACCTTGACCCTCATTTGGGTTTGCCTGCAGGGTGCATTCGGCGCCCTGACTGTCACCATGAAGCTGTTTCCCGCCATCGTCACACTGCATTTGCTGGCTGGCGTTGTGTTGCTGGCGCTGCTGTGCCTGCAATGGGTAGGCTCGGCACAACTCAGTGGCGCACAGACCGCCACGCCGCTTGCGCCGCGCTTGCGCGCTCTGCTGTGGTTCACGCTGGGCGCGCTGCTGCTGCAACTGGCGCTGGGCGCATGGGTCAGCACCAACTATGCGGTACTGGCGTGCAGCGACTTCCCGCGTTGCCAGAACAGTTGGTGGCCGTTGATGGACTTCCGGCAGGGCTTCGAGCTCTGGCGCGAACTCGGACTGACCGCCAAAGGCGAACTCATCAACTTCGAGGCCCTGACGGCGATTCACTATATGCACCGACTGGCCGCCTATTTTGTGCTGCCTCTGCTGGCTTGGCTGGCCTGGCGACTCCATGCGCTGCCGTCTTTGCGCCGGGCATCGCACTGGCTGGCGGCTCTGACCGCAGCGCAACTGGTTACCGGCATCAGTAACGTGGTGCTGGACTGGCCGCTGCTGGCGGCCGTCTTGCATACCGGTGGGGCCGCGGCGCTGTTTGTTGTCCTGACCTGGACACTGGCCTGGAGTCGCCCCCGATGAGCGGTGAATCCAGCGTCACGAGGCTCTCGGTGCTGCGGCAGTTTTATGCGCTGACCAAGCCGCGTGTGATCCAGTTGATCGTATTTTGTGCGCTGATTGGCATGCTGCTGGCCGTGCCGGGCATCCCTTCCTGGCTCGAAGCGCGGCTGGCACTGCTGGCCTGCCTTGGCATCTGGCTGGTGGCGGGTGCCGCGGCGGCCTTCAACTGCATTGTGGAAAAGGGCATCGACGCCCGCATGAAGCGTACCGCCTGGCGACCGACCGCCAGGGGAGAATTGGCCGATTGGCAGACCCTGCTGTTCTCCGCGCTGCTGGGCAGCGCCGGCAGCGTGCTGCTGTATGTTGCGGTCAACCCGCTGACCATGTGGTTGACTTTTGCCACCTTCATTGGCTATGCCATCGTCTACACCGTGATCCTGAAGCCGCTGACGCCGCAGAACATTGTGATCGGCGGCGCGTCTGGCGCCATGCCTCCGGTGCTGGGCTGGGCCGCGATGGCCGGCGAAGTCACTCCGGAGGCTCTGATCCTTTTCCTGATTATTTTTCTATGGACACCACCGCATTTCTGGGCGCTGGCCCTGTACCGTGTCGAGGACTACCGCAAGTCCGGTCTGCCGATGTTGCCGGTGACGCATGGCATGGCGTTCACGCGTCTGATGGTGCTGCTCTACACGCTGATCCTGTTTGCCGCCTGCCTGATGCCCTACATCTACGGCATGAGTTCGTGGATCTATCTGATCGCGGCGTTGCTATTGAGCTTTGGTTTTTGCCTTTACAGTTTCGAACTGTGGCGCGATTACTCCGACGAGCTGGCGCGCAAGACTTTTCGATTTTCACTATGGCACCTCAGCCTGCTGTTTGCCGCGCTGATGCTGGACCACTACCTGCTCTGATCACATGAAAAAACGCACCGTTCTCAAATTCATGGCCTCTGGGCTGGGGCTGAGCGCAGCTGTTGCCCTGCTCGCTTCCTGCTCGGAAAACAAGCCGGCTTTTTCGGCGATCGACATCACCGGTGCCGACTATGCGCGCGATTTTGCGCTGACCGATCACAACGGTAAAGCTCGCAGCCTGAAGGACTTTACCGGCAAGGTGGTGGTGCTGTTCTTTGGCTATACACAGTGTCCCGATGTCTGCCCGACTACCATGCTTGAACTGGTTGAAACAAAAAAAATGCTGGGGCCGCAGGGTGATCGTGTGCAGGGCTTGTTTGTCACACTGGACCCGCCGCGCGATATGCCAGCCGTGCTGAAGGCCTACATGGAAAACTTTGACCCAAGCTTTCTCGCGCTGTACACGACACCCGAGAAACTGGAGGCGCTGGCCAAGGAATACAAGGTGTATTACAAGAAAGTGGACGGACCCACGTCCACCAGCTATACGCTGGACCACTCGGCCGGCAGCTACATTTATGACCCGCAGGGCAAGCTGCGCTTGTACACCCGCTATGGCAGTGGCGCCGCGCCGCTGGCAGCGGATATCAAATTGTTATTGCAGTAACAGAGGAAGCGCAATGCCGATCACCAAAGGCTATCAACAACTCGTGGCCGAAGCCATGGCCGAAGTCAGAACTTATTCGGTGGCCGAGGTGCGCTCGCGCCTGGCTGACGCCAGGGTTCAAATCGTCGATATCCGCGACATCCGTGAATTAGCCGGGGGCACGGTGCTGGGCGCCTACCACGCGCCGCGCGGCATGCTGGAATTCTGGGTCGACCCGGCGTCGCCCTACCACAAGCCGCTGTTTGCCGACGAGTCCAGAGAGTTCATTCTGTTCTGCGGCGCCGGCTGGCGTAGCGCGCTGGCGGCCAAGGCCTTGCAGGATATGGGCATGATCAATGTGGCGCATATCGATGGCGGCTATGCCGATTGGCTGAAGCAGGGTGCACCGACCGAAACGCTGGAGCAACAAAAAGCGCGGCGTCCGAAGAAGACTTGAAACGGCGCTTGTCTTGACCATGACATTTGAAGCGATTCTGTTCGACTGCGACGGTGTGCTGGTCGACAGCGAGCCGATCACCAACGGTGTTTTGCGCGACATGCTGGCCGAGGCCGGCTGGGTCATGATCAGGCCGGCGCCAGTCAGCTGTTCGAGCACATGGCTGAATTGCCGCGATTGCTGAATCGGGTGGCGTAACTTCAGCTGCGCGCTATCCGTCGGAATTCTGCTGGTGACTTTCCGACCCAGCCGCGAAAAGCGCGGATGAAGCTTTTTTCGTTGCGAAAGCCTGCCGCTTCAGCCACCTGTTTGATGGGGCGCCCGGTACGCAGGAGCAGATCGCGGGCGCGTTCCTCGCGGACTTCGTCTTTCAGGGCCTGCAGTGAAGCGCCTATTTCCTTCAATTGACGGTGCAGTGTGCGCGCCGAGATGTGCAACAGGTCGGCCAGGTGCGCCGCGCTATGGCCTTGCGCTGGCTGCGTGGTCAGCAACTGGCGCAGCCGGGTCAGCAGCAGACGGTCGCGGCGGTACTGCAGCACGGTCAGCGGCAGGGCGCGTTGCAGCATTTGCTTGAGGGCCGGTTCATCGCGCTGTAGCGGCAGCGCCAGGTAGCGCGCATCAAAGTGCATGGCCGCTGTAACGCAGTCGAACTGCGTCGAACCGGAGAACAGCACGCGATAAACATCGCTGTGCGCTGGCGCGCTGAAGGGAAACTGTGCGCCCTGCAGGGGGATGCGTGAATCGACCAGCCAGCAGGCCAGGCCATGGATGTTGCGCAGCACGGAAACCAGGCAGAACTCGCGCAGAATGCCGAGGTCCCGCTGCTCGGTGATGGACAGGGTCGCCGTGCTGCCCGACACAGTCAGACCGAGCTGGATGTCGTCAGTCAGCAGTCCGTGATGGCGACACCAGCGCTTCAGCGCGACGCCCAAGCTGGGGGCGCTGAGGGAGGCGCGCGCCAGCATGCCGTAGCTGCCCCAGGGAAGACGCCGGCTGAACCAGCCGAGCGCCTCGTCGTCGAGTTCCTGCATCGCGGCAGTGCAGATACTTTCCATCTGCGCGGCGCTGATGCGGACACCGGGATCAGTCAGACTTTCTGGCGCTATTTGTGCCAGCTTCAGCGCCCGCAAGGGGGACTGGCCGCGCTGTGCGTAGGCTTCGACAATCGCTGCCACAAACGCGATCGGTGTCACTGAGCGTTCGGGCATCTTGTTGAGGGTCGGAAGGTGGGCCGGCAGCGGTGCGGTGCGCATGGGCCACAGTATGCATTTGGCTGGCGCAATTTGCAACCTGCGTGGCAGTTGGAGGACGGATTGTTCTTCTATGCTCGCGTCATATGGCTTGGCTTTCAACGATTCAGACATACGCCACTGTGTGGGGGGAGCACTTTGGCTGTAACCCGAAGCACTCCGGCGGTGACCCGGAACACTTCGGCTGTAACCCGGAGCACTCCGGCGTGGCACTCAGTTCCGCGAATGTCCCTCCGACCTTCGGTCTCCTTCCTTTATTTCGCTGCACTGAGCGCCGCACCGAAGTGTTCCTGCATGCGTGGTGAGCGTATCGCAACTCAGCGCCGCCGCTTGCCAGGGAGTCTGGGTGGGCGGCGCAGCGAAATCAAGGAGGAAGAACGGGCGCAGCCGGTTCTGGGGGACATTCGCGGAGTTGCCCACCCAGGCTCCCTGGCGTGCCACTACCGTCACGCCAGTTCTTGTCTGTCGAAGGCGATTTGGTATCAGTAGACAATGACGCTTGACGCCGCTGGCGTTTGTGAACCCTGGAGAGAACAACATGCCCGTTCTGGAGACGAAACTAAAACCCCGTTCCGCCGAATTTCAGGCCAACGCTGCTGCCATGCGTTTGCTGGTGGACGACCTCAACCTGCAGATCGCCAAGGCCGCGCTCGGGGGCGGCGAAGCGGCCCGAGCCAAACATACCGGGCGCGGCAAGTTGCTGCCGCGTGAGCGCATCCAGATGCTGCTCGATCCGGGCACACCGTTTCTGGAACTCTCGCCGCTGGCGGCGCTGGGTCTGTACCGCGACCGCGATGGTAGCGACAGCGCACCCTGCGCCGGCGTCATCTGCGGCATTGGCCGCGTCGAGGGCGTTGATTGCATGATTGTGTGCAACGACGCCACCGTCAAAGGCGGTAGCTATTTCCCGATGACCGTCAAGAAGCACTTGCGGGCACAGGAAATTGCGCAGCAAAACCGCTTGCCCTGTATCTATCTGGTGGATTCCGGCGGTGCCAACCTGCCAACGCAGGACGAAGTGTTTCCGGATCGCGAGCACTTCGGTCGCATCTTTTTCAATCAGGCCAATATGAGCGCATTGGGCATCGCGCAGATTGCCGTGGTCATGGGCAGTTGCACTGCGGGGGGTGCCTACGTGCCGGCGATGAGCGACGAAACCATCATCGTGAGGAACCAGGGCACCATTTTTCTGGGTGGCCCACCGCTGGTGAAGGCGGCCACCGGCGAGGTGGTGACGGCCGAAGACCTGGGTGGTGGCGATGTTCATACACGTCTGTCAGGTGTCGCTGACCATCTGGCGCAGAACGATTTGCACGCATTGGCGCTAGCGCGCCAGGCGGTCGCCCATCTGAACAAGAATAAGCCTCTAGCCCCCGCTTTGATTGGACCTGTTGCTCCTAAATTAGAAGCAAATGAGCTGTATGGCGTGATTCCGGGAGATACCCGCAAACCTTATGACGTGCGCGAAATCATTGCCCGCATCGTCGATGGTTCGGAGTTCCATGAATTCAAGCCACGCTATGGCACGACGCTGGTGACAGGCTTTGCCCACATCGAGGGCATGCCGGTCGGTATTATTGCCAACAACGGCATTCTGTTCAGCGAATCAGCGCTGAAAGGGGCGCACTTCATCGAGCTGTGCTGCCAGCGCAAGATCCCGCTGGTGTTTTTGCAGAACATCACCGGCT
>JBBQZA010000011.1:0-30767 GCA_038208175.1 Burkholderiales bacterium
GTGCGGTATCAACAGATATTTCCAGGGCTTGGCACCGGTGGTCCGGGCGTGATCTGATGCGTGCTTGCACCACAGCGCGCCCGCCTCGGCTTTGGCTTTTACCTCACCTGTACCCAATTCATTGCGAGCCTTGGTTTCGCACATCAACAGATGGTGCGTTGTCTCCACCACAAAGTCAGGTACATACTCGGGCTGCTCCGCCCCCAGCTTATAGAACATCTGAAACTGGCCCTTGGCGGGCTTGAACCACTTGTCGGCATCGCGCTCCAGAATTACGGCGAAGCGGCGCTCGGTGTCCGAGTCAAATTTTTGCAGCGAGTACAGGCAGCGTGAGAAGTGGCCGAACACCATCTGCTTGATGCGGCCGGGCTCATCAACCGTCTGGCGGTAATCACGCACCGGCTGGTCAGCGCCCACGGTGTAGGTCGATTCTTTCAAGGCCGTAAAGCCGCGCCGCACTTCCACCGCGTAGTCGGTCACCGATTCAAAGAAGTGGCCCATCATCTGCGCATGGATGTTCTTGGCGATCAGTTGCCGGTCCAGATCCAGCACATTGCGGACTTCATCGGCCTGCGGCAGGTAGCTTTGCAAATGCGCCACCAATTGCCCTGCCAGGTCATACAGCAAAACGGCGTGCGTGTTGTAGTCGATGTCGTCATAGTCGATCAGTGCATGGACGATGTAATCCTCCAGCCGCTGCTCTGCGCGCCCGCTTTGCGCCGACAGCGTGAACTGCTCGTGGGTGCGCAGGGTCTGGCCCACCAGCGAACGGTCTTTGGGCTGCAGGTGCAGGCCCGCCACATCCAGCGTAAAAGGCTTGAAGCCACTGGTCACCACGCCCTTGGGGACGACTGCGATGCGCGGGATGTCGATGGTCTGCCTGACGACCTCTTCCACCGTGCGCCGCACCACGTCCGCCAGGTCCAACTCTGGCGGCGCGTCGGCTCCTGACAACAAACTGGTTTGGACCGGCGGAAGACGTTCCTTCACTGCATCGGTAATGCGAGTCTGCAACTCGGGTGTTAACAAGACTTGCCGGGTCGGCGCATCGTGTGGCCGCACTTCAAACTCGGCCAGCACCAGCATCACCGCCTGCGCAGCCTGTCGCTCTTGCTGGTTGTAGAACATCGGCGTCACTCTGGGCAAGCCGCTGGCCGTAGTCTGGGCGGCAGCATCCGGCTCAGGCGGGTCTTTGTCTTGATCCAACCCCAACGCAGCCGCCAGGTTGGGCTGCACCGTCAGGCTTTGCATGCGCCCATCGCCCACATCGGGCGCATCCAGAATCAACGTCTTGAGCTTGATCGGCGAATCGGCCCGGTTCGCGTCGTCAATGATTTCCTGAAACCGGTCATGCGCGATGATGTTGAGCCGGTCCACCGCAGCCACGCCAGTGCGCTTGCCATACGGCAGGCGCAGACCGCGGCCAATCGATTGCTCCACCAACGTGCGCGCATTGGCGGCGCGCAGCGGCACGATGGTGTAGAGGTTAGTCACGTCCCAGCCTTCCTTGAGCATGTTGACGTGAATCACAATCTCGGTCGGCTCATCCACACTCTCTACGGCCAGCAGGCGGCGGATCATCTCTTCTTCATCCGCGCCGCTCTTGCTGCTGTCCACCTGAATCACTTTGTGCTGATAGCGCCCGCCAAAGAAGGCGTCCGATTGCACATGCGCCAGCAAAGCGCCAGCGTGCGTCGTGTCTCGCGCTATCACCAACATAAAGGGCTTGACCTCTTTCACTCCGTTGCTGCGGGCGTAAGTCTTCAGCTCCACCTTGGTGGTTTCGTGCATGCGCACGCCGTCTTGCAGCTTGACGCGCTCCACTTCTTCGGGTGGCATGCTCTTCGCATCAAAATTGCGTTGCGTCACCACGGCCGGTTCTTTCACAAAGCCGTCTTCCATGGCGCGCGCCAGTGGGTAATCCATCACCACGTTTTTGAACGGCACCGGTCCGTGGGTGCTTTCAACGAAAGGCGTGGCGGTTAGCTCCAGGCCCATCAGTGGCAGCAACTCGTTGATGGCCCGCACACCGGCGCTGGCGCGGTAGCGGTGCGACTCGTCCATCAACAGCACCAGGTCGGGCAACGCGGCCAGATAGTCAAAGTAGCTCTGGCCGATGTATTCGCTCAGGCGCTTGATGCGCGGCGCCCTGCCGCCACGCACTTCTGATGTGATCTTGGCAATGTTGAAGATGTTGATGGTCACCGGCGACAGCAAATCACCCAGCGCCTGGGCACGCTCTTCGTAGTTGTCGCCGGTGATGATCTCGGGCGGGTAAGACGCAAACTCGGCCACACCCTTGAACACATACTTGGGCGTGTTGGGTGTGAAGTCGGAAATCAGCTTGTCGTAAATCGTCAGATTGGGTGCCAGCACAAAGAAGTGCCGGATGCCATGCGCCTGAAACAGGTAGCTGATGAACGCGCCCATCAAGCGCGTCTTGCCCACGCCGGTGGCCAGCGCAAAACACATTGACGGAAAGTCGCGCTCAAATTCTTGCAGTGTGGGGAACAGGCCCTTGAGGGCATTCAGCACCGAGGCCACGTCGGCAGCGTCGCGGTCGTGCTTGAGCATGGCGGGCGCGGCCTCAATGGCACTGGCCAGCTTCGCGAGTGATTCAGTTTGCGGCGCACGCAGGCTCAAGCGGCCGGCGATGGCGTTGACTTCGCGCTGGCTCATGACGCCTCCCTGGCAGTTGCGCCAAACAAATCATCCTGCGCCACCACTTCCACCTTCTTCTGCGCCATCGGCAGATTGGCCACATTCAGGCTGTAATCGTCATGACCCCACTCGCAACGGTCTTTCACCATCTTGGGAATTTTCTTGATCGTCAGGTTCGGCCAGCGCTGGGCCGCTTGCGCAGCCGTCACGCCCCGGTAGGCACCGCAGCACACCAGCAGGCTGCGCTCAGTTCCCACTTCGTCACTGAGCGCTTCCAGTTGCTCGGCACTGAGCGTTTGCGTGGTGACATAGATAAAGTCGCGCTCACTGCTGTGCCCTTGCTGCCACCACAGCACCTCCGACGGCGCGTAGGTAAAGCCCTCCAGCTTGCACATGGCGCCGGTCAGCATGGTGGCGTCGTATTCGGGATTGATGACCAGATTGCCCCAGCGGTCGGTGGACAGCAGCGTGGGCGCCAGCTCGTAATAACGAAAGCCGCCGCCGCCCTGCCAGCCAGTGGCCTTTGTGACGCCGCCGGGGTCTTGCCCGTCGATGACTTTCTGCAGGCGCGGCACGATGTGCGTATGGCAATGCTCACCCAACTCCACCATAATCCAGCGCCGCCCCATCTTGTGGGCGACGGCGCCGGTGGTGCCGGAACCGGCGAAGGAATCGAGGACGAGGTCGCCGGGGTTGGTAGCGATGTTGATGACACGCTCGATCAGCCGTTCGGGTTTGGGTGTTCCAAACACGTCATCCGCGTTAAACGACAACGCCTCTTTCTTCGCTTCTTGCGTATGACCCACGTCTTCATGGCTCCACACAGTTTGCGGTACTACGCCATCACGCACATCGGACAGGAAACGCTTCAACCGCGGCTGGTTATCCCGTTTAGCCCCCCACCAGATTCGGTTGTCAGCATCAAGCTCCTGAAACTTCTCCTTGGAAATTGTCCAATAGCGACTAGGCGGAGGCCCTGGAATTTGCTTTCCGGATGGGGTAGAAACGCCATACTCCCCCAAAGAATAAAAGTTCCGCGCCGATAAATCGCTTGATGTCCAAACGCCACGCACATCTTTGTCAGGATTTTTGTAGGTTGAGTCCGATTTTTCGGTACGCGGCAATAGGTTTCTCTTCCACGAAGATTTATTGCGTGCGTACACCAACACATGATCGTGCGAATCGGAGAGGTGAATCGCAGTGCTGTTTGGCGAGAACCGCTTTTGCCATATCACATTCGAGATAAAGCAACCGCGCCCAAATACTTCATCACACAACACCTTCAGGTAATGCGCCTCGTTGTCGTCAATCGTGATCCACAACGAGCCATCGTCCGACAACAAGCGTCGAATGATCTCCAGCCGATCCCGCATCAGCCCCAGCCAGATCGAATGTTCCAGCCCGTCGTCGTAGTGCGTGAACGCGCTGCCCGTGTTGTACGGCGGGTCGATGAACACGCACTTCACCTTGCCCGCAAACTCCGCCTCCAGCGCCTTCAGCGCCAGCAGGTTGTCACCCTTGATGAGCCGGTTATCAAACAGGTCTTTGTCCGTCACCCGCTGCTTCGTGTGGTAACTGCGCGCCGGGTCCTCCAACAAAATCCGCGGCTCCAGCCGTGGCCGCTGATCCTTGCCGATCCAGGTGAGTTCTAGTTTTTGTTTGCTCATTCCCTATGTCTCTGGGTTCTGCCACTTGCAACTTCACTCATCCGTCACATCGTCACTGGTTGGGCACGCGACGCGGTTTGCACAATGGCATCAAGTTTTTCAACGACCTCTTTATCGATCTGCTCCTTTGACAAAAATCCTGCGAGCAAATGGTAGTCACGCTTGCGGAAAGACAAGGGCAAATTGATCTCTTTGAAAAAGACTCTGAAAATCCTATCGAGGACTTCATCTGTTGCTTTGACGTCGGGCGACCACGGTGATTTATCGTCTATCTCCAGCAAGTGTGTGACTTCGGCAATAGCCTTTTCCATGGCCTTCTGGCGCGTTGCACGTTCAGCGAGTCCAAAAAGGTCATCCGCTACATCATGCACAGCCCATGAAAACAAAACCTCTTGAGTGCAGAGATAGTTCTCTATTTCGCGCTTGGTCCACATGATTTCATTCAGATGGTCGGTGGGCTGAAGCGCACGTTCAAGGCGGTCAAATAAGGCAATGCCTACGAGGTCGTTCTTGGCTTCGCGCAGCCCATTAAAGTGATCGCGAGATTTTTGCGGCAAATTGGTTGTGACATAGTGAACAAACGGCATTTCCAGCACGACTTGAGCGGGGTGTCCCAAAATTCTGGCGAATGATTTAAGAATCGCAAAGTCGGTTGAGTCCTCGACATACAGAACCCAGCCAGTCTGTTCCGCCTGATAGTATTGATCCCAGCCCAGGTCTGTCAGTGCTTTCATCACTTGACTACTCCGGTCATTTAGCAGGTGCGGCCTACCAACAAATGCCACCACCGTGCCGCGATTTGCCGCTTCAGCAAGTACCACCTCAGAATGGCTGGCGGCAATAATTTGCGAGCCTTTTTCTTCGGCTAGATCGCTGATCAACTGGTAGGTCTGGCGCTGGCGCAGTACCTCAAGGTGCGCATCCGGTTCATCCAGTAAAAGAACGGTGTGCGGATTGGCGTAGAGATGGGCAAGAATCAGCAGCGTTTGCTGCAAGCCACGGCCAGATGATGACAAGTCAAGACGGGTTCCAGATTTTTCCTCGTACCTCATGACAATTTCGCTGCGTTCAGCAATGAACTTCGGAAGGAGAAGTTTCACTCCAAACAGTCGGCTTAATTGGTCCGTCAGTGCCATCCAATCGTTGGACGGCTTAGTAGTCCCTTCGCTAGGCCAACAAACCCGATAGCACAAATTACGCAGCACCTGCGCCGTCTGGCCTTGGCCGATCAACACGCCAATTTCTCCGGGCTGCTTGATAAATTCACGGTCAGTTAGACCAGACATTGGAGGTAGAAAAGCCACCTTTGCCTTGGTGGCCAATTCTGGAATAGGCATCCGCTGCGGCGGATTGTCACCATCAAGCCTGAGTGGACGACAGTAAAAGGACTCTTCGTTTGCATAGTCAAACTCAAGCCCACACTTCCAGGACTGGTCGTCAGTAATCCCCTCGACCAAGACATCAACGCGAACGTTGTCCGTCTTTTGCTTGCCTTCTTGTCGCTGTACATTGCGAACATGCAGGTCACGCCAGAGAAGATTTGCAGTCGGGACCGGAAGGGCCACTAAATCACGCCGATTTATTGCCACACCCTGACGTTGAAGCGCTGTTGACTTCCCCTGACGCTTTTCAGTCCAACGACGTAGCCCTAACTCCCACAGTGCAAGCGCCTGAAGTGCCGTTGTCTTTCCTGAGTTGTTGGGCCCGATGAGTACGACGGATTTGCCCAGATCAACTTCAGCGTCTTCAAAGCGTTTGAAGTTTCTTATGGTTAGTTTGGTCAACATTCCTACGCCCTTCACTAATCAAGGTGTGTTCAAGCCCAACATGGGCAACTCCAAGCCCTCAATCTCCTGCAGCGATTGTCCTGCAATCCCCTGCAAGTCGCCATACATACCCACCGTGGAGTTCATCACGCTTTCAATCTGCGTCTGGCGCTTGGCCCACTGTTTCATGATCACCTTGCGCTCCTTGTCCAGGTCGTCCTGCATCGATGAAAAGGCTTCGACAATGGCCTCTACCCGGTGTTTGAAGCGCGGGCCGGTCAGGTATTGGTAGATCATTTCGGTCTTGGTGTGCTGGCCCTCCGACAAGGCGCGCGACTGGCTGACTTGCAGCAGCCCCTGGCGCAGCATGGTGGCAACAGGCAGGGCTGCGCGCGGGGATGTGACCCACACGCCATCCACCAGGTCGAATGCGTCCACCCCTTTGGGAAGTGCCTGGCTGACCAGCACGCAGACCTCGGCTTTGGCACTGCGCTGGTCATCGCGCAGTTTGGCTAGCCAGCCGTCGCTCCAGTTGCGGGTGCGTTTGAATTCCCACAAGATGCTGCCGCACGGCGTTCCGTTGGGGCTGTTGACGCGGTGCAGGGCGTCGCCGCCAAACTCGCCTTTGGCCACCGGTTCGATCAGGTCAAACGGGAACTTGCTGCGCAACAGGTTTTCCAGTTCCAGCTCTTGCACTTCGCCCTGCAGTTGCTGTGAGCCTTGCTCGGCTTTTTGCTTGAGCTCTTCAATCTTCTGCTGCATGGAAAGAATAGTTTGATCTTTCTCGGCCACCCGCAGCTTCATGCCGTCTTCGGCTTCGCGCTTGGCCAAAGTGCGCACTTCGGTCAGCCCGTCTTGCACACGCTTCTCAACCGTCAAGTCCAGCTCTCGCTTGGCATCGTCTAACTCGCGCTGTTTCTTGATCAGCTCGGCCTGCGCTTTCTGTGCTTCGGCCAGTTTGGCGTTGCGCTCCTTGAGCACGTCTTGCAGTTCAGTCAGTTCGCGAGCTTTGGCGTCCAGCTCGTTGGCCGATGCTGCCTTGGCCTTTTTGGCCTCTTCTGCCGCCACGCGGGTACGTTCGGTTTTGAGCTGACCCGCCACTTGGTTGGCCACCTGTTCATCAAGTTGGCGTTTTGCCTCAGTCAGCGCTTTTTCTTTCTCGCGAGTGGCGTTTTCGCGTTGTGCGATGTCGGCGTCTTTTTGCGCCAGTTGCTTCTCAAATTGCTGACGCGTGGACGCGATCAGTGGCGCTGCCAGCGACTCGGTCAGCTTGATTTCTGTTCCGCATTGGGGGCAGATGATGGTGGGTTCGGTCATGGCTTTTGCTTTCCGTTCAGCAGGCTTGCATCATGCGGATCGGTTTGCCGGCGCCGGCAAAATGGTTTCGCGGGCTGCAAGGCACGAGCGCGCCAGTATTCGGCGTTGTACTCGCTGGTTTGTTTCAGCGACTTGAATCCGGCGGTAACCCGCGCTACTCGTTTCGTGCTCACAATGGACTCCCCTTTTTATCGACTGCCTCCAGGTCAGCGTTCATTATCCGGGCTATTCCAGGGAGCCCGACATCCTTACCTCAAGCCCGGATGAAATTCTGCAGGCGGCCAAACTGGCAAAGGTTGCCCAAGTTGCACCAATAAGTCGCCGACGGTCTTGGTCAGTTTGCGAAATGACCGATTACGCTGGTGCGTGAGTGCCATATTGAAGATGGCACTCAACTTTTCCTGGTGAATGGTTTCTGCGTACGACGCGCCACGCGGCATAAATGCCTCCAGTGCGCCTTTGGCATTGCGCTTTGACTCTGGGTTGACGGGTGCGGCTGGAGACGGCGCAACAACACCGGTACCGCCTTCACTTCACCGTGACCCTCGACAATCGGATAAATCTTCACGCCACGTTGTCTGACAGATTTTCGAACAGGCTGCCGTTTCGAAGGGTGTCGCCGTTGGCAAACAGTTCTTCGGCATGCAACGCATTGGAGCGCAGCAACTCACCTGCGCCCATCAAGTGGCTTCGAATCGCTTCGCGCGTGGCCTCAGACGGCCGTAGCACATGAGACGCGCCTTCTTGCCAAGTGACAATGCGCAGATTGTTTTCCGTCATCCATTGGGCATCGAGGAGGTCGGGGCTGTGCGTCGTCACCATGACCTGCATGATCTTTGAAGCTTTATGAATCAGGTCAAGCACCGCACCCAAGGCGCCCGGATGAATGGTGGCTTCTGGTTCTTCAATAACCAGAAATGAAGGACTCGGCTTCTGAAACACAGCCATGATCAAGCCCAGTGAACGCAGGGTACCGTCCGACATGTTGAACGCGTCAAAACTCAGCTTTTTTCCTTGACCCCATTCCTGAGAAAAAGTCATCGAGAGTTTGTTTCCATGTTTTTTTGGAATAACTGATTTAGTTTCGGGAACGATGGCTTCAAGAAAACTGTAGATTTCACTTCGCAACTCTGCGCTCTTGGTCTTGTCACCACGCATCAACTCCTGTAGCACGCTGGCGGCGTTGCTGCCATCTGACTTGAGAGCGACACCGCTGTCCGGATCCTGCATCTCGCGCAGCTTGCCCGGCTCGATGGAATAAACGCGCATACCGCCAAGCACTTTGAAGATCGGTGCGAAACGCTCATCGCCACCAACCAATGGCAGCGCCAGCGCCGTAGGCTCAAGCGCTGGTGTCAATCCATCTGCATTGCTCGTCCATGTATCGGTTCGGTCAAACCACCAACGGGCACCATCCTTCCTGCGAACAAGGCATTGCTCACGAACTATCCGGAAGCCATAATTTGGCAATGCCTTGACTTCGAATGCATAGCGACCGCCTTCCACGCCGTTAAAAGAACCGAACTCGAATGCCAGACCCATATTCGGTGGCGCGCTCTGGATGGAACTTCGGTTACGAACAGCAGCGATTCCACCTTTTCGCTCAAAAACAGCTTGTAACGGGGATGTCATGGCTTCTGCCACGAAAGCGAAAACGTCCGACAGGTTGGACTTGCCTGACCCATTGCGCCCAACTACAAAAACCGGGTTATCCATATCCAGCACGGCCGAAGGAAAGCTTCTGAAACGCTTGACGATGACTCGGGTGATCGATAGTGGGTCCATTTTCTTGTCCTGACGGTGAACGATTGTGCTATAGATTCATCTCCAAAGTGGCAACTCCAAACCCATCGAATTCGAGGGGTTTAAAAGACGGTCAACCATCTTCTGCATTGCCTTGAATTATGAGGGCTACCCGAAAGTGCCCGACGTTCACGCTTCAAGCCCGGATGAAATCCTGCAAGCGCCGGCGCGGTGCCGGTGCTACTTGCGGTGCGTAGCCAACACGCGCCCACATCTGCACCGTCTGACTGGGTTGCACGGCACCGAGCAGCGCATGGATGTCGGCATAAGGCTTTTGTTGCTCGGGGTATTCCTGCAGGGCTTGCGATAGCGGTTGCATAGCCAGGCCGTGCGCGGTGGCCGCCAGTTGCACACGGGCATAGGCGCGACCAGCGTTGATTTGCATAAGGCGGTCGTTGCCGTCGGTAACCATCCACAGAAAGCCTGGTGTCGAATCCAGCTTGACACCAAAGTCCTTGATCTGGCTGGTGCTGGCGTAATCATTGGGCCCCGGCGCCTTGCTGCGGTCAAAAAGACCGACTCGGTTCAACAGCACCACCATTGGGTCCAGCAACGTCAGGCCGTCGCGATGTGCTGCAATCTCGTTGGCGCCGACGCGCAACACGTCGAAGGATTCCATGATGGTGCGTGGCGTTGTCAGTTCGATGCGCCAGGCCTCAGCGGCAATGCGGCGATGCGCGGCCAGCGCAGCAGCGCTGTCGGTGCCAACAAAGCCAAAGCGCAGCGCATGAGGCTTGACCGCCGCAGCCATCGCCTGCCAGGCAGCCGCTGGCACAGCGCGCTGCAGGTCGTAGGCGCTGCGGTTAGTGTGGCGCTGCAGAATCTGCGCAAACAGCGGATCTTTGGGCACGCTGGCGTCGGGTGTGAACCGGATGCGCGCTACCGGACGGGTGTCCAGCTTTTCCGCGCCGAAGACGCCTTGCGGGAACAGCTCAAAGTCGGCGCGCAAACCACGCTCGCGTGCCGCCAGGTCCAGCAGTTCCAGAAAAGTGCCATGGCTCATCATGATCTGGCGCGACAGCGGGTCGGTCTGCGGCAGCGTTCGCTTCAGATCGCAGCTCAACGTAATCTCGTTCGGTGTGCCCAGATCCGCAATCCAGGACTGCAGGTTGTGCGAGTGCGGCGCCAGAATGGCGTAGCTCAGCAGCCAGCGCCGCACATCGGGGTCGGAGCTGACAGAGCTACCGGGTCCTTGCCAGGCTTCAATCGCCTCGGGCGGCATACCCTGACTGCAGCCTGCCAGAACAGAAGTGCTGACAGTGGCAGCGGCAACCATGCCGCCCCCGGCGATGCGCAGGAAGTTGCGGCGTTTCATGGTTTTCTCCAGAAAGTTGTTCGATAGTGTGATTGTGAAAACAATTGCTTTACCCCACAATTGCACAAATGGCGATAACCGAAATGCATTCTGAACGGAAAATTTCCATGAACGCTGAAACGTCGAGTCTATCAAGGCGAGCAGTGCGGCGCTTCTGGGGCTGGGGCGCCCTGGATAACGTGCTCGATGCGCGCGAACAGGCAACGGTGAAGTTCATGGTCGAGCAATTGGGCGGCCAATATACGACTTTGGCGGTGCCGGCGGTGGACGATTTCAAACTGTCGGCGCCACGGGTCGCAGCCCCGGCTGCGCTGGCCGCGATGTTCTCGGCAATAAAGCTGGACCGGCTCAATCACGCTTACGGCAAGAGCTATGCCGACTGCGCCCGGATGTGGCTGCGCAGTGTGCCGAGCCCGCCCGATTGGGTGGTATTTCCGGATGACGAACAGGCAGTGATCGACATTCTGGATTGGGCTGCACGAAGCCGTGTCGCGGTGATTCCGTATGGCGGCGGCTCCAGCGTTTGCGGCGGTGTCGAGTCGGCGGTGGGTAACGATTTTGTCGGCGTGATATCGCTCGATCTGGAACGCCTCTCGAAGGTACTGGAGATCGACCCGGTGAGCCGTGCAGCGCGTATCCAGGCCGGTGCGCTGGGGCCCGAGATTGAAGCGCAGTTGCGTCCGCACGGGCTGACGCTGCGCCATTTTCCGCAGAGCTTCGAGTTCTCGACCCTGGGCGGCTGGATCGCGACCCGCGCCGGCGGCCACTACGCCACCCAGTACACCCACATTGACGACTTCGTTGAAGCCACACGCATGGTGACGCCATCCGGCGTGATGCAGACCCGGCGCCTGCCGGGCTCGGGCGCCGGCCCGGCGCCGGATCGTCTGGTGCTGGGCAGTGAAGGCACGCTGGGGGTTATTACCGAGGCCTGGATGCGGCTGCAGGGCAAGCCGAAATATCGTGCCTCGGCCTCGATTCGATTTACCGATTACTTTGCCGGTGCGCGCTGCCTGCGCGCACTGGCGCAATCCGGACTGAACCCGAGCAACTGCCGGCTGCTCGATCCGATGGAAACGGTTTTTTCCGGCACCGGCGATGGACGTAGCGCTGTGATGGTGCTGGGCTTCGAGTCAGCCGATCATCCTCTGCAGGCCTGGATGGAGCGTGCGCTGGAACTGGTACGCGACCACGCCGGCCAGTACGACGCAGCGGCGGTGACGCGATCCATGGCCTCCGGCGACAGTCAGGAGCACAGGCAAGGGGCGGCTGGCGCCTGGCGCGATGCCTTCATCCGGATGCCGTACTGGCGCGACCCGGCGGTCGGACTGGGCATCATCATGGACACTTTCGAGAGCGCCATCACCTGGGATCGCTTTGAGAATTTCTATCAAAACGTGCGCCATGATGTTCAAACTGTGATTCAAAAAATGACGGGGCAGGAGACGCTGATTTCATGCCGCATCACGCACGCCTACCCGGACGGTGTGGCGCCCTATTTCACGATCGCAGTGCGCGGATCGGAAAGTGGCGATGTGGCCAGTGCGCTGGCCGCCTGGCGCGAGATCAAACGCGCGGCCAACAGCGCTGTGGTTACTCACGGCGGCAGCATCACGCACCACCACGCGGTCGGGCGCGATCACCGCAGTGGCTATGAGCAGGAGGTGCCAGCGTTGTTCCGACAGATGCTCTGCGCTGCCAAGGCGGTGGCCGATCCCAGCGGCATTCTCAATCCGGGCGTGCTGTATGAGGCGCAAAATCGGACGCTGGGTCAGACGGGTGTGCTGTCAGAGCCTTCTGTACCCTGACATCCAGCCTGAGCAGGCGTTTCGCCAGACACAGCACGGCCCGGTCCTTGCTCAGCAACAGCGCCTTGTACACCACTGCCAGGTCGATGAACTTCTGGTCGTCGGGGTCGCGGCAGGTCACGCTGGCTTTGGCCGCCACAGCAACGATCCGCGTCTGCTCGTCAAACTGTGCCAGCACCTGCGGCGCCGTGAGTTTAAAAAAGGACAGTCGCGCCACGATTTTGGGATAGGCCAGCACCCGCGCCAACTCATCGCGCATGGCAGACGTGGCCAGCCAGCGAATTTGCCGCTCGGCCAGCGCCTGCTTGAGTGGCTGGCTGGTAGGATCGTCAAAGACCAGCACATCGAGCATGATGTTGGTATCGAGAACGACAGGAGTCATTTAGTACGCATGGTGCCCGCCACCAGGTCGAAGCGGAACAATCGGCATTCGATCGGGCCGTTCCACATCGGGACGCGGCGTGATTCTTTCAAACGCATCTTGCCCGGCAGCTTCAGGTCGGGTGATAGCAGCCAGGCGGTCCAGCCGGGGTAATTCTTCTTCCAGTGCGCGCTCAGCAGGTTGAAAAACTCGCCGCCATCGGGGAGTTGCGCCTGCTCGCGGCCCCGGTTGCTGCCGGCGACACCGGCGACGTCGATGCGCTCTCCGTACGGTGGGTTGAGCAGCATGATGCCCGGCGTCGTGCACGGCGGCATGCGCTGCAGCGCGTCACCACCGCGAAACTCGATCATTTCGGCGACGCCGGCACGCTCGGCATTGCGCTGCGCAAAATCGACCATGCGGTGTGCCACATCGCTGCCGAAGATGATGGGCGACTGGCCAACTGCCCGCACCACCTCGGCCGCTGCGGCTTCCTGCTTGATGGCGTCCCAGACGTGCGCTTGATAAGGCAGGTAGCTCTCAAAGGCAAAGTGGCGCCGGCTCCCCGGCGCGATGTTGCAGGCCATCTGCGCCGCCTCAATCGCAATCGTGCCGCTGCCGCAGCAGGGGTCGTAGAGCGGCAGCAAATCGCCCTCACCCTCCATCCAGCCGGTGGCGGCGAGCATGGCGGCGGCCAGGGTTTCTTTCAGCGGCGCCTCGCCCTTGTCCTGACGCCAGCCGCGCTTGAACAAGGGCTCGCCCGAGGTGTCGATGTAGAGCGAGCAACTGTCGGTGCCCAGGTGCGTGTAGATGCGCACATCGGGCCACTGGGTGTTGACGTCGGGCCGCACGCCACCCGCCTTGACACGGAAGCGGTCACAGACAGCGTCCTTGATTTTGAGCGCGGCAAAGTTGAGCGAGTTAAGCGGGCTGTGCTGCGCCGTCACTTCCACCTTGATGCTCTGGCGCGGTGTGAACCAGACTTCCCACGCCACCTCGCTGGCAGCGCTGTACAAGTCCTGCTCGTTGCGGTACTCGGTGTAAGACAACAAAAGCAATACGCGCTGCGCCAGTCGGCTGTGTAGATTGAGCAGCATGACGTCGCGCCAGGATGTGCGCAGCGCAACACCGCCGCGCTGGCGCAGCACCTCCTCAGGCAGCAAACCGGTGATGCGCTGGACCTCGGCCGCGAGGTAGTCCTCGACGCCGGCGGCGCACGGTAAAAACAGTTGCAGTTGGTTCATGGATTGTTTCCCCCCTTATCCCCCCCGCCCAGGTTTTTGGGGTCAGAGCCCAAATTCGCCGAGCCGTCGGCTCGCCCGCAGGGTGCGGCACAAAGTGCCGCAGCGAAATTGGCGTCTGACCCCAATAACCTGACAAGGGGGGCCAACAGCCCTATCTGGCCGCGTGTGGAACCAGGGAAGTGCAAGCGTCTACGCGCGCTGCATCGGTTGGAAAACCCAAGCTGTACCAGTGAAGTGCCAACCTGCGCACGCAATCCAAAACTGAAAAGCTTTCGACTGGAACGTGGCCACTTAAAAGACGCGGCCACATGGGGCTCCCCTCTTCCGCCCGGCGGGGCGGGAGAGGGGCGGGGGGGCGAGAGTGGGGGAAAAGAAAAATTCCCACCAGGCTTCATAAGGCCTTCCTCAATGAAGCCGGGGCAATGCGCAGCCCTTCCCGGTATTTGGCCACGGTGCGGCGGGCGCAGTCGATGCCCTGCTCCTTGAGCATCTCGGAGAGCTGGTTGTCACTGAGCGGCTTCTTGACATTTTCAGCAGCGATGAATTGCTTGATCAGCGCGCGCACCGCCGTGCTCGATGCGCTGCCACCGGAGTCCGTCCCCAGGCCCGAGCCAAAGAAATACTTCAGCTCGAAGGTGCCGAACGGCGTCGCCATGTACTTGGCGGTGGTGACACGGCTGATGGTCGATTCGTGCAGCCCCAACTCGTCGGCGATCTCGCGCAGCACCAGCGGGCGCATCGCCAGCTCGCCATGGCTGAAGAAACTCTTTTGCCTCTCCACGATGGCCGAGCTGACGCGAAGAATGGTGTCAAAACGCTGCTGGATATTCTTGATGAACCAGCGTGCCTCCTGCAGCCGCTGCTGCAATGCGGCGTAATTCGCAGCATCGCTGCCGCCGCCCTTGTGCTGCTTGAGCGCATTGGCATAGATGTCGTGTACGCGCAGTCGTGGCATCACATCGGGGTTGAGTCGCGCCTGGAATCGGGCCTGCGCACCTTTGCCGACCTTGACCACCAACACATCGGGAATCACGATGTTGCGCTCCAGATTCACAAAGCGCCGGCCCGGTTTCGGCTCCAGATGACCGATCAGCGCAATCGCCTCGCGCACTTCGGTGTCACTGGCATGGCACAACTGCTGCAGTCGCCGGATGTCGCGTCGTGCCAGCAAGTCTACCGGTTGGGCGCAAATCTTCAGCGCCACTTTCAGCGGCGTCACCGATTTGACCGGACCGGATTGCACCAGCAGGGCTTTAAGCTGCAAGCTCAGGCACTCTGCCAGATTGCGTGCACCGACACCGGTCGGCTCCAGGCTCTGCAACAAACCCAGCGCGACGTGAAAGTGGTGCAGCAGTTCTTCATGTTGCGCGGCATCTTCGGCGCCCAGTCCCCGAGCCAGCGCTTCCAACGAATCTTCCAGATAACCATCGTCGTTCAGCGACTCGATCAGAAAGCGCAGCGCGGCGCGGCCTTCCTCACTCAGGCGCAGGGTCAGGGCTTGAGCGTGCAGATGACTTTGTAGCGACTCCTGCGTCCGCGCCAACTCCGCCGCTTCGACGTCGTCACTGTCATTCAGGTTGTTGCCGCGGGCCGCTGCATCGGTGCCCCACTCGCTGTCATCGGGCGACATCGGCATGCAACCGTCACCGTCCCAGTTCTGCTCATCGTCGGTCGAGAGAGGTTCGGCGTCACGGTCGGTGTCTGCCAGCGTCGCTGTCCCATAGTCGGGCGCTGACAGCGGCGCAGTTTCGGCAACCAGGTCATCGTTTCGCACCGGCGTATCGGCCTGCGCCAAACCGAATTCCTCGCGCGGCAAGTCGTCCGCACCGAGTTCCAGAAACGGATTCTCATCGAGCATCTGGCCCACTTCCTGGCTCAGTTCCAATGTCGAGAGTTGTAGCAGGCGAATTGACTGCTGCAACTGCGGCGTCAACGCCAGATGCTGTGAAACCCGAAGGGATAGCCCTTGCTTCATTTAGGGCCTGCTCGCACTACATCTTGAAATGTTCACCGAGATAGACGCGCCGCACTTCGGCATCGTTGACGATCTCGGCCGGCGTGCCCTGTGCCAGCACGCTGCCATCGCTGATGATGTAGGCGTGATCACAGATGCCCAGCGTTTCGCGCACGTTGTGGTCGGTAATCAGAACGCCGATGCCGCGATTTTTCAGAAAACTGATGATGCGCTGGATTTCGATCACCGCGATCGGATCGATGCCGGCGAAGGGCTCGTCGAGCAAAATGAAACGCGGTTGCGTCGCCAGTGCACGCGCAATCTCGACGCGTCGGCGCTCGCCCCCGGACAAGGCCAGCGCCGGAGTCTGGCGCAGGTGCTCAACGCGCAAATCCTGCAGCAGCGCGGTCAAGCGCTTTTCAATCTCCGGTTTGGCCAACGCTTTGCCGTCCTCGTCGCGCTGCAACTCCAGCACGGCGCGCACATTCTCTTCGACATTGAGCTTGCGAAAGATCGACGCCTCCTGCGGCAGGTAACTCAGACCCAGGCGTGCGCGCCGGTGCATCGGCATGTGTGCGATCGACTGGCCATCGATCGTGATGTCACCCGCGCTAGCATGGACCAGGCCGACAATCATGTAGAAAGATGTCGTCTTACCGGCGCCATTGGGGCCTAACAGGCCGACGATCTCGCCCTTGCAAACCACCAAGGACACATCCTTGACGGCTTTGCGACTGCCATAGAACTTTTGCAAGTGACTGACTTGCAGCCGACTCTCACAGGCGCCGCCGTCGGCCCTGGCAGAGGCTTCATTGCCCAAACCCTCGAGCGTCACTTTTTCTCTCCGCCCAGCGTGGTCGTGGAACGCAGCGATGGTGTGACCGATGCCGACGCCGCCGGGCTCTTTGCTGCAGCGTCCGGCTTGGGTGTCAGCATGGCACGAACCCGCCCGGGTGACGCTCCAGAGCCGCCCTTGGACGCAGCACCGTCGATGCTGAACATATCGGTCGTGTTGTTGTAAAGAATCACGCCGCCGCTGAACTCATCGGCGAGCGTGGCGCCGCGATAGCGCCGCAGTTGGGCGCTGTGCACAAACTTGACGACGTCAGCGCGACCGTCGTACTCGATCAGTTCGGCCTCACCCTCAATGAACTCATCCAGAGCCTCGCGCTTTTGCCGGAAATAGGCCAGCTTGCCCGGCTCCGCGCTAATCAATCCAAACTGGAAACCCTGCGGGTCCTGGCGGACATCAATCTTGGCGCCCCGAATCAGAATCGTGCCCTTGGTCAGAACCACCCGCCCACTGAAAACACTGGTCTGTTTCTGATCGTCGTAGCGCAGGGCATCGGCCTCGATATTCATCGGCTTGTCGCGGTCGGCATTTTCAGCGCTGGCCAGAGCGGCGCCAAGAGCCATGAACGCAAGCAAGCAGAGGCGGGAATGTGTAAATCTCATAAAGGCATGAATCTTGCAAGAAGACCTTGCCTTTTGATTGTAACGAGCGCCGCAACGGGGCGGCGCCTTGAACCAAGCGCCCAACCAGGGCGGTTGCTGCTTACTTGCCGCTACGAACCTGGGCGATCAGAAAATCGACCACCTGCAGGGCCCGCTCCATTCCTTTGGCCATGGTCCCGTCGGTCACGTAACGACCAGCCACACCGAGGGCGGGAACACCGTCAATTTTGTAGTCGTTCGGCAAGCGGGCGGCCCGACTGGCCTTGGTATTGGTTGCAAATGAGTTGAACTGTTCCAGAAATTTGGTCCGGTCCACGCCCTGTTTGGCAACCCAGTCGACGATGGCGTCAGCAGTATCGAGTCGTTGCTTTTCGGCATGGATGGCGGCAAATACTTTGGCATGTAGCTTGTCCAGCAGACCCATCGCCTCCAGCGCGTAGTACAGACGCTGCTGCGGTATCAGGCTGGGCTGGAAAGCAACCGGAACACGCCTGACGACCACATCTTTGGCAACCCGTTTGGTCCAGGCCGAGAACGACGGTTCGAAGGCACTGCAGTGCGGGCAGAAGTAGCCGAAGAATTCGATCACCTCGATGCTCTTGGCTGGCGCCTCAACCGGCAAGGGTTTGTCCAGCACCAGGTACTCGGTGCCGGCTTCGGGTGGTTTGCCTTGCGCCCATGCGGCTGACTGGAATAATCCACCACCCGCAACCACGGCGCCACAGGCCAGCGAGAAATCACGACGTTTCATCTTCAAACACTCCAGTTAAATCCTTAGGACCGACTCGGGTCCAAAAAGTTCTGTTGAAATTGCGCCCAGCTAGCGCTGGACGCGGACCAGCGCTGCTTCCAGGCCGCCCGCCTCCAGCTTCTCCTTGGATCTCTCCGCCTCTTCTTTTCTATCAAACGGACCGACGCGCACCCTGAACACGGTTCTGCCAGACTGCTCACGCTCGGACACCTTGGCCTCGACCCCACTGAGAGACAGTTTGGCGCGCTGGGTCTCCGCATCTTCGGGCGTACGGAAAGCGCCGACCTGGACGAAATAAAGGAACGGCTCATTGCTGGCGCCAGCAGAGCGGGCATTGACCAGGTCACCCAGCGGATCTGCCGTGACAGCGGGTTTCAGCTCTTTTTTCGTGACCGGAGCCGCGCCAGCTTTAGGCGCTGGCGCACTGGCAGGCATGGCGCTGACCGCCGGCGCACTGGCAGCTGCGGCAGCTGCATTCGGCTTGGACGGATTCTTGCCATAAAGCGGCGCATTGGGGTCCCAATCCTTGTTCTTCTTGATCTCGGCCGCGTCCTGTTCAGGGGATCGACTTTGTCCCTTGTTCAGGAACTGGACCGGAACTTTGGTGACGTAAACGGCGACCGCGAGTGCCGCCGCCAAGCCGACCACGACCCCCATGACAAACCCCAGAAAGGTTCCGCCGCGTTGCTTGTTCATGCGCTGCCCCTCCATTCTTTACATTTTTTGCGGGGCGCTGACACCCAGCACCGCCAGGCCATTGTGCAACACCTGAGCCGTGGCCGCGACCAATGCCAGGCGCGCTCGTTTGACGACAATGTCATCGACCAGAATTCGCTCCACATCGTAGTAGCTGTGGTAGTTGGCGGCGAGTTCACGCAAATAAAAAGTGACGTCGTGCGGCGCAAAGTCCTGTGCTGCAGCGCTCAACATCTCGGGGTACTTGGCCAGCTGCAGCATCAGCGCCTGCGCTTGCGGACTTTGTAGTGGCGTCAAATCGGCCTCAAGCAGACTCGCCACCTCAGCGCCGTCCTGCTCGCGCCAGTGGGCCAGCACCGAGCAGATGCGGGCGTGGGCGTACTGCACGTAATAGACCGGGTTGTCATTGTTCCTGGCCACTGCCAGATCGACATCGAAGGTGTACTCGGTGTCCGGCTTGCGGCTGAGCAGAAAGAAGCGCACGGCGTCCTTGGAGGTCCACTCGATCAGATCGCGCAAGGTCACATAGCTGCCGGCGCGCTTGGAGATCTTGACCTCTTCACCGCCGCGCACCACACGCACCATGGTGTGCAGCACGTAGTCGGGATAGCCGGCCGGAATGCCGACATTGGCAGCCTGCAGACCGGCGCGGACGCGGGCCATGGTGCCATGGTGATCGGTGCCCTGAATGTTCACGACCTTCTCAAAGCCGCGCTCCCATTTGCTGATGTGATAAGCCACATCCGGCACGAAGTAGGTGTAGCTGCCGTCGCCCTTGCGCATGACGCGGTCCTTGTCGTCGCCATAGTCGGTTGACTTGAGCCAGAGCGCACCGTCAGCCTCGTAGGTCTTGCCGGCGTCATGCAGCCTTTTCACCGTGTCATCGACCTTGCCACTGAGGTACAGGCTGGACTCCAGGTAGTAATTGTCGAACTTGACGGCAAATGCCTTCAGGTCCAGATCCTGCTCGTGGCGCAGATAGGCCACGGCAAACAGGCGCATGTCATCGAGCGCCAGGACATCACCCGAGGCGGTGAACTCGCGGTCATCCGAGCGCACCGTTTTCCTGGCCAGAAAATCGGCCGCAATATCGGCAATGTAGTCACCGTTGTAGGCAGCGGCGTTGTCGCCGCTCGGCCATTCGGGGTCGCCCGGTTTGAAGCCACGCGCACGCAGTTGCACGCTGGCAGCGAGCGTGCCGATCTGGGCGCCGGCGTCGTTGTAATAAAACTCCCGATAGACCTGCCAGCCCTGGGTCTGGTACAGGTTGCAAATGGCGTCGCCCAAAGCGGCTTGGCGGCCATGGCCGACATGCAGCGGACCGGTCGGATTGGCCGAGACAAACTCAACCATCATGCGCCGCCCATTCGGGACCTGGCTGCCAAACTGCCCGCCCTGCGACAACACTTCCTTGACGATTCTCTGCTTGGCTGCGGGCTTGAGCCTGATGTTGATGAAGCCGGGGCCGGCAATGTCAATCGCCTCCACCCAGCGCTGAAAAGACGCTGCCTGCAGCAGTTGAGCGCGCAGGTCTTCAGCCAGTTGGCGTGGGGGTTTTTTGAGCGGCCTGGCGAGTTGCATCGCAGCCGTGGTGGCCAGGTCACCCAGAGCCGCCAGCTTGGGAGATTCGAAAGCGGCTTTGGCGCCAGCCCCGGGCGAGATATTTTCCAGCGTTTGCGCCAGCGTTTCGAGCAATTCAATTTTTACGGACAGCATCGGCAGATTTTACGGGTGACGCCGGTACCGCGCTGTGTCATCGGGCTGGCCGCACCATCCGTTATGGACAGGAATCCGGACCCGGATTGCCCCCGAACCTCACTTTTTTACAAAAGGAAGCACCATGAAACCGTTATTGACCCTGCTCGCCATCGGCCTGTCTCTGTCCCTGGGAAGCGCCCTGGCTGCGGATGCCCCGGCGAAAGCACCACAGCAAAACAAGATGGCGTCTTGCAACAAGGAAGCGGCAGACAAGAAAGGCGATGAACGCAAGGCCTTCATGAAAGACTGCCTGAGCGCCAAACCGGTGGTCGCAGCATCCGCTCCTGCCTCAGCGGCGCCCGCTTCAGGCAAGAAGACGGCCCAACAAGAAAAGATGAAAAACTGCAACAAGGGCGCTGGCGAGAAGAAGCTCAAGGGCGACGAGCGCAAAGCTTTCATGAAAGACTGTCTGAGCAAATAGTCACAAAAAACCCCGCCACCACGATCCGGCGGGGTTTTCTTTTGGCATGATGCGGCCATGATGCATCGCACAAATACCTCTCCTTCCATCTCCTGCGTTGTTCCGGCTTACAACGAAGCCCGCAACCTGGAAACGGTGGTGCCGCAGATCTTGGCCACGCTGTCATCCCTGAGCCCCCACACCGAGATGATCGTGGTTGATGACGGCAGTCGCGACGAGACCCCCGACGTCATGCAGACCTTGTGCGCGAGGCACCCGGAGCTGGTCTACCTGAGGCTGTCGCGCAACTTCGGCAAGGAACCGGCTCTCACGGCCGGCATCGACGCCGCCGCTGGTGATGTCGTGTTTCTGATGGATGCCGATGGCCAGCACCCGATCAGCCTGTTGCCCGACATGTTCAAAAAATGGCAGCAAGGATCGGATGTGGTGTACGCGGTGCGCAGCACCCGCGACGACCAGTCCGGTCTGCAGGTCAGATTGACTGCGCTTTTTTACACCCTGGTGAATTTTGGTAGTCGGGTCAAGATCCCGGCCAACGCCGGAGATTTCCGGCTGATGGATCGCAAAGTGGTTGACGCGTTGAAGAGCCTGCCGGAACGCAACCGCTTCATGAAAGGCCTGTACGCCTGGGTCGGATTCAACAGCACGGCCATTGACTATGAACCGCTGTCGCGCGCCGAGGGTCAAAGCAACTTTGGTCTGCGCGGCTCGCTGTCGCTGGCACTGACCGGCATTCTGGCCTTTTCGATCACGCCGTTGCGCGCCCTGACGCTGGTTGGACTGGTGCTGTCGGCATTGGCGATGGGCTATGGCGCCTGGGTCGTCGGCGAGTATTTCGTGACCGGCATTGCCGTACCAGGCTACGCCACGATTGTTGTCGGCATGATGTTCTTCAGCGGCATCCAGCTGCTCTCGATCGGCGTCCTGTCGGAATATGTGGGACGTATCTACGAAGAGGTCAAGCGACGCCCGGCCTATCTGATCAGCCAGCGCAGCGGCACCGGCCTGACGCAGATGCCTGGTGCGCAGGCGCACTACCCTTTGTTGTCAGAGCAGGAAGATTCCCTGCTTTGAGCACCTCGACGTTCTGGTTCCTGCTGGTCGGGGCGGCGGCGGCGCTCACACACCTGATCGTTTTCAAACTGGCGGAGCCTTATCTGTGGCCGGAGCTAGCCAACGCTGTGGGCTTTTGCATTGCCTTTTTCGTCAGCTTTGCCGGTCACCGGCTACTGAGTTTCAGGGATGCCGCCACCACCGTGGGCACCAGCCTGCGCCGCTTTGCCATCACCGCGATGGCCGGCTTTGTCAGCAACGAAATTATCTTCGTGCTGCTCTTGCGTGGCCTGCACTGGCCGTCATTGCTGGCTCTGCTGTTGGCGCTGCTTTTTGCAGCCGGGCAGACTTTCGTGTTGAGCCGATTCTGGGCTTTCCGTCGCTAAAGGGGCAGCAGACCGATAGAGAAGCCAGCCAGCGCCCTGGTAAAACAGCTTCCAGTCGGTCTTGTTCAGGGCCAGTTCGTTGCCGATACGCATGACAAACCAGTTGCCCGGCACCCTGCCCAGGGTCGGCAGAATGTCAAGCGACTGCAACAATTTGGCGGCCTCGGGTTCAAAATCAGCGCCTTCAAAAAGCTCGCGTTGCCAGCCATCACCGGCTTGCTGGCGTGCCAGGGGCCAGTCGTCCAGCACCACCATCGGCTTGCGCATCTGTGTGTAAAACGACAGGTCATAGGGGTAGGAACCCGACACATAGACCGTGTCCGACGGTCGGGCCGCACAAGCCAGCACGGCGGCCAGATCCTGCGTGCGAGCGCTGCGCGTGACCTCGGCCACCTGGGTCACGATGGCCAGCGCAATGCCGACGTCGAGCAGGCACAGCGCCGCAAACAGCTTCTTTGCGAAGCTCCGCTGCGCCATACTGCGCTGCCAGCCAAGCGCTGCCAACAGCGCCAGCGCCGGCACCACCGGCAGCACGTAACCCACCAGCTTGGAATGGGGAATCGAAAAGAAGACGACGATGCTGACGATCCAGATCCAGCACAGACTGATCCACTCTTTGGCTACCGACACCGAGGCTTGGTCAGCTTGCCGGGGCCGTCGGGCAAAAGCAAAAAAGACCCAGGGGAAGAACAGCAGCAGCAGTGCCACCAGGTAAAACCACCAGGGTTGCGGATTGTTGTAGGTGCTGGCGGTGTAGCGCTTGAAGTGCTGATTGACAAACATGTAGTCCAGCAACTGCGGGTACTTTTGCCAGGCAATGACAAACCACGGCAACGCAATGATGGAGAACAGTGCCAGGCCGCTGAACCAAGGCAGGTAAAGCAGTTTCTTTAGCTGGCGCGTCCAGATCAGCCAGACAAAGATGACCAGGCCCGGCAACGCGATGCCGATCAAGCCCTTGCTCAGCATACCGAGTGCGCAGGCCGCAAAGCCAAGTCGCCCCAGCACGGCATCAGGTTTGTCGCCGGCCATGAAAGAAAAAGCGAAGCACCAGATCGCCAGGCTGATCCACGACGCCACCGCCATGTCGTGGTTGATGTACTGGCCGCCGAGCAAGAAGGTCAGACTGGTGCCCAGCATCAACGCGGCGCGCCGCGCCAGTGGCTCGCCGCCGATGGAGCGAGCCGCCAGATACAGGGCCACCAGCATCAGGCCGACATGCAACGCTGGCACCAGCCGCAAGGACAGCTCGCTGATGCCAAAGGTCGCGAGCGAGACGGCTTCCAGCCAGTGCACGTAGGGCGGTTTGTGAAAAAATGGAATGCCATTGAGGCGCGGTGTCAGCCAGTCACCGCTTTGCAGCATCCAGCGGCCAGCGTCGCCATAGCGCCCTTCATCCGGCACGGCCAGCGGCCGCAGCGCAGCCAGCAGCAACAGGAGCAGCCAGAGCGCGATAAGCATCAGCCAGGACTTCTGGCGTTCGGTTAGAGTTGTATTCACGGTCGAATGAGCGCTTCAATCACATCACAGATGGGATCAAGCTCGCTCTGCGCGATTCGGGTTGCGAACTCTGCATTTCGGCTTTCCCAGTCCTGGTTCTTAACGTGATCTATCAGAACGACGCCATCAACCGCGCAGCCATGGGGAAGCGCTTGCTCAAACGGGTAGCCTTTGCGCTGGCTGGTGACCGGGCACACAATGAAGCGCCCTGTTTTTTGGTTGTAGGCCTTGGGTGAAAGCACCAGTGCAGGTCGTCGGCCAGCTTGTTCAAATCCAGCCTGGGGAGAAAAGTTCATCCAGATAATATCGCCACGATCGGGAATGTAGGAGGATGTCTTTCCTACCATACCTCGCGTCCTACAGGGGCGGTTTCAAACTCGCGCACATCAGGCAAGGACTCTGGCGTTATGGCATTGATCAGTGCCAAAATATCAATGCGCTTTTTGGGCACACCCCGAATCAAAAGAGTTTTATCGGCCTGAACCTCGGCCTCAACATGGTCTCCAACACGGAGACCGGCTTTTTTGAGGGTTACTGACGGAATTCGCATGCCGACACTGTTGCCCCATTTGGCGATGGTGATGCTCATAGGAGAAAATTAGATAAACATTGTTTATCCCAATTATAGACGTCCGAGATAAGACACATGTCATCCGATCGCAACCATTTGGAGCGGACGCCGTGTTCCCGGTTCAGGATGACCTCGCTGTACGCAGGGCTCAAGCCGCCAAATCTGCCAGCCATTGGGCTGCCGGTCTGACGCCGATGCCAGCCACATCAAATGCATGCGGTGCGCGCAGCACCAGTTGAACCGCTGTTGCATCCGGATGTGATGTGACGGCCTGACGCAGCGCCAGCGCAGGCTTGTCGTCGCTAACCTTGGCTTCGATGAAGTAGGTGGCGTTGCCCGCCTCGTTGGCCAGCACAAAGTCGATTTCCTTACCATCGGTGGTGCGCAGATAGTGCAGTTGTACCGAAGCGCCCTCGCTGTCGTTCAAGAACTGCGCGTGCTTGAGCAAATGGCTGGCCACCAGGTTTTCAAAGCGCGCACCCGACTCGGGTGAATCATCCCTGGCGTCACTTACATAGGCCCAGTCGTAAAAATAGAGCTTGGGGGCTTTGGCCAGGGCGCGTGCCACGTTGCGGTGGTAGGGGCGCACCAGAAACACAATGTGCAAAGCCTCCAGAATCTCGATGTAGTTGCGCACGGTATTGGGTGCCAATCCCAAGTCGCGCCCGAGCGCATCAAACGACAGCGGACTGCCGGTGCGCTTGCGCAGCATTTCCACCAGCAGCCGCATCGAGCGCACCTCCTGAATGCGACTGAACTCCAGCACATCCTCGCGCACCAGGTCAGTGAAATACTGGTTTTGCCAGCGCTTGCGGGCGGCATCGGTGGCCTTGAGCAAGGGCTCCGGAAAGCCGCCAAAGCGCAACAAGGCCTCCAGAGCCTGCGCCGGGCCAGGTACCTGTGGCAAAAATTCCTTGACTGAAAACGGATGCAACCGCCAGCGAAAATAGCGCCCCGCCAGCGATTCCCCGGCCTGCCGAAAGGTGTCGAGCCGTGCGCTGCCGGTGATCAGCAGTGACTGTTTCTCCGGCTTGGTATCGAACACGCCTTTGAGGTAACTTTTCCAGTTCACCATGGCATGGATTTCATCCAGCATCACATAGTCGTGGCTGGCAGCCCAATCGGCCTGAGTGATGCGCTTGCGGTCCATTGCACTGTCGTAGTTGAGGTAAAGCGGGCGCTGGAAGCTTTCAGCCAGGGATTTGGCCAGCGTGGTTTTGCCCACTTGACGCGGTCCGGTGAGAAACACCATTTTTTCGGCCAGATCGCGCTCTATCAGCTTGTTGAGGTAACGATTCATTCTGATATTTCAGCATATCATTGCAGATTTATCAAGATATTTCTGCAACTTATTGAAGAAATATCAGACTCCAAACAACCCCACAAGGGGCTGAGTTATTGCCAGGAGGAGCCTCGAACCAGATGCACATCACCCGTGTTGAGGGCAGCTCCAAATTTATCACTGACCAGGTAATTGAACTCCTGCAGCCGGGCTGCGCCAATGGCATCGCCGCCCTCGAAAGACTGCGCCGGGTGACACATGACGATGCTGTTGGGTGGTGCGCGCTGCAGCCAGAGCGCCATCAAGTCGGCATAGCGCTTCTCATCGCCGGAAAAATCATAGACGCCGAGCAAGGCGGAGCTGCAGCGCAAGTCGGCTTGTGTCGCTGCTTTTACAAGCGCAGCGGCGCCCATCGCGGCAATCACGAAGTTTTTCAGATCGACACGCCCTGGCGGCGCACGTGAAATCCGCAAATAGGGCAGCAGTGCCGGCTGCGCGCCGTAGCGTTCCAGCAGCACGCGCAGCAGCACCTCGCGAATGCCGGTGAACTGTTGCACATGCTGATGGCCATCGACATGGTCGGGCGGCGCTTTCCAGTGCGTTTCAAAGGCGTCCAGCTGGCGTTCGATCACAGCCCTGGCCGCGCCCGCATCGAAAGCCCCGCGCAGCGCCTTCCACATGGCAGCGCCCAATGGCATGCCATGTCCGCTGGCAACTGCAAAGTCACTGGTCCAGTCCAGATGCAGACCGACATCGATCGGCTGCGGCAGGTCTTTCAGCAAGGCTGCATCCTGTGGCCAGCGCTTTGACAACACCATGACGCTGGTGGCGCTCAGGCGGCCCATGGCGGCCAGTTTGGCGATGCCCAGTGAGGCGCCCTGATGCACTGCAAAATCATCGGCGCAGAGAATGATGGCCTTGGCGGCGGCGCTGGAGTTTTCCATCATTGAACGCGCCAGAAACCAGGCCGGGCGTAATGGTGTTTCAGAAAATCGATCCACAAACGCAGTCGCAGCGGCATGTGCTTGGCATGCGCAAAGACGGCGTAAATGCCGTTCGCCGAAGGCCGCATCATGCCACTGCCCGCGCACTGCGCAAGGCTTCGATTTCTGGCGCGCTGTAGCCCAGGTCCGCCAGCAGCGGCGCCGTATGCTGCCCCATGGTCGGCGGTTGCAGACGCACCCCCAGACGCTGGCCGTCCATGGTGAACGGGAACAGTGTGGTCTTGGCCGTCTGTCCGGCGCGCTCGCCGTCGGGCAGCGTGATGTCAACCAGACCGCCGGTGGCCAGCAGATGCTCGTCTTGATACAACTCTTCAGGCTTGCGGATCGGCGCGAAAGGCAGACCAACGCGCTCGAACAGTGCCGCCAGTTCGTCGGCCCGGTGCGTTGCCAGCCGTTCGCGCAACGCCGGTAGCAGGCCGTCGCGCGATTCCACGCGCAGGTTGTTGCTGGCGTACAGCGGGTTCGCCTTGAGGTCGGCAAAGCCCAAGGCATCGCAAAACGTGGCCCACTGGGCATCGCTGACCGCGGCCAGAAAAATCTGCTCGCCTCCCAACACCGTGAACACGTCATAAACGCCCCAGGCCGAGATGCGGTCCGGCATCGGCGCCGCCGGCTTACCGGTGATGGCGTACTGCAGCATGTGCTGACCGACCAGAAACACATTGTTCTCGAACAGTGCGCTCTGCACCTCCTGCCCTTTGCCCGTGATACTGCGCTGAATCAGGGCGCCGAGCGCGCCGATGGCGCCGAACATGCCGCCCATGATGTCGTTGACGCTGCTGCCGGCACGCAAGGGGTCGCCCGGACGCCCGGTCATGTAGGCCAGCCCGCCCATCATCTGCACCACCTCGTCGAGTGCCGTGCGGTGCTCGTAAGGCCCCGGCAAAAAGCCCTTCAGGCTGACGTAGATCAGGCGCTCATTGACTGCGGACAGCGCTGCATAGTCGAGTCCGTACTTGCCCATCGTGCCGGGCTTGAAATTCTCGGCCACGACATCGGCCGTGGCGGCCAGCTTGCGCGCCACTTCAGCACCGGCCGGACTGTGCAGATTGATCGCGATGCTTTTCTTGTTTCGGTTGAAGAGCGGAAAAAAGCCGGCGCCGGCGCCCAGCAGATGCCGCGTGCGGTCGCCCTCAATCGGTTCCACCTTGATCACGTCGGCGCCCATGTCGGCCAATACCATGCCGCAGGTCGGACCCATCACCATATGGGTGAATTCAACCACCCGCAAGCCACTCAGCGGCAGCGGACGAGGCGTGTCAACCAACTGGGTCATGGGTGTCAACTTGAGTCATGAGGGGATTCTAGGGTCTGTGCTGTATATTGAAGCCCCAACCCCTGGAGCTTGTGCATCATGTCCGATCCTGATTCTGCCGCCCTGACGGTGGCGCACCTGAATTCACCGGCCTTTGCCGCGCTCGGTCTGCCGTTTTCCGAAATCGTGCGCGTCCACGACACCCTGTATCTGTCGGGTCAGATGGGCAATCGGCCAGGCACGCTGACGCTGGCGCCCGGTGGCATCCGGGCCGAGGCACAGCAGGCCATGCAAAACATCAAGACCACACTGGAAGCGCACGGCTACTCGATGGCGCACGTCGTGAAATGCACGGTCATGCTGGCGGACATGAACGACTGGGCCACCTTCAACTCGGTCTACACCACGTTCTTCAAACCACCCTACCCAGCGCGCAGCGCCTTTGGCTCGAGCGCCCTGGCTTTGGGCGGCCGACTTGAAATCGAGGTCATCGCCGTGACCCAGCGCTGACCGTTTCAGTTATTACCTCTTTTTTTGTCATGGATAAATAGATCAATCGAGTGTTAAATTGAAAATAAGTATCGAATAAAGTAGGGGCATCATGAATCCCAGCCCCAACAAGGTCAGACCGCCCAAACTGCAGACGCCACGCGCCGTTCTATTTGACGCCTATGGCACCTTGTTCGACGTCTACAGCGTTGCGCTCCTGGCCGAGCAATTGTTCCCCGGCCACGGCCAAAACCTGAGCCTGCTATGGCGTGACAAGCAGATTGAATACACCCGGCTGGTGACCACCAGCAACCACGGTGCGCACTACCAGCCATTCTGGGAACTGACCCGCGCAGCCCTTGTTTATGCTATAAAAAGAATAGTGGTAACCACAGACTCAGAGCGCTCTAGCGGACAATTTGATATAAATTTTGAGTCACAGATCAAGCGTCTGATGAACCAGTACCGGCACCTGAGCGCTTTTCCGGAGAACCGGCACGTTCTGGCCGAACTCAAAAGCCGCGGCATCGTGACCGGCATCCTGAGCAACGGCGACGCCGCGATGCTGAATCTGGCGGTCAAATCGGCCGCTCTGGAGGGCCTGCTCGACCACGTCATCAGTGTCGACCCGATCCGCAAATACAAGACCCACCCCGACGCCTATGCCTTGGGCGAGCTAGCCACCGGCCTGCCAGCGAAGCAGATCGTCTTCGTCAGCAGCAATGCCTGGGACGCGCTGGCCGCGACCTGGTACGGCTACCAGACGCTGTGGGTGAACCGCTACCAGTTGCCGTTTGAAGAACTGGGCACCCAGCCGACGCGCAGTGGCAGCACCCTGCGCGACGTACTCGATTTTTTTCCTCTCCCTTCCAACTCCCAGAGTCCCACACCATGACCGCACGTACAACTGTTCACCGTTTGCAAGTTGCCAACGAATTGCACCGTTTCATCGAAGAGAGAGTGTTGCCCGGCAGCGGCATCAGCGCGGCTAAATTCTGGCACGGCTTTGACGCCATCGTTGCCGATCTGGCTCCGAAAAATATTGCCTTGCTGAAAGAGCGCGACCGCCTGCAGAGCGAGCTCGATCAGTGGCACACGGCGCATCCCGGGCCCATCAGCGCAGGTGATTCGTCCAAGCCCGGGGACATGGCCCACTATCGTGCCTTCCTGGAAAAAATTGGCTACCTGGTGCCGAGTCCGAAGAAGGTCCGCATCACGACCTCCCGGGTCGACGCCGAACTGGCGCAGCAAGCCGGCCCGCAACTGGTGGTGCCGATACTCAACGCTCGCTACGCGCTGAATGCCGCCAATTCGCGCTGGGGCAGCCTGTACGACGCGCTCTATGGCACCGACGTCATTTCGGAAGCCGACGGCTGCGAAAAGGGCCAGGGCTACAACCCGAAACGCGGCGCCAAGGTGATCGAATACGCACGCCATGTGCTGGACCGCACGGCGCCGCTGCGCCAGGGTTCGCACCTGGACTCGGTCGGCTACCGCGTCAAGGACGGCAAACTGGTCGTCAAGCTGAGCGACGGCAGCAACACGCGGCTGGAACACGCCCAGCAGTTCATCGGCTACCAGGGCGACGCCAAGGCACCCAGCAGCGTACTGCTGCAGCACAACGGTCTGCACCTGGATATCCAGATCAACCGCGCAACAAAGATCGGCGCCAGCGACCCGGCCGGCGTCTTCGACCTGGTGCTGGAAGCCGCGCTGTCCACCATCCTGGACCTTGAAGATTCGGTGGCGGCGGTGGACGCCGAAGACAAGGTACTGGCCTACAGCAACTGGCTGGGCATTCTGCAAGGCACACTGACCGAAGAAGTGAGCAAAGGCAACCAGACCTTCACGCGTGGCCTGAACCCGGATCGCATCTACACAGCGCCGTCCGGCAAAGGCAAAAAGGTCGTCTTGCATGGCCGCTCGCTGATGTTCGTGCGCAACGTCGGTCACCTGATGACGAACCCGGCCGTTTTGTACACCGACAGAGAAGGCCAGACGCGCGAGATCCCGGAAGGCATTCTGGACGCCGTCATCACCACCACGATCGCGCTGCACGACTTGAAGCGCCGTGCCAAAGACGGCATTCGCAATTCGCGCAAAGGCTCGGTCTACATCGTCAAGCCGAAGATGCACGGTCCGGTGGAAGTGGCTTTTGCCAACGAGTTGTTCGGCCGTGTCGAGCGCATGCTGGGGTTGCAGAACAGCACCGTCAAGCTCGGCATCATGGACGAAGAACGCCGCACCAGC
>JBBQZA010000012.1:0-30502 GCA_038208175.1 Burkholderiales bacterium
GCCGTCGCCAGTTCCTTGAATGACAGTTCGGGGTTTTGATGCAGTTGGTGACGGATGCGGGTCAGAAAATCCTGCGAGTCAGCCAGGTCGGAAACCTGGCAATAGCTGTTGAAGGCTTTCTTCATGCTGTGCAATCCTCAAGCGTTCTTTGAATCAGAGAGTGTGCGGCGTGTGGCCGTCGCCAAGATCCCAATAAAGTCCGGTCATGATGCCCAGGGCTTCGCGCAACAGCGCGGGTGGCAAATGCTCATTCGGCGCATGCTGCGAACAACCCGGGTAGGAATGAGGTACCCAGAGGGTTGGCAGACCGAGCACCTCGGTAAAGATATCGTTCGGTAGCGAGCCACCCAGATTGGGCAGCAGCGCCGGCTTTTTCTGGCTGGTCTCGGCGATCGATTTCAGCGCCCACTGCACCCAGGGATCATCCGGATCGATGCGCGTGGCCTGAAACACTTCTGAGCGTACCGATTCGATCTTGACCATCGCGAGGCCCTGGCGATCCAGGTGCCGGCGCAGGGCCGGCAGAATGTCATCGGCATCGATGCCAACCACGAAACGCAGTTGGCAACGGGCCCTGGCGCGCGCTGGAATGGCGTTGACCGGCGTCTCCGGGTTGCCGGTCTTGAAGGCCAGCACTTCAAAAGAACTCCAGCCAAAGACGCGCTCGGCCGGTGACAGGCCGGGCTCGCCCCAGCCAGGCTCGATGCTTGGACCGTCAATACCACCGTCCACTTCGCAGTCGGCCAGCGCGCGCCGCACTGCAGGTGGCAAGCTCGTCGGCACCCATTCAGGAATGCGGATTTGCCCGCTGCTCGAGACCATGCTGGCGATGGCGTGCGCCAGTTGAATGCCGGGGTTCGATATCAGTCCGCCCCAGTTGCCGGAGTGGTGAGCGCCGGTACGGGCATCTACCACCAGATCAAAGTTCAGGGAACCACGCGAACCAAGAAAGACGGTGGGCCGCTCGGCACTCAAACGGGGCCCATCGGACGCAATCATCACGTCGGCCTGGAACAGCTCTTTGTGGCTTTCGCACAAGGCGCGCAGCCCGGGCGAGGCGACCTCTTCACCCATCTCGATCAGCATCTTGGCGTTGAAGCCCAGCTTGCCGCGCGCCTGCAACACATTGCTCAGGGCTTGCAGATTGACCGAGTGCTGGCCCTTGTTGTCGGCAATGCCTCGGCCATACCAGCGGCCATCGCGCTCAGTCAAATGCCAGGGCGACAAGCCTTCTTTCCATTCAGTCTCGAGACCACGTATCACATCGCCATGACCGTAGCCAAAGACCGTCGGCAGGTCTGTGCCTTCGATTCGTTGCGCAAACAGGAAAGGGGCTTTGGCCTGCGCATGCTGCAGCGTCTGGCAAGCAAAGCCCAGCGCCTCAAAGGCCGGTCGCATCTCAGTCTCAAGATAGCTTGTCAGCACCGCAGCGCGCTGTGGGTTCTGACTCTCGGTCGGCATGGCGATGCGTCGCGCCAGCGTCTGCTGGAATTCACCTGAATCGAATTGTGCGTGGGCTTGCGCAATAGCTTGGGACCGTGTCATGGCGCTTAACGGGACAGGGTGTAGACGGAAGTGCCCGCCAGCAGGTTGGGCGCAAAGCGCACTGTGCGCCCGTCCTGAATGCCAAAACTGTCGAGCACGCGCAACTTGCTGCGCGCCGCCAGCAGCGCCATATCGGCATGCGTACCGACCCGGATATTCGGCGTGTCGTACCACTGGTAGGGCAATCGGCGCGTCACCGGCATACGGCCGCGCAACACGCTCAGGCGATTCGGCCAGTGCGCAAAATTCGGAAAAGCAACAACGCCGATGCGACCAACGCGGACCGTCTCACGCAACATGATTTCTGCATTTCGCAAGTTTTGCAGAGTGTCGATCTGCAAAACCACATCGAAGGAAGCGTCGTCAAACAGAGACAAGCCCTCATCCAGATTGAATTGGATCACGTTAACGCCGCGCTGGATACACGCCAGCACATTGGCATCGTCGATTTCGAGGCCATAACCGGTACAGCCGCGCGCTTGCTGCAGGTAGGCCAGCATAGCGCCATCACCGCAACCCAGATCCAGCACACGCGAGCCCAAAGGCACCAGTTGCGCAATGGTCTCCATGGTTGCCGAATCGCTCATACTGTGACCTCCTTGATGACCCCGGCAAAATACGAACGCACCAGATCCAGATAGCGCCGGTCATCCAGCAAGAACGCATCATGCCCGTGCGGCGCATCGATCTCGGCGTAGCTGACGTCGCGCCGGTTGTCCAGAAGGGCCTTGACGATTTCGCGGCTGCGCTTCGGAGAAAAACGCCAGTCGGTGGTGAAGCTGATCAGCAGGAATTTACAAGTGGCTCGGGCCAGCGCGTGGCTCAGATCACCGCCGTAGGTCCGTGCCGGATCAAAGTAATCGAGCGCCCGTGTAATCAGCAAATAGGTGTTGGCGTCGAAGTATTCGGCAAATTTGTCACCCTGGTGGCGCAAATAACTCTCAATCTGGAATTCAACTTCCTGCGTGCTGTAGAGGTAGCTGGCCAAGTCGCCCTCTTGCACTGCGCTGCGCAATTGGCGGCCAAACTTTTCATTCATCACGTCGTCGCTGAGGTAGGTGATGTGCCCAATCATGCGCGCGATGCGCAGCCCGCGTTTCGGGATAACACCGAGTCCATAGAAATGCCCGCCATGAAAGTCCGGGTCTGTCACGATGGCGCGGCGTGCTACTTCGTTGAAAGCAATGTTCTCGGCGGTCAGATTCGGGGCGCTGGCGACCACCACGGCGTGGCGTACCCGCAGCGGATATTGCAGGGTCCAACTCAAGGCCTGCATGCCACCCAGCGACCCGCCCATCACGGCTGCCAGCGTCTCGATGCCCAACGCATCCAGCAGCCGGGCCTGCGCATTGACCCAATCCTCGACCGTCACCACCGGGAAATCGGCGCCATAGACCCGCCCGGTGTCGGGATTGACGTGCATCGGGCCGGTCGAGCCAAAACAGGAGCCCAGGTTGTTCACGCCGATGACAAAAAACTGATCGGTGTCGAGCGACTTGCCCGGGCCGATCATGTTGTCCCACCAGCCCTCGGACTTGTGCTGCCCTGCATAGACGCCAGCGACATGATGCGAAGCGTTCAGGGCGTGACAGATCAGGACCGCATTGGATTTGTCGGCGTTGAGCGTGCCATAGGTTTCATAGTGCAATGCATAGTCGCGAATTTGCGCGCCGCTTTGCAAAGGCAAGACGGCAGCAAAGTGCATGGACTGTGGCGTGGCGTTCATAGGTTGGGCAAACAGTTTACCGGCTTCGGCGCCCGCTATTCCCGTATCAAGTCAGCGTGAAAGCTGAGTATAGATAGAAAACGCTTTCAAGAACTTTGGCTCTACTTTGGCGCGCTTTTTGCTTTAGTTTGGTGCGTTACCGGCGTTGCCGATATTTACGCACCAATACAACTCATTTCATTCAAAGAGGTTTTCATGGAAGCACTAAAACAGGGCGCCGATACCCTGTTCATTCTTCTTGGCGCAGTGATGGTGCTGGCCATGCATGCCGGTTTCGCCTTTCTGGAACTTGGCACTGTACGCCGGAAAAACCAGGTGAATGCGCTGGTGAAGATTCTGGTTGATTTTTCGGTCTCCACTGTCGTGTATTTTCTGCTCGGCTACGCGGTGGCCTACGGCACCAGCTTTTTTGTCGGAGCAGAACAACTGGCCGCCAGGAACGGATACGAACTGGTCAAGTTCTTCTTTCTGCTGACCTTTGCTGCCGCCATTCCGGCCATTGTCTCGGGCGGTATTGCCGAGCGCGCCAAATTCTGGCCGCAGCTGATTGCCACCGCCCTGATCGTGGGATTCATCTATCCTTTCTTTGAGGGCATTGCCTGGAACCAGCATTTTGGCGTCCAGGCCTGGATCAAAAACCTGACCGGAGAAGAGTTTCATGATTTCGCCGGTAGTGTGGTGGTCCATGCGCTTGGCGGCTGGATTGCGCTGCCCGCTGTCATCCTGCTCGGTGCCCGCAGCAATCGCTATCGCAAGGATGGCGGCATTTCGGCGCACCCGCCGTCCAGCATTCCATTTCTGGCTCTGGGTGCCTGGGTGCTGACCGTGGGCTGGTTTGGCTTCAACGTCATGAGTGCGCAGACCCTGGACAAGATCTCGGGTCTGGTGGTAGTCAATTCGCTGATGGCCATGGCCGGCGGCACCCTGGTTGCCTTGCTGGCAGGCAAGAATGACCCCGGCTTTGTACATAACGGCCCACTCGCGGGTCTGGTGGCCGTATGTGCTGGCTCTGACCTGATGCACCCTTTAGGTGCATTGGTGGTGGGCGGCGTGGCGGGTGGCATCTTTGTTTTCATGTTCACGTTGACGCAAAACAAATGGAAAATTGATGACGTGCTGGGCGTCTGGCCGTTGCATGGCTTGTGCGGCACCTGGGGCGGCCTGGCAGCGGGTCTGTTTGGCCAGAAGGCACTGGGTGGCCTGGGCCATATCACATTTGGTGGCCAGGTCATCGGCACCGGCCTGGGTGTGCTTTGGGCGCTGTTCGGAGGGTTGCTGATTTACGGCCTACTCAAGAAAACAATGGGCTTGCGCCTGAGCCAGGAGGAAGAATTTGACGGCGCCGATCTGTCAATTCACAGAATCAGCGCGACGCCCGAACGGGAGGCCAATTGGTAAGCACCGTTGCTAAAAACACAAACGAATTACCGAAAAATTTGCGCGAACACAAGACCTGACGCATAATGCATTGGTATTGCCTGAAAAAGGTTGTACAAGTTTGCGGTGTTTAGTCAGTTTCGCGTCTGCTTTAAGTCTTCACTGGTTTGTTGATTGCGGGTTGGACTCCATCGCGTTTTGAGTCATTTTGAGGAGTCCTTTCGTGGGCAACAAACTTTACGTGGGCAACCTGCCCTACACATTCCGTGATGAAGACCTGCAGCAAGCATTTGCCGCACATGGTACGGTCACTAGCGCCAAAGTCATGATGGAACGTGACACTGGCCGTTCCAAAGGCTTCGGCTTTGTTGAAATGGGCAGCGACGCCGAGGCACAAGCGGCTATCAACGGCATGAACGGACAACAGTACGGTGGCCGTGGGCTGGTCGTCAATGAAGCCCGTCCGATGGAACCCCGTCCTCCCCGCTCAGGCGGCGGTTTTGGCGGTGGTGCTGGTGGCGGCGGCAGTCGTAGCGGTGGTGGCGGCTACGGCGGTGGTGGTAGTGGTGGTGGCGGTGGTGGTTACGGCGGTGGCGCCGGCGGCGGTCGCAGCGGCGGCGGCGGTGGCGGTGGTTACGGCGGCGGTCGTAGCAGCTACTAAGCATCCGATCTGGGCATACGCCGGACGAATTGAAGAGGGCCCGAGTGGCCCTCTTTTCATGCCGACCACGGGTGGGCGGCAACAGTCCAGGCTGGCACTGATCAGCTTGAGGTGCTACGTGGTTTTCGTGGGCGCGCGGCAAAAACCCTGTCAAACACACTGTTTGGCAAAATTCGCAGCAGCTTGGCTACCAAGCCCATTTGCCAGGGTATCACCTGGTAGCTGACCCCAGCCTCAATAGCCCGAAACGCTTTCTCGGAAAAGTCATCCGCACGCATCAGGAATGGCATCGAATAAGCGTTCTTCTTTGTCAGAGGGGTGTCGATATAACCCGGGCACAGGGTCACGACCTTGACCCCAGCGCCTCGTAATTCACCCCGCAAGCACTCACAGTAACTGATCAGGGCTGCCTTGCTCGGGCAATTCGCTCCGTGACCGGGAAACCCCCGAATACCGTTGACACTGCCGATTCCGACCAGAATACCGGATCGCCGTTGAACCATCGAACGGATAAAAGGATGGAAAGTTGCTGCGGTGCCGGTATTGTTGATGGCGTAAGTTCTTGTCATCACTTCAATGTCATCGCGTTCGGCGGTATCGACGCCAACGCTGATTCCAGCGCAGGCGATCACGACATCAGGAACTCCCTGGCGCCTCAAGCACTCCTGTCCAGCCGCCACAATGCTGTCGGGAATCGCAACGTCAGCCGCGTAAATTTGACAACGTGCCGGGGCGATTTGACGCTCTCCAACCCAGGCTTCTGTCGCTTCCACGCGCCGCGCCGCCAGGGCCAGCGAATAACCTGCCTGATAAAAGCGCCAGGCCAGCGCCTGACCCAGTCCACTGGATGCGCCGGTAACGAATACAAGTCTGGCCATCGGCGAGCCCAGTCAGAACTAACGGCCGACGCCTGGCTGCAGCGTGCCCCTGACGTGCCCCTTGAGTTGCATGACGCGACCCAGGTTATCGAATTCCAGCGTATCCGCCGTGAATCGGTCGGTGCCCCGAATCAGTTCGACTGGCTTGTGCGACTTGATACGCTCCGCTTTCAGAAGCGCATGCAAAAATTCACCTCGAAACTCAGCACGCGGCTGTATTTGCCCAGTTTTGTCGACAATAGCCTCACGGACCACATGCGCATCGCCAAACAATTCAACTTCCGATGCATCGCCATTCGTCACAGCCCGTCTGGCGCTGGCCGTGGTAAGACGGCCACCTTCGCCAAATGAGCGGATGCGCACCACGTCGATTTCCAGTGTGTCGGTATCTGGATAGTGACGTGCATCGGTGCCAAGCACCTCACTTTTCAGGTGTCCTGCCTCATCAAAGGTCTTGACCGAAAACTTGCGCATGAAATAGTCAGGTTCGTGTCGCGCCAATGGCAGCGCCTCTGGTGACATCAACTGCGGTGTGCTTCGAACCAGCCAGTAAGTTCCAAGCGCCAACACACCCATCAGAACGAGCGGAAGATAAAGCGACAATTGCTGCCAGCCAGCACGCAAGCTGTTGATCACCGTGCCGCCTCGTCCAGCAAGTCGACGTACTTGCCGCTGGCCACCAGCAACAAGTCGCACACCTCCCTGACGGCCCCCTCACCCCCCCGAGCCCGCGTCACATGATGCGATATGGCCTTGACCTCTTCGTGCGCATTGGGCGGCGCGCAGGCCAGCGCACAACGCCGCATCACGGCAAGATCGGTCCAGTCGTCCCCCATCGCAGCGGCCTGGCTCCAATCCAGTCCCAGGGTCTTGAGCGTCTGTTCGGCAGCCGGGCCCTTGTCTTCAACTCCATAGTGCACATGTTCAATGCCCAAGGCAGCCAGACGCAGACGCAGAGCTTTGGAGTCACGCCCGGTGATGATGGCTGGAGTGATGTCGACACGCAAGAGCAACTTCATCCCATGACCATCCAGCGTATTGAAACGCTTGATCGTTTCTCCGCTCTCGCCAAAGTACAAACCGCCGTCGGTCAAAACGCCATCCACATCGAGGAAAACCAGACGTATACCTTGTGCCCTGAGCAGCAACTCCGGTGCAAAATTGAGCGTGGGCGTCATATTACTTTGGCCCGCATCAGGTCATTGCTGTTCAAGGCGCCGCACAATTTCCCGGCACCGTCCAGCACCAATACACTGGTAATGCAGTGTTGCTCCATCAGTTCGGCCGCCTCCACAGCGAGGGCGTCAGAGGCGATGGTCCTGGGGTTCGGGTGCATCACCTGCTGCGCCGTGGTAGAGCGCAAATCGATGCCTTTTTCGACCAAGCGTCGCAAGTCACCGTCGGTGAATATGCCCAGCACCTTGGCGCTGACATCGACAATCGCCGTCGCCCCCAGACCCTTGCTGCTCATCTCGCGCATCAGGTCGCTGAAGCTGGCTTGCGGCGCCACGCTCGGAACAGCCTCGCCCGAGCGCATCACATCGCTGACGTGCGTCAGCAGCTTGCGCCCAAGTGCGCCACCGGGGTGTGAGCGGGCGAAATCTTCGGCCTTGAAACCACGTGCATCCAGCAAGGCGACCGCCAGCGCATCACCGAGCGCGAGTTGCGCCGTGGTGCTCGCGGTCGGGGCCAGATTGAGCGGGCAGGCTTCTTTGGTGACGCCACAATCCAGAAAAATATCGGCGTGGTTGGCCAGAGTCGAGTCGGCCCTGCCCGTCATGGCAATCAGCGGTGCACCCATGCGCTTGAGAACCGGCAGAATGGCAGTCAACTCGTCAGACTCCCCGCTGTTGGAAATGGCCAGCACCAGGTCGACTGGCTTGATCATGCCGAGGTCGCCATGGCTGGCCTCGGCCGGATGCACAAACATTGCCGGCGTCCCGGTTGACGCCAGCGTGGCCGCGATCTTGCGGCCAATGTGTCCGCTCTTTCCCATCCCCATGACCACCACCCGGCCGCGCACCTGCAACATCCGGTCTACCGCCTCGGCAAATGAGGGTCCGAGATGCTGCTTCAAGCCCAGCACGGCAGCGGCCTCGATGTCAAGTGTCTCCCGCGCCAAACGAATTGCTTGCTCCGCCTGAAATGTCTGGGCCTGGCTATGTTGGCTTGTCATGGCGTCATTTTATAGATCGTTGCGCAACTTGCTAGTATGTGAGTATGAGCCCACTGGAACTCACTCTTCTCTATCTACTGGCCGCTGTGCTGGGCGTCGTCGTCTGCAGGTCATTCAGGCTACCGCCGATGCTGGGCTATCTGGCGGTGGGCGTGGTGATCGGTCCGAATGCGCTTGCGCTGGCAAAGAACGCGGATGGCGTTCGCCATTTGGGTGAATTCGGCGTCGTCTTTCTGATGTTTGTCATCGGACTCGAATTCAACCTGGCCAAATTGCGTGCCATGCGCAACCATGTCTTCGGGCTGGGGTTTTTTCAGGTCCTGCTCACCATGCTAGTCGCCACCTTGGCCACATTGGGTCTTTCTTTGATCACCCCAACGCTGTGGGGCATGGGCTGGCAAACGGCGTTGGCGTTGTCCAGTGCGCTGGCCATGAGCAGCACGGCGATTGTGGTCAAGCTGATGACCGAGCGACTGGAAATGGAATCCGAGCACGGCAAGCGCATCATGGGCGTATTGCTGTTTCAGGATCTGGCTGTGGTTCCGCTGCTGGTCTTGATACCGGCACTTGGCGCCACCGGTGAACACCTTTTTGACACGTTGATGGTGGCCGGCGTCAAGGCAACCCTTTTGATCACTTTGCTGCTGGTCGGTGGCCCGCATGTGATTCGCTGGTGGCTCACTCTGGTGGCGCGGCGCAAAAGTGAAGAGTTGTTTGTTCTCAACCTTCTGCTCATCACGCTGGCGCTGGCCTGGTTGACCGAGTTGGCCGGTTTAAGCCTGGCGCTGGGATCGTTTATTGCAGGCATGCTGATTTCAGAGACCCAGTACAAGCAGCAAGTCGAGACCGATATACGGCCATTTCATGATGTGTTGCTGGGTCTGTTTTTCATCAGCATCGGCATGATGCTGGATTGGCGGCTGGTGCTCGAACGCTGGCTGCTGGTATTGGTGCTGGTGACGCTGCCGGTCCTGTTCAAGGCCGTACTGGTGGCCCTGCTGGCACGTGCTCTGGGCGCCACCGCAGGCGTTTCTCTGCGTACCGGCCTCTATCTTGCACAAGCCGGCGAATTCGGATTTGTGTTGCTGACGCTGGCCCAGAGCAACGCCCTGGTGCCGCCCGAATTGCTGAACCCGATACTGGCCAGCATGGTGCTCTCGATGTTGGCCACGCCGTTCATCATTCTGTACAGCAACCGCATTGTGATGAGGCTGATCAGCAGCGAATGGCTGCAGCAGTCACTGCAAATGACCACCATTGCCCGCAAATCAATCAACGCCAACAAACATGTGATCATTTGCGGCTTTGGCCGCTGTGGCCAAAACCTGGCCCGGATGCTCGACCTCGAAGGCATACCCTATATGGCGCTGGATCTTGATCCTGATCGCGTACGCCTGGCTGCTGCAGCCGGTGACTCGGTGGCCTTTGGTGACGCCGCCCGCCTTCAGGCCTTGATGGCAGCCGGTTTGGCGCGAGCGAGCGCAGTGGTCATCACTTACCTGGAAGTACCCGCGGCCATGAAGGTGCTGTCTCACATACGCACCCATGCACCACAGGTTCCTGTCATCGTGCGTACGCAGGATGACCATGACCTGGCAGCACTGCAACAGGCCGGAGCCACTGAAGTGGTTCCCGAAGCGATTGAAGGCTCCCTGATGCTGGCCAGCCATGCACTGGCGCTGGTGGGTGTGCCGATGCGGCGTGTGCTTCGGATCGTTCAAGGCCAGCGTGATGCCCGTTACAACCTGCTGCGGGGTTACTTCCATGGCGCCGACGACAGCTCGGCCGATGAGCTGCATGAGGAGCGCCTGTCCTCACTGACTGTTCCAGCGCAAGCCCCGTGCATTGGCAAGCCCGTCAGTCATCTGAACCGGAACAAATTGGAGGCTCAAATCGTCAGCCTGCGCCGCCGCAACGGCAAGGTCATGTCGATCGCCCAGGATCCGCCGATTGAAGATGGCGATACGCTGGTTCTTTCAGGCCAGACCGAATCTCTTTTGCTGGCTGAACAGAAACTGATGAAAGGTTGAGCTGCCACAGGCGGCCGGAATCCGCCACGATGCACAATAAGGGCTCAAGCCATAAATCGATGCGCCATGCAAAATCTCAGCGTCAACCAATACCTCAGAGATCACATCCGTACCGTGCCCGACTGGCCGGCGCCAGGCGTACAGTTTCGCGACATCACGCCCTTGTTGCAGGACGCCAAGGTGTTCCGGGTGTTGATTGACGCTTTTGTCCATCGCTACATGGACCCTGCCCTGCGCCCTGATGTGGTTGCCGGACTGGATGCGCGCGGTTTCATTTTGGGCGCCGTGGTGGCCTATGAACTCAATGTCGGTTTCATACCGATCCGCAAGAAAGGCAAGTTGCCCTTTACCAAGGTCGAGGAGACCTACGAACTTGAGTATGGCAGTGCCACTGTCGAATTGCACACCGATGCCGTCAGGCCCGGGCATCGGGTGCTGCTGATTGACGACCTGATCGCCACCGGAGGCACCATGATGGCAGGCAAAAAATTGCTGGAAAAACTCGGTGCGCAGGTGATGGAGGGCGCGGCCATCGTCGACCTGCCGGAACTTGGCGGGTCCGAAAAATTACGCGCCGCCGGTCTGCCGCTGTTTACATTGATCGATTTCAGCGGACACTAGAAGTGCGGCTACTTGCCGATGCAAAAGCTTGAAAAGATCGCACCCAGAAGGTCATCCGAAGTAAATTCGCCGGTGATTTCATTCAAGGCATTTTGAGCCAGACGCAGTTCTTCTGCCAATAAATCCAGCGCCCCCGCATTCGCGAGCAGATGTTCGTTGGCAGCCCCCAAATGCTGCTGCACCTGGCGCAAAGCCTGGACATGCCGTTGCCTTGAAATGCAGATCCCTTCAGGCACCGACTGCCAGCCGGCCAGTTCCAGCAGGCGCCGGCGCAATGCGTCCAGACCGGAGCCCGTTTTCGCCGATAGAGTCAGCCCCTTGCCATGACCAGCACAGGACACGGCATCCACCTTGTTCCACAGGTCGATGACGGGAATTGAGGACGACACTCTTTGCGCCAACAGGTCCGCTATCGCCGCGTCATGCGCCCTGTAGGCCACCGTGTCGACACGGGTCAAATCATGCAGGAACAAGATAACATCGGCGCTCTCTATCGCATTCCAGGCATGCGCGATTCCGATTTTTTCCACTTCATCGTCACTCTCGCGCAAGCCTGCGGTGTCGATCACGTGGATCGGTACGCCCTCGATCTGTATTGTCTGTTGCACCTTGTCACGGGTGGTGCCGGCGACTGCCGTGACGATGGCCAACTCGGCCCCCGCCAAAGCGTTCAGCAACGACGATTTTCCGGCGTTCGGCTGGCCGGCAATGACCACCTTGATGCCTTCACGCAGCAGGGCACCCTGGCGCGCCCTTTGCAGCACCGTTTGCACCGTGCGCTGTAAGTTCGACAATTGCCCATGCGCATCGGCCTGTTTCAGGAAATCAATTTCTTCTTCCGGAAAATCCAGCGTCGCCTCGACCAGCAAGCGTAGCTGGATCAGAGCGTCGCGCAGTGTATGTATCTCTTTTGAAAACGCACCCGAGAGCGATCTACCGGCGCTGCGCGCCGCAGCCTCGGTACTGGCGTCTATCAGGTCGGCGATGGCCTCGGCCTGCGTCAGATCAATCTTGCCGTTGAGGAAAGCACGCTCGGAAAATTCACCTGGCAAGGCCAGGCGCAATCCCGGCAATAGAGGTTGGCGGTCGACATCTTCTATTTCAGTCCCCGCCTGAATCACTCTGGACAGCAAGAGTTGCAGCAACACCGATCCGCCATGCGCCTGCAACTCCAGCACGTCTTCGCCGGTGAACGAATGGGGCGCAGGGAAGTAGATCGCCAGACCGTGGTCAATGGCCTGCCCAAAGTGGTCGAGAAAGGCCGTGTAGCGTGCCTCGCGCGGCCGCAGTGTGCGGCCGCACAGACTGCGCGCCAGTGGTTGCAGATCCTTGCCGCTGACCCGCAAAATGCCGACCGCGCCGCGCCCGGAGGCGGTGGCAATGGCAACTATTGGGTCTTGATGACGCGCCAGCACGCTCCAGCTCAGAACTTGGGCAGATTGAACTGCGGCGGCACACCCATGCGGGTGTTGATAACCCACTGCTGTGCGATCGACAAGACGTTGTTGGTGACCCAGTACAACACCAGACCGGCCGGGAAGAAGAAGAACATGACGCTGAATGCCAGCGGCATGAACCACATCATCTTGGCCTGCATCGGATCCGGCGGTGCCGGGTTGAGAGCCGTCTGCAACACGGTGGTCAAAGTCATGACGACGGGCAAAATATAGTAGGGATCGGGCGATGAAAGATCGTGAATCCACATCACCCACGGCGCATTGCGCATCTCGACGCTCGATAGCAGCACCCAGTACAAGGCAATGAACACCGGGATCTGGACCATGATGGGGAAACAGCCGCCCATCGGATTGACCTTTTCCTCGCGGTAGATACGCATCATCTCCTGCTGCATCTGCTGTGGACTGTCCTTCAGACGCTCGCGCATTTCGGTGATCTTGGGGTTGATGGCTTTCATCTTGGCCATGCTGGCGTAGGCCTTGGCATTGAGCCAGTAAAACGCAATTTTCAGCAACAGCACCAGAGCCATGATGGACCAGCCCCAGTTGCCGATAAAGGTTTCGAGCTTGTCAAGCAACCAGTACAAGGGCTTGGCCAGAATGGTGAGCCAGCCGTAATCCTTGACCAGTTCCAGCCCTGGCGCGAGCGACTCCAGCACCTTTTCCTCCTGCGGGCCAGCAAAGAACTTGGCCTCCACCGATCGGCTGGCACCAGGCGCAATCGTGTCGAGCGAAGTAATCATGCCGACCGAATAGAGATTGGTATCGACCTTGCGCATGAACAGATCGCGCTTGATGCCGTCAGCCAGCACCCAGGCACTGGCAAAATAATGCTGCACCATCGCCACATAGCCGTTTTCGGCGGTTTTTTCGATGTCCACCTTGTTCTTTTCAATATCCGTGAACTCGACCTTCTGGTATTTCTTGGCTTCGGTATAAATCGCCGGACCGGTGAAGGTCGAATAGAAAGACGACTCACCCGGTGGCTTGTTACCGTCGCGTACCAGTTGCAGGTAGAGTTGCGGTGACACCGCCACCGAACCGACATTGACGACTTCATGCCTGACGGCGATGGCGTAGGCGCCGCGGGTCAGTGTAAAGGTCTTGATCAGCTTGACGCCACCCAACTCGGGCGACTCGAAGCGAATCACAAGTTCTTTGCTGCCTTCCTTCAGGCTGCGCTCGCCCGGGGCCACATTCATGGCCGTCTTGTGAGTTGGGAAAACTCCGCCCGCTGCGCTGGCAATCAAGCCGGTCTGCGCCAGGTAGGTTCGATCTTTGGTCTCATCCAGCAAGACAAATTTTCTGGTTTTGTCGGCTACATCAGCGTATTTGACAAACTCGGACTGAACCAGCGAACCACCCTCGGTATCAAAGGTCAGCTTGAGCACATCGGTTGTCACAACCAGACGTTCGCGAGATGCCGCCGGCACGCCCGCCGGACTGGAGGGTGCCGGGGCTGCGGCACCAGGGACTTGTGCGTTCAAGTTCGCCGGAGTGGAAGCGGATGGCGCTGGCGGGACGCTGGACGCAGTGACTTGAGGGCTGAGCGCAGCGGTTTTTGTGGCGCCAGGAAAAAAGGTTGCTTTATGGCCGTTATAAACCTGCCACTGATCCCACAGCAAAACCATGGAAAAACCAAAAATCACCCACAAAATGGTGCGGCGAATATCGTTCATGAAGACTTCTTTTGATGGGACGACGGGATCAGCTTGGTAAAGAGCCGGGGAATTTCGGTAGGCACAGGATCAGAGCCGCCTGCGCACCAGGGATGACAACGACCCAATCGTACCAATGTCAGGTAGGAGCCGGCCGCCGCACCGTGTAACTCCAAAGCGGTCAATGAATACGCTGAACAGGTCGGCTCAAACCGGCAGGCTGTGCCTAGCCAGGGGCTTAACAGCAGGCGATAGCCTTTGACCAGACCGATGAGCATTGCCTTGACCATGACTAGGAACTTTGACTCTGGTTTACGCAGACCCCGGCTACCGCAGCGCTGGTAAACAGTTGCTGCAATTCCTGGCGAACAGCAGATTTGAGCCGGTCGGAAGTGGCGCTGACAAATAGCTTGCTGTCAAAACCTGAGCGCAAACGCACCACATGGGCGGCGACAGGAAGAGCAGCCTTGAAATCGGTGCCGATGTTGTAGATCTGTCGCTTGATGGCGTTTCGCGTCACGGCTCGTTTGGCCAGGCGCTTGGGCACCATGGCACCCATCCACAAGGCCGGTTTGGCAACAACAAGCTGCTCCGGCAGGCCAGCGCGGTGCATCGAAAAATGAACCGTGCGAGCCACGACAGCGCCAGCCAGCACGGCCTGAAACTGACTTCGCGCTTTTAGTCGCTGCACTTTGCCAGTGGCGTCAGAACTGCGGTTCAGCAACGCTCTATGCCGTCCCGTGAGCTCAGACGGCCAGACGCTTGCGACCCTTGGCGCGACGGGCGTTGATCACGGCGCGACCGCCACGAGTTTTCATGCGAATCAGAAAGCCGTGAGTGCGCGCGCGACGAATCTTGGAGGGTTGGTAAGTGCGTTTCATATTGAAAATCCTAAGATACTGGATGAGCGCTCGCCACCGTTACACTGCAGCGAGTCAAGGTCTTGTGTTCCCCGACATAGGCAGGGTAACTTAACATTATCGCAAATTTTCTCAATACCGGCAAGACCTTGCATTTCATTTGGCTTGTATTGCTGGAACTGTGAAGGCGCTTTTTAAAATTGTGGATAAAGGTTTAATAATTTACAATCCAGTGCCCGGTAATAGAGAACTATCCACAGAAGTTGGTACGAACAATGACAGAGGGACAATTCGCCAGTGATTCTGGCTTCGGTGGCCATGCTGCTGGCCAAAATCTTTGGCAAAGTTGCGTTGACCAGTTGGCGCAGGAGCTCCCTGAGCAACAATTCAACACCTGGATAAAACCGCTGTCTGCCGAAGTCTCCGATGACTTGGGCAAAGTCACCATTTTTGTCGCCAACCGATTCAAGCTGGATTGGGTTCGGGCCCAGTACAGCAGCAGGATTTCCAGTTTGCTGAGCCAATTTTCCGGCCAGCCGGTTCATGTAGAGTTAGCACTTGCTCCGCGAGAGCCCCAGACCAGAACGAGTTCGCCTCAGCGTGCGGTTGAACCGATCGGCATGGAAGAGGCGAACGACATCGGGGAAGAGCGAAGCGCCAGCAATCTCAAGAACCGCCTCAATACCTCGCTCACCTTTGACACCCTGGTTGAAGGTGCTGCCAACCGGATGGCGCGTGCAGCGGCGATGCATGTCGCCGGCATGCCTGGGCATTTGTACAACCCCTTGTTCATTTACGGTGGCGTCGGCCTGGGCAAGACCCATTTGATGCACGCTGTGGGCAACCGCCTGCTCGCCGACCGGCCATCAGCGAAAGTTCTCTACATCCATGCCGAACAATTTGTCTCGGATGTGGTCAAGGCCTATCAGCGCAAGACGTTTGACGAATTCAAGGAACGTTACCATTCCCTTGATCTGCTGCTGATTGATGACGTTCAATTTTTTGCCAACAAGGAACGCACCCAGGAAGAGTTTTTCAACGCTTTCGAAGCCCTGCTGGCCAAGAAATCGCACATCGTGATGACCAGTGACACTTATCCCAAGGGGCTGGCTGATATCCACGAGCGACTGGTATCGCGCTTTGACTCCGGTCTGACGGTGGCTATCGAGCCGCCCGAGCTGGAGATGCGGGTTGCCATCCTGATCAACAAAGCGCGCGTTGAAGGCATCGAAATGCCGGAGGAAGTTGCCTTTTTCGTGGCCAAGAACGTGCGTTCCAATGTGCGTGAGCTCGAAGGCGCTTTGCGCAAGATTCTGGCGTACTCCCGCTTCAACCAGAAAGAAATATCGATTCAGCTGGCCCGGGAAGCCCTGCGCGACCTGTTGTCGATTCAAAATCGCCAGATTTCGGTAGAAAACATCCAGAAGACCGTCGCCGACTATTACAAGATCAAAATCGCAGACATGTATTCCAAGAAGCGACCGGCCAGCATTGCCCGACCACGCCAGATTGCCATGTACCTGGCCAAGGAACTGACACAAAAAAGTCTGCCCGAAATTGGGGAATTATTCGGTGGGCGTGACCACACCACCGTTTTGCATGCAGTCCGCAAGATTGGCGGTGAGCGCCTGCAAATGACGGAACTCAATCAGCAGCTTCATGTGCTGGAACAAACCCTCAAGGGCTGATCGGATGCATAAAAAGGGGAAAATGGGGGGTATTGACATAAATACCCGTTCTAATGGTTGTTAATTTGATTCGAAATATCAAAAAAGAGGTTGACATGATAGTTCTGAAGGCCACACAAGACAAAGTACTTGCTGTTTTGCAATCCGTCGCAGGTATCGTCGAGCGTCGGCACACCTTGCCCATTCTGGCCAACGTGCTGATCCGAAAAACCGGCACCTTGCTGCAATTGACCACCAGCGACCTTGAAATTCAAATCCGCACCAGTGCCGAACTCGATGGCGACGCAGGCGACTTCACGACCACCGTGGGTGCGCGCAAGCTGATCGATATTCTTCGCACCATGCCAGCGGATCAAACCGTGTCGCTGGAATCGAGCGCAGCCAAACTCATCCTGCGGGGTGGCAAGAGCAAGTTCACCTTGCAGACCATGGTGGCCGAAGATTTTCCGCTGGTGCAGGAGTCTGCCAGCTTCGGACCGGTCTTCAGTGTGCCGCAAAAAACTCTGAAAGATCTGCTGAGCCAGGTGTCGTTCGCGATGGCCGTACATGACATCCGTTATTACCTCAACGGCATTCTGTTCGTTGCCGAGGGCAAGCAACTGAGCCTGGTGGCCACCGATGGGCATCGGCTGGCCTATGCCTCGGCCACGCTGGACGTCGATGTGCCCAAGCAGGAAGTCATTTTGCCGCGTAAGACCGTGATCGAGCTGCAGCGCTTACTCTCAAATGCAGAGGGCGCGCTTGAAATGCAGTTTGCCAACAACCAGGCCAAGTTCAGTTTTGACGGCATGGAATTTGTCTCGAAATTGGTCGAAGGCAAATTCCCGGATTACAACCGCGTCATCCCGAAAAACCACAAGAACAGCATCACGCTGGGCCGTGCAGCGCTGCTCGCCACCCTGCAACGCACCGCCATTTTGACCAGTGAGAAATTCAAGGGAGTGCGCCTGAACATCGACCCCGGCACCCTGCGCGTCGCCTCCAACAATGCCGAACAGGAGGAGGCGGTGGACGAGTTGGACATTGACTACCAAGGTGACAGCATCGAGATCGGCTTCAATGTGACCTACCTGATTGATGCGCTTGCCAATATGACGCAGGAAATGGTCAAACTCGAACTGTCTGACGGCAACAGCTCGGCCCTTTTCACCATTCCCGACAACAACACCTTCAAATACGTTGTCATGCCGATGAGAATTTGAGAGATCGATTGAAAAGCAAACCATGACCGAAGAAAACAAGCCAGTTCACACAGGCGAGGGAAGCGCTGACAGCTCCAACTTTCAACCCACCATTGACACCAATCAGGCCGGGGCATCGGAAGCTTACGGTGAGGACTCGATTCAGATTCTGGAAGGACTGGAGGCGGTACGCAAGCGCCCTGGCATGTATATTGGTGACACGTCCGACGGCACCGGCCTGCATCACCTGGTGTTTGAAGTGGTGGATAACTCGATTGACGAATCACTGGCCGGTCACTGCGACGACATTCTGGTCACCATTCACTCCGACAACTCGGTCAGCGTGGTCGACAACGGTCGCGGCATTCCAACCGGCGTCAAAATGGACGACAAGCATGAGCCCAAACGCTCCGCTGCCGAGATCTCGCTGACCGAACTGCACGCCGGCGGCAAGTTCAATCAAAACAGCTACAAGGTTTCGGGTGGTCTGCACGGCGTCGGCGTAAGCTGCGTCAATGCGCTGTCCAAAATGCTGCGCCTGACCATCCGCCGCGATGGCAAGGTCCATGTGATGGAGTTCAGCAAGGGTTTTGTGCAGAACCGCATCACCGAGATGGTCAATGGCGTCGAAGTGTCGCCGATGAAAGTGATTGGCAGCACCGAAAAACGTGGCACCGAAGTTCACTTTTTACCCGATCTGGAGATCTTCCAGGTCAACACCGACTTTCACTACGACATTGTCAGCAAGCGCCTGCGTGAGCTGAGTTTTTTGAACAACGGCGTCAAGATCCGGCTCAAGGACGAACGCACCGGCAAACAGGATGACTTCTCGGGGGCCGGCGGCGTCAAAGGCTTTGTCAACTTCATCAACAAGGGCAAGACCATCCTCAACCCCAACATCTTTCACGCCTTGGGCGATCGTCAGAGCGACCAGAACACCAACATCGGTGTCGAGGTCGCAATGCAATGGAATAGTGGCTACAACGAACAGGTGCTGTGTTTCACCAACAACATCCCGCAGCGCGACGGCGGCACGCATCTGACCGGCCTGCGCGCCGCGATGACACGCGTCATCAACAAATACATTGACGACAACGAGCTGGCCAAGAAAGCCAAGGTCGAGGTCACCGGTGACGACATGCGCGAAGGCCTGTGCTGCGTGCTGAGCGTCAAGGTGCCGGAACCCAAATTCAGCAGCCAGACCAAGGACAAACTGGTCAGCTCAGAAGTGCGGGGTCCGGTAGAAGACATCGTCAGTCGCCTGCTCTACGACTACCTGCAGGAACGTCCAGCCGACGCCAAGATCATCGTCGGCAAGATCATCGAGGCGGCACGTGCCCGCGAGGCTGCCCGCAAGGCCCGCGACATGACGCGCCGCAAAGGTGTGCTAGATGGCATGGGCCTGCCGGGAAAGCTGGCCGACTGTCAGGAAAAAGACCCGGCGCTGTGCGAAATCTACATCGTCGAGGGCGACTCGGCTGGCGGCTCAGCCAAGCAGGGCCGCGACCGCAAATTCCAGGCCATTTTGCCGTTGCGCGGCAAGATCCTGAACGTGGAAAAAGCCCGCTACGAAAAGCTGCTCACCAGCAACGAAATTCTGACCCTCATCACCGCGCTGGGCACCGGCATCGGCAAGGCCGGCGGCAGCACCGGCAATGATGACTTTGACGTCTCCAAGCTGCGCTACCACCGCATCATCATCATGACCGATGCCGACGTTGACGGTGCCCATATCCGCACTCTGTTGCTGACCTTCTTTTATCGGCAGATGCCGGAGCTGGTGGAGCGCGGCCACATCTACATTGCGCAACCGCCGCTGTACAAGGTCAAAGTCGGCAAGGAAGAGTTGTACCTGAAAGACGGCAGTGCGCTCGACAGCTTCCTGCTGCGCATTGCGCTCGTCAACGCCTCGGTGCACACCGGTGGCGAAATGGGAACCACCCTCGACGGCGACACGTTGGCTGTACTGGCACGCAAGCACCAGATGGCGCAGAGCGTGATTGCGCGCCTGGCCAACTTCATGGATGCCGAGGCGTTGCGCTCGGTGGCCGATGGTGTGGCGCTGAACCTGGATACGGTGACTGACGCGGAAATCTCTGCTGCCGCGCTGCAAGCCCAGTTACCCGATGCCGAAGTGGCGGGCGAGTTTGATGTGCGTACCGACAAACCCATTTTGCGCATCAGTCGGCGCCACCATGGCAATGTCAAAAGCAGCGTCTTGACGCAGGACTTTGTGCATGGCGCCGACTACGCAGCACTGGCCGAAGCGGCCAACACCTTCAAAGGCCTGCTCAGCGAAGGTGCCAAAGTGATGCGCGGCGAGGGCGAGCGGCAAAAAGAAGAAAAGGTCAGCGACTTCCGTGAAGCCATGAAGTGGCTCATCGCGCAGGCCGAACACGCGACATCACGTCAACGCTACAAAGGCCTGGGCGAGATGAATCCGCTACAGCTTTGGGAAACCACCATGGACCCGACCGTGCGCCGCCTGCTCAAGGTGCAGATCGACGACACGATTGAAGCCGACCGTGTGTTCACCATGCTGATGGGCGACGAGGTCGAACCGCGCCGCGAGTTCATCGAGACCAATGCGCTGCGGGCGGGAAATATTGACGTTTGAGTTTGTAGGGTCGCAAGCAAGATATCGGTCCTGGGCTCATCTGTCGAATGGACCGGACACCTGCAAAAACACCCATTCATCCGAGCGGAATCCTCCAACGGTACTTAGACGCAGGCCGTCAATTGCTTCGCTTTGCCCGACGATCAGCATCAGGATGGCGTCGGAGTTCAAGGCAGATTTGGCAACCAGCCTCGCCATTGCGTCTATGTCGTCCGACGAAGTCTGCGGAACACTTTCTGCGTGCGTATGCCACTCGCCAAGATAAAGCTTGCCCAATCGGGCATGCCGCTCGATCGAGTTTTGAGCTGCTTCCGAATTAGATCGGTAGTGATATCGACCTCGGTCATCATTTTTGTACGGCCCTGTTGCGACAGAAACTGTTACCTCGTCAGTTGTTATCGATCCAAAGAGTTGCCCGCCAGCTTCAGACGACCATGGTCGTATTTGCCGATGCTTGCGCACATGCCGGATTGCGGTTGGTTCAATTCGCACCACCTGCGTGAAACCGGGGCACCGCGCAATGACTTGAACTGCCGGCTGGCGCAGACGAAAGATGTCACGAATTCCTAAAGCCACGGATGCTCCGTGATGCTTTTGTTCTCTATAAATGAGGGGAGTACGAGCCCTCCCTTACTGCGGACATCATCGGCATCCCCTTGCCACACCCTGCGCATTGATTTCGAAACCTTACCGGTCAGAACATCAAGGGCGACACCGGCCGCGAGTCCGATGGTGGCTTGTAGCTCAACGGCTCCGTGAGGCTGGAAGATGTTGCCGCAACCAGCCTCAACGGAGATGGCGCCACTGCCTTCCGGCCAGTCTGTCAAGCGAAACCGAACTTGCTCTAGTTCATCGAACGCGTCTATTATCTTTGCGCCAGGAAATAATGCGACGGCATGCCCGACAAACGCAAAGTGCTCCACCCAAGTACAAACATGCACTGGCTGCTTTGCTAGGCTGGTGCGCCAGTGATCCAGCGCGGCATCGCCGTCGATGTCAATGCCAGCGCTTATAACGACATCGCACTCAGCGAGCTTTTGCAGATCGACAGCGGGCAAAGCCTGCAACCGATGTGGAAAAGCCTCTGCGCACTTTATATTTGGAAAATCCTCTTTGAGCATTTGCGCCGTTGCCACCGCTTTGTTCTTGCCTGTGAATCGCTGCCCTAAGACATGTCGGGAAGTGTTGTGCCCGGCCAGGTTGTCGCCGTCCACCAATATGTAGTCGCCAACACCAGCCTGCGCGAGCAGGCGAGCGATTGCTGCCCCAAGGGCGCCACAGCCTACCAAGGCAATCTTGCACTGCGTCAACGATTGGTATTGTTCATTTTGATCGCGACCGTGTATCCAAGCACCGTCAATGCGCGAAACAGGACAGCGGATCACTGGCCGCAATGCATATGAGCGTGCGATCAAGTCTGGGGGAACCGTCGATAGGCTCCGGAATCCTTTTGTCAATTGCGCTGTCGACGCACCCTCCAAGATCGTCGCGGCAAATGCAATACCGCTGGGTGTGGTTGTACCGAACATGACCAGAGAAATGTTCCCTGGGCGTAGTACGGTCTGCCGCGCCTCCACTGGCAGGTATTTCAGCACGTCACGACCGACCTCTGGGAACTCGACTGGTATCCAAGGTTCCTTCAACCATACGAGGTGACCGGAAACCACTTGTTGATCACCGGGGTTGGAACCGGTGTTGCGCAACCAGTTCATCAATGTGGGTTTGTCTTCGGCGACGATGAGCCTGCGTTTGCTCGTCTCTGCGTACCAGACGATACCTCGTGATGGTCCAATGGGTTTCAACAGACTGAGGACTGAAGAAGCGCGCTTCACTGATATACGGTGTGTCCAGTATGTGGAAAACTCCCGTACAAATTCAACTCGTCTTTTTTCCGCCGTGAACTTGAGTAGTTCGAGCGCCATAGTCAGATGATCAAACACACGCTGTGTCGGGTCGGCTGTGAGCATCGTGTCCGCAAGACACAACACCCCGTTTGATTCGACATGCGGCCAAGAGTAGTCCCGGCGTGCTTTGGGAGCGTATATACGTGGCTGCGAACGTGGAAAGACAGAATCGATGACGATCAGTAAGTAGGTGACCCCAGCGCAGGCGACAGCGCCTGGCACCAGATCGACACGCCATCCGCTATTGGCTTCTCTCGGTAACCCAGCGATTTCTGTCGTGTCCAAGCGCCGCCATACGCCGGGATACTGGTCGTCGAGTCCCAACTCGATGGCAGTAGCCCAACGCTCGACTGAAGGTGCCGGAATCAGCCGAACCTCCCACCGCCGTCATTGCGCCGCGCCGTCTGGACTGACGTTACGGTCACTGCAGCCTTCTTCGCTTCGGCATTGTTGTCTGGTTGATCTGAAAAGAACGTGGTGTCAAAGACATCGTCCCATGCTGTCCGGGCTTGACTGCGCGTACAGTCGCTTGAATCCAGCACTTCCAGCTTGTCCAAAGCGTCGCCAAGGCACTCTTGAAAAAATGCTACTTCCGTATCGCCTTCCTCCGCGAGATTGACACCCTTGAGGACAGGGTGAGAAATGGCAGTCGAGTCGTTAAGTGCAGACTTGATGACAATCCAGGTTTTTCGGAGTGCCTGATCATCCCGATCGGCCACAACGGCGAAGTGGTCCGTGACGAGTTTAGTGATGCAAATACCGCTTGTCGTCTTGGCTTTCCAGTCCAGACGACTTCGCGCCAGCTTCTTGGTCAACTTGGTGATCCGGCGCATCTGACTGCCATCTGACTCGCCTGCGTTCAACTCGCCTACCAGGCCGACATACCAGCCAGTTACAGCGCGCGCGTCCGAGTGAACCCAATCGTCACCACTGGCCAGTTCGTTGTGCTGAGCCTTCTCGCCCTTGGCGTTGTAGGTTGTAACGATACGGTAGACCGGAACGTCGATGTGGTAACCCTGTGGGTACGCTTGTCTCACGCAGTTGCGCTTGACCTCTGCATCATGCTTTAACCGACCGTCCCATTTCAAAGCTTCGCACACGCGTTGACGCGCGGCCAACGGCGAAAGTGCCTCGCCGTTCTCATCATTCAGATCGGCCGCTGCAAAGTAAGCACCATCGTCGATATCGTAGTCGCACACAGCGTCTTGAACCATTGTGCGCATCGCATATGACCCTTGCGAGGCCACTACGGATGGCTGCGAATGTCCACTGACATCAAGCCCCGTTTCCAGCCGTGTGCGGCCAGCGTCCCGGCGACTTCGCATTTCGTCCTGATCCGATTTGCAAAGCGTGACTTCTGTGCGGTGGAAAGATGCCATTTCGGCGTTGGAATCAATATCAGCCATTCGCGGCCTCCTTTTGCTGTTGATCAACTGGTAGATCTGGCGCCGCCGAAAGGGCGTCCTTGAAAGCCTTCAATTTTGAGTTGGCCTGCTCGCCATGCATTGCAGCCCAGGCAAAGTCAACGTCCGAAACCGCCTGCCGGGCGAGGGCGTTGAGCACCTTCGGGCGGGCGTCGTCCATGTTCACCAGATAGTCGCGAAGCTCGTTCGACGGGCACTGTGCTGGCATGCGCAGCGCGAAGCTGCCATTTCCCCGCAGCTCAGCCAGCTTGGCCGCGAGGTAGTCATAACCCACCGCTTGTGCGTTCAGGCTCGCCGAAATCGCACGAATGCCGCCTGCCCAACCCCACGCGCCTCGATGCAGCGCGCGATCAGTTACCTCCTCACCTCCTTGAGACGGCAGGCTACCCAGCATGAAGAGTTCGATGGGTCGTTCACTTTGCCCTCTTTCGCTGAGGATCTCCGCCGCCTCCATCATGCCTATCAGTCCTGGGTTGTTCGCCCACAGACCACCATCCACGTAAACAGCTGTCGTCGCTCCAGCAGCTGGCTCCGGTAACCTGGCCATTGATCTGAGAATTGGAGCGGCACTGGTTGCCATGCAGATGTCCACAAGCCGCCGTGGGTCGTCTCGACCGTTTAGTCGACCCAGATGCCGTGTCTTGAAGACCACCGCCGCGTGCCGGTTGAGGTCAACCGCTGGTATTGCCAGAGCAACCCCCCGGTCCCGATAGACATCACCCATCGTGCGCTCGCCCAAGGTGCTCAAAAGCACAGCGCGGAGTGCTGCATCACCTTTGCTAAGGCCCAAGCCCAGGCCTCGCACGACGCGACCGACTGCCCAGATGCTTCTCAAAAACTGATGCGGGAAGATCCGCTCCCCATGATCAAAATACAAGCGCCACACGCTATCGAGATTTATGCCCGCTGCAAGCGCACACGCCACGATGCCACCCGTGCTCGTACCAACGATCAGATCGAACGCTTTGCCGATGTCCACGTTACCCTGTCGGCCGGTCGATTCTCCCAAACGCGTGGCGAAAGTGCCCAGAAACGCTGCTTGGTACACACCGCGCATACCACCACCGTCGAGGCACAAGACTCGGAACGGTCCTGTGGTGTTGTATGAGGCGCTCATATCAGACGAATTTCGCGTAAATAATTGCAACAATGAAAATGATGTAAATTTATTTTGACATTATCTCATTAAAACTCTTCCATTACAAGTGTATCATTGCGTCATCGTGATTGATGCAGTTCTATTTAGACTTTCTGAAATCGCCCAAATCCAGGGTGGTTACCCCTTCCGTGGTCCGATCAACGAGGCTGCAGACGGGTCGGTACTGGTAGCGCAGATGAAAGATGTTGACCCGGTGGGTGGCATGCGCTGGGCAAGCGCTGTGCGAACGGATCTCCAAAGTCGCAAGGAGCCAGACTGGCTGCAGGTTGGTGACATTCTGTTTGTGCCGCGTGGCAACCACTTCTTCGCTGCAAGCCTCGACTGTCCACCAGGCCGCGCCGTTTGCGGCCCTCATCTGTTTCACCTGCGTGTGAACCCCAATGCTGGTGTTTTGTCCGAGTTCCTAGCATGGCAGATCAACCAGCGACCGGTGCAGCGGCAGCTTCACGCTGCGGCTGAAGGCTCCAGCCAACTCAGCATTCGCAGAGGCGAAATAGAAAACCTGAAGATCGCAGTCCCCGCCGCTGAGCAGCAACGGCGCATCATATCGCTCGCCTCGACGGCCATGCGCGAGCGACAACTATTGCAACAACTGATTAAGAACCGCGAACAAGAAATTGCTGCACTTGCCAATGCGTTGGCCGGCGCCGCTGGCCTCGACACGAACTGAATGAACCAGACCATGAACAACACTGCCACCAGCCAAGACGACATCAACGCCGCCGTCTGGTCCGCATGCGACACCTTCCGTGGCACAGTGGACCCCAGCATTTACAAGGACTTTGTCCTGACCATGCTGTTCCTCAAGTACGTGTCGGATGTTTGGCAAGACCACTACGACAACTACAAAAAGCAATACGGCGACCACCCCGAGCTGATCGTGGAAATGCTCAAGAACGAACGTTTTGTATTGCCTGCCAGTGCCAGCTTCTACGCCCTGCATGCATTGCGGCACAGCCCCGGCAATGGGGAGCGCATCGACAAAGCCCTGCACGCCATTGAAGAGGCCAACATCACCAAACTGCGCGACGTGTTCCAAGACATCAGCTTCAACTCCAATAAGCTGGGCGACGAGCAGCAGAAGAACGACATCCTGCGTCACCTGCTGGAAGACTTTTCCAAACCTGCGCTGGACTTGCGCCCCAGCCGTGTTGGTCAGTTGGACGTGATTGGCAACGCCTATGAATTTCTGATTAAGAACTTCGCCTCCACCAGCGGCAAGAAGGCGGGAGAGTTCTACACGCCACCCGAAGTGTCTTCATTAATGGCGCGCCTGATGGCACCACAGGAGGGCGACGAGATTTGCGACCCCACTTGCGGCTCCGGTTCCTTGCTTATGAAATGCGGACGCCTGATCCGCGAGAACACAGGTTCGCGCAAATACGCTCTCTACGGGCAAGAGGCCATTGGCAGCACCTGGGCACTTGCCAAGATGAACATGTTTCTGCACGGCGAAGACAACCACCGTATCGAGTGGGGCGACACCATTCGCAACCCCAAACTGTTGGACAGTGCGGCCAGCCTCAAGCACTTTGACATCGTCGTAGCCAACCCACCATTCAGCCTTGAGAAGTGGGGCCACGAGGGCGCCGACGCTGACAAATTTAGCCGCTTCCGTCGTGGCGTGCCGCCGCGCACTAAGGGTGATTACGCCTTCATCCTGCACATGGTCGAAACCATGAAGCCGGGCTCCGGTCGCATGGCGGTGGTCGTACCGCACGGTGTGCTGTTCCGTGGCGCAGCAGAAGGACGAATCCGCCAGAAACTGATCGAAGAAAACCTGCTGGACGTGGTCATCGGCTTGCCCGAAAAGCTGTTCTATGGCACTGGCATCCCCGCCGCAGTGCTTGTGTTCCGCAAGAGCAAGACCGACGACAAGGTGCTCTTCATCGATGCCAGCCGAGACTTTGAAGCAGGTAAAAACCAGAACTTCTTGCGCGAGTCCGACTTGCAGCGCATTTTGAGCACTGCATTCACGCGGCAGGGGTCAGACAAATACGCCCACCTTGCCACCTCCGTTGAGATTCTTGATAACGACTTCAACCTCAATATTCCGCGCTACGTGGACACCTTTGAGGAGGAAGCAGAGATTGACCTGATGGCCGTGCGCAAGGAGCGTGAGCAGCTCAAAGCCGAACTGGCAGGTCTTGAAGCCCAGATGTCCGTTTATCTGAAGGAATTGGGCTATGAGTAAACCGCGCAATCCCTCCACCAGCGGGCTACAGACCCAACCCGCTACCACGGACGCCAGCCAGGGAGGCGGCACCGAATTCCTGCTGTATGAAACCGAAGACGGCCGAACCCGCGTGGAATGCCGTTTCGTGGACGATTCGCTTTGGCTGTCCCAGGCACTCATGGTCGAGCTGTTCCAGACCAGCAAGCAGAACATCAGCCTGCACGTGAAGAACGTTCTGGCCGAGGGTGAATTGCAGGAGGCGGCAACCGTCAAGGAATACTTGACAGTTCAAAACGAAGGCACGCGGCAGGTGCGCCGCAAGGTGCAACTCTACAACCTCGACATGATTTTGGCTGTGGGTTACCGCGTACGCTCCGCCCGTGGCACCCAGTTCCGCCGCTGGGCTACCGAGCGTCTGGGTGAATACCTGCTCAAAGGCTTCACGCTGGACGATGAGCGCCTGAAGAACCCGCCCGTAGGCGGCTCCGTGGTGCCCGACCGCTTTGGCGAGTTGTTGGAGCGCATCCGCGACATCCGCGCCAGCGAACGCCGCATGTACTTGCGTGTACGCGAAATTTTTGCCCTGGCGGCCGACTATGCCCCAACGCTGCCAGAAACGACTCGCTTCTTCCGCTTCATCCAGAACAAACTGCACTTCGCCGTGTCAGGCCAAACGGCGGCAGAAATTGTCCGCACCCGTGCCGACCATACTCGGCCCAATATGGGACTCACTAGTACCCGGAAAAATCAAGTGCAAAAGGCCGATGTCAGTGTGGCCAAAAATTACCTGAGCGAGGGCGAAATCACCGAACTCAACCTCATCGTCAGCATGTGGCTGGACTATGCCGAAGACCAATCAAAACGGCGCAAAGAGGTCTTCTTGAAGGACTGGGCTGAAAGGCTCGATGCTTTCCTGAAATTCAACGAGCGCCAGGTGCTGGATGGGGCGGGCAAGGTCTCGCACAAGCAGGCCTTGGCCCATGCGCAAAACGAATACGAACAGTTTGCAGCACAGCGCCGCGCGGCGCTGGAGGCAGAGGGCGAGGCTTATGCGGTTCAGGTGTTGGGCACTGCTGCAGCGGACAGCGCAGACTTGAAAGAGCTGGAGCAGGCGGAAAAGCGGTTGACCAAGAAGGGTGGGCGTGATGATTCCTAAAGATTGGCAACGCAGCACCATCGGGGACTGCACCAAGTTTCTTTCCGGTAACACACCGAGCAAAGAAAACCTCGGATACTGGTCCGGCGACTTTCCATGGGTGACCGTGAAAGACATGAAGACGCCCTGGCTCCATAACACTGGTTTGGGATTGACCCACTCTGGGAAAGCAGCCGCTGCAGTTGCCCCGGCAAACGCCATTTTGGTTGTGATACGTGGCATGGCGTTGCTGAAGGATTTGCCCATCAGCATGGCAATGCGAGATGTGGCCTTCAATCAAGATATCAAGGCGATTGTTCCCAAAAACTACTTGGATGCGCGATTCTTTGCCTATCAGCTACAGAGCAAAAAGCATGTAGTTTTAGGTATGGTTGATACTGCTGGACATGGCACCGGAAAGCTAGATACGGACTTGCTGAAGTCTGTTGATCTCGTGCTTCCTTCGCTGCCAGAACAACGACGCATCGCCAGCGTTCTGTCGACCTGGGATCAAGCCATCGCCACCACTGAGCGGCTGCTTGCCAAGAGTTTGGAGCAAAAGAAGTTGCTGTCACAGCGAATGCTGACGGGTAAGGCGCGTCTTCATGGATTCGGTAATAGCGGAATACGGCGTCAAACACCCTATGGCTCATTGCCTCAGGACTGGGGCTATCGCCGTATTGGAGATGTTGCGGGTGAAGTGAGTCAGAAACTCGGTGATGCCACGCCATATCCGGTGCTATCTTGCACCAAGCACCATGGGTTGGTTGACTCGTTGAGCTACTTTAACAAGCAGGTTTTCAGTCTTAATACCTCGACTTATAAGATTGTTCCACGGGGTTGTTTCGTCTACGCGACCAATCACATCGATGAAGGCTCCATTGGCTATCAAGATTTGTATGACTTCGGACTGGTTAGCCCGATGTACACAGCCTTTAAAGTGAATGCGGAGGTCTTCGATGCCTATCTCTTCGCGTTGTTAAAGACGGAACACTATCGGCAAATTTTTGCATCTGCGACCAATGCTTCGGTGGATCGCCGAGGAAGTCTGCGCTGGAAAGATTTTCGGAATTTGCACATACCAGTGCCCCCCATTGATGAGCAGAGGGCGATTGCAAAAGTACTGACGCTTGCAGGGCGTGAGGTGGGCTTGATAAAGGGTCAACTAGAGCTACTGCGGGAAGAAAAATCCGCCCTCATGGCACAACTCCTCACCGGCAAGCGCCGTGTCCGTCTCAGCAATGAAGAAGGAGCCTCGTCGTCATGAAAAATCGCATCATCACCGTCAAGGGCGCAGACATCACCGTCAGCACCCGCCATGACCAGGATTACATCTCTCTCACGGACATGCTCAAGGCCGAGGATGGCGGTTTTTTCATTGGGGACTGGCTCAGAAACCGGAACACGGTGGAATTCTTGGGCATCTGGGAATCCGTTCACAACCCCAGTTTTAATTGTGGCGAATTCGACATAATTAGAAGTCAAGCAGGTTTGAACAGCTACCGAATCAGTGTCAAAGATTGGGTAGCAAAAACCAATGCCATTGGCCTAGCGTCCAATGCTGGTCGCTACGGCGGCACCTACGCGCACAGGGACATCGCTTTTGAATTCGGGATGTGGATCAGCGCTGAATTCAAGATCTATCTCATTAAAGAATTCCAGCGCCTCAAGGACGAAGAGTCCCGCGCGACTTCGCTGGCTTGGAGCTTTCAGCGCACGCTGGCCAAGGTCAATTACAGGATCCAAACCGATGCCATCAAAGAGCGCCTGATCCCGCCACGTTTAACCAGCACACAGACTGGTTTCGTTTATGCCAGTGGAGCCGACTTGCTCAATGTGGCGCTGTTTGGCGTGACTGCTGCGCAGTGGCAACAAGCCAACCCAGACATCAGCGGAAATATGCGCGACCACGCCACGCTGGAGCAGTTGGTCGTGCTGTCGAATCTGGAGAGCGTCAATGCGGTACTGATTCACCAAGGCTTGCCAGCCCCCGAACGGCTCAAACAATTGAACATCATTGCCATCACGCAAATGCGTTCACTGCTAAACAACAACCAAGTCAAGCAACTGACTGCCCCAAAACCTGCGGCAGTAAGGAAGTTGACATGAACACCACGCCCAACTCCCGCGAGCAATACAGCGCCCACATCCCGGCACTGCATCTGCTATGCAACCTGGGGTGGAACTTTCTGACCACTGCGCAGGCCTTGGCCTTGCGCGGCAGCACCC
>JBBQZA010000013.1:0-28355 GCA_038208175.1 Burkholderiales bacterium
GTACCAGCGGCCGGTGAGCGAGGCAGACAGGGCGCTCCAGCGAGGCGTTTTGGACGTTTCCCCAGAATATTTGTTCGACGTCCCAACCGGCCCCGTCAAGCGCCTCTTCAGTAAGCACAGCAACTTGCATGTGCCCAAGCAACCAAGCAAGAAAGAAGAGGAAATCATGAAAGACGACAACAACCCGGCCTCGACCGGCAGCGGCTCCGACAAGGGCCACGACGACGGCACGACCCAAATCATCGTGAATGGCCACAACCGCCAGGTGAGCGGCAAGGAACTGACCTTTGTCCATGTGGTGAACCTGGCCTTTGACGACGCGGTGTTCAACGAGGTGACGGTGTACACCATCACCTACAAGCGCGGCGACGGCCATAAGCCCGAAGGCACGCTGGTGCAAGGCGAAACCGTGAAGATCAAGGAAGGCATGGTGTTCAATGTCAAGCGCACTGATAAGTCGTAATCCGGACCTCCAGCGCCTGCTGCTCGATGGGTACGAGATGGAGATTCGCTCGAATCACCTGCTCGTGCACAACGTGCCGTACGTGAACGCGCGCCGCGAGGTGGCGAGGGGCACCTTGGTGTCCAATCTCTGCTTGGCTGGGGACAGGACGATCAAGCCGGAACCGCACGTGGCCTCGTTCACCGGCGACCACCCTTGCAACATCGATGGCAAGGAAATCGTGCAGATCAAACACACAAGCGTGTTGACCAATCTGGCGCCCGACATCGTGGTGCAGCACTCGTTTTCCAACAAGCCGCTCGCCGGTTACATGGACTACCACGAGAAGATGACCCGTTACATCGAGATCATCTCCGCACCGGCCAAGGCGTTGCAGCCAGGCGTGACCGCTTGCACCTTCATGGCAATAGCCAGCGCACCGGACGACGGTGTCTTCACCTACATGGACACCGCTTCCGGGCGCGCCGGCATCACGGCGGTCAGCGCCAAGTTGGCGATGCGCCGCGTGGCCATCATCGGTCTGGGTGGCACGGGCTCCTATGTCCTGGACTTTCTGGCCAAGACGCCGGTGCGGGAGATCCACCTGTATGACTACGACCTGTTCCTGCAGCACAACGCTTTCCGGGCGCCGTCTGCAGCCTCCCTGGAGGAGTTGCAGGCGCAGCCCACTAAGGTGGCCTACCACCAGGAGAAGTACGCAAGGATGCACCGTGGCATCCACGCCCACCCGGTTAAGGTCGGTGCCAACAATGTCGCCGATCTGGTGAGTTGCGACTTCGCTTTCTTGTGCATGGACTCCGGTCCTGCCAAAAAGCTGATCGTGGACACGCTGCAGGCCAACAAAGTGCCGTTTGTCGATTCCGGCATCGGCACTGAATTGCTTGAGGACAAGTTGGAGCTGTGGGCCATCTGTCGTGTCACCACCAGCACACCCGGCAAGACTGACCATGTTCCGCGCCGCGTGTCGTTTGCCGAGGCTGGCGACGACGACTATGACCGCAACATCCAGATAGCCGAGCTGAACGCGCTCTGCGCGGCCATGGCGGTGATCAAGTGGAAGAAGTTCTGCGGCTTCTATCAGGATCTGGAGCGCGAACACGATTCCACCTACACGACCAACATCCAGATGTTGACGGCGGAAGACTGCGCATGAGGAACGCAGTCACCCCCAAATTTGTGGAGATCGTGCCCGACCGCTTGCAGGATGGTGTGCTATACGTTTCCATGGAGTACGCCACCGCGGTTCACAGGTGCCTGTGCGGCTGCGGCAAAGAGGTGGTGACGCCTCTTTCGACCACCGACTGGTCCCTGACCTTCGACGGTGACACGGTGTCGCTGGACCCTTCTGTGGGTAACTGGGGGTTTCCGTGCAGGTCGCACTACTGGATCCGCAACAACCAGGTCTTGTGGTGCGGCGACATGCCGCAAAGCCTCATCAATGCCGGCAGGGCGCTCGACGCGCGTGACAAGGCAGCCTATTACGCCACGCGGGGCACGCCAGCGGTCAAGCCACCGCCCTTGACGAAAGAAATTAAGTCCAGCGGCTCTGAGACCGCGACCACGCACACGCCGCAAGCAGGCGTGTTTTCACGGCTCGCCAAGTGGATGGCAGGGGCATGGAAGGCAAACTAGGCGGTCCGGCCTGTAGCCGCCAGTCGGGTAACCTCTCTCGCCGCTTTATGCCAAGCAGCCTCAGCCTATTGCCCAAATCGGCTTCAGTTGTAAACGTTGCGTCGTCCGCCCGCCCGCGATCGGGCGCGCTGGCATGACAGACACAACAGGCACAACTAGGCGCGCCCCTGTCTTCGCGCAGTGTTCAACATCTCGAAAAATCCATCGTCTCTATTACCTTGCGCAGGACTAACATCTTGGCATCAGCGTAGTCCAGGGTGTTGCTGGAGGATTCGGCGCTATTGGCAGCAAGGTGTGTGGCGATCACCTGTTCTCGCTTCAGGTGCGAGAAGACGGTGATCAGACTAAATCCACGCCTGATTCGCAGTCCCTGAGAAGATCAGGTCCCAGTGCTGCTAGTCGAGCTAGCTGAGTCGACGACCGCAATGGGTCGGAAGTACGTGTTCGTCGACAGGAAAGGCAGACGTTCGGTGTCCGAGATTCCTGAAGGGCCGGTATCCGACGCAATGCTGACCGACTTGAGCTTTCAGTCTAATGTCGGCTATGGCCGAGTAGCGGTCACCTAAACTGAGTACGTCGTACTTCCGCTTTGAACCCAACGCTTGTCATCCCGGACCCCAAACCGCAGCGGTCATCCCGGCCAGTTCAAGCCCGATTTTTTTGGAGAAACAAGCCGCGCCGCTCGAATCTCACCCGTGCAGCGATTCGTACTTGGCCATCAACTCTTCTGGCGTTTCCTGGAAATCGGGGTTGCCGGGGATGCAGTCGGCTGGGCAGACCAGCTTGCACTGGGGTTCGTCTTCGGCGCCCACGCATTCGGTGCAGCGGAATGGGTCGATCACATAGATTGGGTCGCCGACTTTGATGGCTTCGTTCGGGCAGACTGGCCGGCAGGCGTCGCAGGCGGTGCAGTCTTCGGTGATGATCAGGGCCATATGGGGTTCCTTTGAATTCGGTTGGACGGACGGAAGATCAGGCGGCAACCTGCGCTTCCAGTTCTGCCAGTTTATTGTGCCTGAACGCGCCCCACAGTGCTGCGCCAATGGCGCCGGCGTAGATCGAGTCGGGGTGCGAGCGCGCGGTCACGGTCACTTTTTCGTTGACCATCTCTTCCTGAATCGCCGCCAGCAGTCCAGTGTCGAGCGCCAGGCCGCCGGTGATTAGCGCGGTGCCGGTTTTGATGCCGGTGATTTTTAGCAGCTTGACGATGCGCGACGCCATCGACAGGTGGATGCCCTTGAGGATGTCTGCCGTGGCGATGCCGCGCGACACCATGTTGATGACGTCGGTCTCGGCCAGCACGGCGCAGATCGAGCTGACCTTCTCCGGCTCTTTGGAGCTTTGCGACAGCGCGCCGATTTCTTCCACCGCAACGCCCAGATAGCGCGCGATGTTTTCCAGAAACTGGCCCGAGCCGGACGCGCACTGGCTGGTCATCTTGTACGACAGCACCTTGCCGCGCTCGTCGATGTAGATGGCGCGGCCGTTCAGTGCGCCGATATCGACCACGGCGCGCGCCGTCGGTTCCAGAAAGATGCCGCCGCGTGCATGGGTCGTCATCGAGTAAAAATGGCCGGTGGCGAACTTGACGTTTTCACCTTCGCCGGTGGTGGCGATGTAGTCGAGGTCGTCGCGCTCCAGTCCGGCCTCAGACAGCACGCTGTCAAAGCCGTCTTTCGCCAGCGTCATCGGATCGCGGCTGCGAATGCGGTCGCAGCGTTTGGCCAGCCAGTGCTGCTGGCCGTCATCGTCAGTGCGAAACAGCACTGACTTGACGGCGCCGGACCCAATGTCGATGCCAATGGTGGTGATGCTCATTTCTGTCTCTCCATTTAATCAGTTGAGGACAGAGCTGGCTCGCTGCGCGTAGCTGCGGTCTGTCCCACAAGGTCTCAGTTGACGCGGTTTTCTGCGATCTTGCCGTCGTCCACCACGGCGCGCCAGGCAAACGTGGCACCGCCCAGCGCGCCGGTGTAGATCGAGTCCGGGTCGATGTTGATGGTCAGCTCGCCGTAGTTCTCAAAGATCAGGTCGCGCAGCGACTTGACGGCCGCCTCGTTCTTGGCGACGCCGCCGGTAAAGGTGAACTGGTCGCGAATGCCGCCCGAGCGCGCCAGAATCGACATGGCGCGCAGGATGATGGCGCGGTGCAAGCCGGCCATGATGTCCTCGCGCTTGTCGCCCAGGCTGAGCCGGTCGCGCAGTTCGGCGCCGGCAAACACGGTGCAGGTCGAGTTGATGCGTATCGTCTTGGTCGATTTCATCGCCAGCGGCCCCAACTCATGCAGGCCCATGTTCATTTCATCGGCGATGTAGCCCAGGTAGCGCCCGCAGCCAGCGGCGCAGCGGTCGTTCATCTGGAAGCTCTCGACAATGCCGTTCGGATCGACCTGAATCGCCTTGGTGTCCTGCCCGCCAATGTCGAGCACGGTGGCGGTGTGCGGGTACATGATGTGCGCGCCCAGACCGTGGCACAAAATCTCGGAGCGGATGTGCTCTTTGGAAAACGGCAGGCGGGCGCGGCCGTAGCCGGTGCCGACGATATAGGTTTCCTCCATCTCGGTGTCCAGAATGCCCTTGATCGGCGCTTCCACCTGGGTGCGCCGCGCGGCGGTTTCGGGCATCGCAATAAAGGCCCGTTCCAGCGCGGCCAGCAGGTGGCGCCGGATCGAGTCGGCATAAACGCGGTTCTCCACTTCGATGATCGAGCGGTCAAACAGATTGAGCAAAAAGTCGTAGCGCGTGCCGGCCTCTTTGGCCACCACTTCGCCAATCGCCAGATACTGGCTGCCGGCAATGTCGCGAAAGAAGTCTGACTTGCGTTTGGCGCCCGGCTGGTACAGTTCGGCCGCGCCACTTTGCAGCCGGCGAAACACTTCGGCCAAGGCCTCTTTCACGGCGCCGGCAGAGTCGCCAAAGCGGGCCGTGGCCAGGCTGCGCTGGCAGGTTTCCTGCAGGTCGCCGAGCTGCTCCAGGTATTGCTCAAGCCGGAAGTCGCGCTCGAGTTGGCTCAGAAAACCATCGAGCGAGCCGTTCAGCGCGTGCGTCGTTCCCAGCGCCTGGCGAAACAGGTAGAAGCGCGCGTTGACCATCGCTTCGAGCTTGGCAATGGTGGCGGCCGTGTCGTAGTTGGAGCGCGAATTGGTGATGCCGCGCCCGAGTATGTTCTGGTGTTCGTCAATGACCACCGCCTTGGTGGTCGTTGAGCCGAGGTCAATGCCGATGAAGCAACGCATGATGGAATACCCTTAGCAAGGTTATTGGACTAATGCACGCCGGTCAGCGCGGCGCGTTTCGCTTTGACCATCTGGAAGTAGCTCTCAAGCCGGTTTTTCACGTTGGCGGCGGAGAAGTAGCGCGGGTCCACCAGGTCGGTTTCGATGAAGGCGGCCGGCTTGCCGGTGCGTTTTTCTACTTCGCGCAGGATCAGTAGTTGGCCGGCCGAGAAACTGTTGCAGCTCTTGATCGAGTTGATCAGCAAGCCGTCGGCCTGGTACTCGTCGATGTACTTGCAGATCATGTCGATGCGGCTCGGCAGGTTCAGATTGGTGTAGCAGCCCAGGCAGTACTCGGCCAGCGATTCCAGCGGATGCTCCGGGTCGTGCCGAAAGCCGTAGTCGTACAGGCCGCCGACCTTGGCGTAGGTGCTCGATACCACCACTGCGCCTTCGTCGGAAAACATTTTCCAGAACTCGCGAAAGCTGGTCCAGTTGGGCGGGCCTTCGACCACCAGGCGGTATTTCTCCTCGCCCATTTCGCCCTCCGGCGTGACCGGACCCTTGCCTTCGCGCACGCGCTGCTCCACCTCCTGGCGCAGCACGCGGTAGTACTCAGTGGCCTCCGGCGTGCCGCGAAACGCAGTGAAGATCGGGCCGATGTAATAGACCGCGCCAAAGTAGCCGTCAATCGGCGAGGGGCGGTTCTTGGCCGACTGCAACACCGCCACCAGGTCTTCTTCGGCCTTGGCCGACTCGCGCATGTACTGGCGCAGCCGGTCGATGTCGAACTTGACGCCCGAGATGCGCTCCAGCGTCGGGATCACGGTTTCCTTGAGCTGCTTGACGACGTAGTCGCGCATGTTCGGCGCAATCTTGCCTTCGCTCTGGTACGGCACATGCAGCATGACGGTTTCGCAGCCGTATTTGTGGCGAATCAGCTCAAACCACTTCATGAACGTGAAGCAGCCGGTGTACGACAGCAACAGCAGATCGGGCTTGGGCAACGGCTCGCCGGTCGGGCCGATCTCGCCGCCCATCATCGCGCCCAGATCGGCCTTGACGTAAGTGCAGACGTCTTCCGACTGGCCGTCGCGCTCGGCGTCCATGATCATCTTGCCGGACTTCTTGCGCATGCCGTTTTGCAGCGCGTTGGTCTCGGGCAGGCTGCGCGCAAAGTCAAAGCACATCAGCAGCTCGTTCAGGTTGCCCGGCACAAACGTCGCCGACACCTTGCGGTTGTTGGCGTGCGCGGTGGCGAGCTCCATGTAGTTCCTGTTGATCAGCTCTTTTTGCAGCCACATTGCGTCCTCTTTCTGGACGTTTTGCGGCTTTTTGCTTGACGTAGGCATGGCGACGGTGGTGTTCATGATTCATTCCAAAGTTTGATCGAATCGGCAAAGGTGCCGGCCTGCTCGCGGATCGGAGCCATCTGGCCGGTGTTTTCGGCGTACTTGAACGCGGTGTGCGGAATCTTGTGCTGGGTCAGCACGTCCTGCAGCATCGGGCGCTCCAGCAGCGCCGGGTCGCAAAACGACGGCGCGGCAAAAATCACGCCCTCGGCACCCATGGTCTTCACCTGTTTCAGCAGATACTGGCCTTTGTCCTCGCGGCGCAGGTCGTACTTGGCGGCCGTGGTGGCCGAGCGGTGCAGGAACGCCTTGGACAACTCGTCGAGCGGACTGGCGTCACACGGCACGTGATCCAGCAGCCAGCGGCTGATCAGGATGAAGTCGTCATCGACGATGTAGCAACCGGCCATCTCGATCGATTTGATCAGGGTCAGCGGCGGCTGCTCGCAGAAGGTTCCGTTGATGACGACGCGCGCGTTGTCGCGCTTGGGCCGCGCCACGGCGTCGGTGGCGGCGATGTAGTCGCGCACCAGTTGCGTGTGCTCCTCGGGCGGCAGCACCATGCCGGCGCGCTGCACCAGATAGACCTCGGAGGTTGGCGCCTGCCACGGCTTGGCGGCGCGGTAGGCATACAGCTCGCGCATGGCGGCGCGGTTGTCGTTATAGACGGCGATCGATGCGTTAATCGCTTCGTCTGTGATCTCCTTGCCCGACAGCCGCGCCAGGTCTTCGCGCAGGATCTGCATTTCTTCGATGTAGAACTTGCCGCCGATCTCGTCCTCGTAGTTCTGCGGCACGTCGATGTAGCGCACGTACTTGTCCTTGAACAAAATTTGCCACATGCCAGAGAGGTTGCGGATCACGTCGCAAATGCTGGGGAACAACATGCCGTCCAGGCAGTCGAGCCGCCCGGTCAGCCCCATCTCGATGGTCGAGCGCGGAATGCGGCAGATGTAGCTCTGGTAATAGGCGTCGCCCTGAATCACTTCAAGCTGGTCGCCACCACCCAGAATGCCCACCGGCAACATGCCAGCCGCATGGATAATCTCGCGCGGCACATAGACCGGCATGTAGCCGATTGCCTTGCGCCCCGGCACGGCGGCTTTCCATTCCTTGACGGCGTTGAAATGCAGGTCTTCAAACAGGGTCTGGCAACGCTCGACGATTGGTTGAACGGCTGAAGTGGTTGACATCACGCATGTTCCCAGATTGGTGGGCGGCGCGCAAGAAAGGCGGCCAAGCCCTCGTTCGCGTCGCGGGTTTTCATGAGGCGCTCCAGGTAAAGGGTCTCAACCTCGGCCAGGCGCGCCCGCAGCTCGCGAATCAGGGGGCTACGGGCCGCGGCCACAGCGCAGCGCAGCGCGGCGGCACTTTTTGGCGCCAGGTGACTGTCAAAATACTGCAGGGCAGCAGCCTCTGGATCTTCGGTCACGGTTTGCACCAGACCCATGCGTTGTGCCTCGGAACCGCTCACCGAACGACCCGAAAAAAGCAGGTCTTCGGCGTCGCTCTGATTGACCCGCCAGGGCAGCAGGCAGGAGGCGGCTGGTGCGAAGACACCCAGGCTCATTTCCGGTTGACCCAGCTTGGCGTCGGGTGTCGCAAAAATAGGACCACCGGCTAGCGCCACTTCGAGCCCGCCGCCCAGACATTGACCACGCACCACGGTCAGGATCGGCACCGGAAACTCGACCATGCTGATGATCAGCGCATGCAGCGCTGCCAGCATGGCGGCGCAGCGATCCGCCAGATGTTCTTCGACGCTGGCGCCAAAGCTGAAATGCGGGCCCTGCGCATCCAGCAGCACGCCACGCAGGCGCTCTTCGCTGCGATGGGCCGTGAACGCCGCCTGCAGTGCCGCAATCATGACGGCATCGACGATATTCGCTTTGGGTCGGTCCAGCCGCAGGCGTAGCAGTGCGCCCTCGCGCTCCGTCCAGACCTTGAGGGGAGAAGTGTCGGTCATGATTACGCTCAGGCTTTGCGCTTGTTGCGCGGCTGAATCGAGTCGTGCAAGGGGCCGACCCAGCTCTCGCCTGCGGCCAGCTTCTGGCGCAGCAGCACAAAGTCGGCTTCGCGGTCGTCCTTCGTGCCTTCGTTGAAGGCGGTGAAGCCGGCGCGCGCTTCGGTCATCATGTTCAGAGCCAGCCAGGCGCGCGAATTTTCCTTGTTCTTGTCCCAGGCTTCGAGCTTGGGCTTGCGCAGCTCTTCAAGCGTCTTGGTGGTGCAGTCGGGGAAGGTCAGCAGTATCTTGGCGCACAGCTCTTCGACTTTGGCGTCCAGCATCGAGAGATCAACGCTGCCGCGTGCCAGCAGCGCCTTGCCTTCCTTCAGCGCGTCGCCGGTCTTCGGTTCACCGAAACTGAATCGTCCGTATTCGTCCACCATTTTCTGGGTCTCGACGAGCGGGTTGGCGACGAATTTGCCGTCCACCTTCAGGGCTGGAACGATGTCGGTGAGTATGCCCATCCAGCTCGCCTTGTGGGCAGAGAACGGTTCGCACAGCACGCAGGCCGCCATGGCGCGTTCGGCGCCGGCGATCACCGGCAGAAAATCGGTGGCGCCGCCAATCGGGGCCGAGCCGTGTTTGGGGCCGGCCTGGCCAAAGCGCGCCAGGTCCTGCGCCACCGAGAAGTCGCAGGCCATGCCGATTTCCTGGCCGCCGCCGATCCGCATGCCGTTGACGCGGCAGATCACCGGTTTGTCGCAGGCCAGAATGGCGCTCACCATGTCGTTGAACAAACGCATGTACTGGCGGTATTCCTGCGGGTGGCCGGCGTAGTACTCGGCGTATTCCTTGGTGTTGCCACCGGTGCAAAAAGCCTTGTCGCCGGCGCCGGTGAAGACGACGCAATTCACATCGCGTGAATTGGACGCGGCGCGCATGGCCAGGATGACGCCCTTCACCATGTCGGTGGTGTAGGAGTTGTACTGGCTCGGGTTGTCGAGCGTAATCCAGGCATTGAAGAGGCCGGGTACCACACTGCCGTCAGGCAGGCGTGCCGCTCGCTTCTCATATTTGACGCCGGGTTTGGCTATGTCATCGACCAGGTCATGGTTTTTGAAATCGCGGGTTGGGAGGGAGGTTGTCATGGCTAGGGCTCCTATAGGGGATGTGGCAAAGGGGTTGGTAATCAGGTCGGTGTCAGAACCACACGTTTCTTGATCTGGTGGTGGTGTACGGCGGGAAATATCTGGTTGATGCCCTCCAGCGGACGCTCTTCAACAAAAGGCGCCAGTTGCACCTTGCCGTCGAGCACCAGGTCCAGCGCTGGCGCGTAATACTCCGGCGGGCAACCCCAGTTACCCAGCGCGCGCGCATCGAACGCCATCAGGTTGGAGAGTCGAATCTCGACCTTGTCCATGGTGAAACCGACGACCGACAGCGTGGCGCCATGCACCAGCAGACCATAGGCCGAGAGCTGCCCAGCCGCAGTGCCAGAGCATTCAAAGATTTGCCATTCGGTGTTGCGCAAGCCGCTTTGTTTGGCAAAAGCGTTGACTGCGGCCTTCAAGGCCTTGGCATCATGGTTGCGCGCGTTGAGGGTCAGTGCAGCGCCATGCTGTGCGATGGCAGCCAGCTTGTCGTCATCGACGTCGATGGCAACCACCTGGGCGCCGAAGGCGCGCGCGACCTGCACGCAGTAACCGCCAACGCCACCGGCGCCAATGACGATGGCCAGGCTGCCGGGTGTGACGCCGGCGCGGCGCACCGCCTGATACGGTGTGGTCAGCGCGTCGGCGACGATGGAAACCTGCGCCAGCGTCAGTCCGGCGGCAGCCAGGCGCTTTTCATCGACCAGACACAGACCGCGCCCCGGCACCACAATGTGCGACGCAAAGCCGCCCTGTATATCGTTGCCCGGCATTTTCTGCGCACGGCAGATCGGTTGCAGGCCGCGCTGGCACAAATCACATTCGCCGCAGGGCAACACCGCTGGCACGATGACCGCTTTACCAAGCCAGCTCTCGGCGCCGACGCCGGCCGCCACGACCCGGCCGCTGATTTCATGCCCGAGTGTCAGCGGCAAGCTTGAGTTGGTGCGTACGCCGTCATAGTAGTAACCGAGGTCGGTATGGCAGACGCCGCAACCGGCAATTGCCACCACCACTTCGCCGACTAGCGGCTCGGCGGCAAACGCCACTCGTTCGAACGGTTCTGCGGGCTTGTTCATCTGCCAGCGATAGGCGTCAATGCTCATGATTCTTGTCTCCTGTTGATGTTCTACCAGAGTGCTATTTTGCCTGTATTCAGGCTTGACTGAAACGCTTGCGCAACCTATTATCGTATATTAGTACCTAATTACCACGATTGATCAAAAAAATGTTTTGAGTGAGTCTCAAGCTTAAGATACAGGATCCAGGAGAACAACTTGCAAACACAAATAACTGCACCCGCCAGTGTCTCGATCGCACTGGCAGGCAGCGGCGGCAGCGGTGTCATGACGGCTGGCACCATGCTGCTGGCCGCAGCCGCCAAGGCCGGCGCCTACGGCCTGATGGTGCGCACCAGCGGACCGCAAATCCGCGGTGGCGAGGCGGCGGCGCTGTTGCGTCTGGGTCCGCAGGCCATGAGTTCGCTGGATGACGGCTTTGATCTGTTGCTGGCGATCGACTGGCGAAACGTGAACCGTTTTGCCGACGAGATCGTGCTCGGGCCACGCAGTGTGCTGATGGGTGACCCGGACGAAGGTGAAGCACCTGAGATCTTCAAGGCCACCGGTGCCCGCTACGTGCCCTTGAGCCTGAAGAAGATGGCGAAAGAGATTCCCGGTAGCTGGGTCAACATGCTTGCGCTGGGCCTGGCCGGCACACTGGCCGGACTGCCGCTGCAGGCCCTGCAGGATGCGGCGCGCGATTCATGGAAGAAAGCCGACACGCTCGACGCCAATCTGCAAGCGGTGGCCAAGGGCGCCGAGGTAGCCATCGGCGTTGCCGACGCTCTGGCGCAGAACGGCGGCCCGATGGCGCGGCTGCAGTCCTGCGGCGCCAATGACAAGAAACGCTGGATGATCAGCGGCAACGAGGCGGCCGGTTATGGAGCGATCCGGGCTGGCGTGCGCTTCTGTGCGGCCTACCCGATCACGCCGGCAACCGAGCTGCTGGAGTGGCTGGCGCCCAAGCTGATCGAGGTCGGCGGTACGCTGCTGCAGGCAGAAGACGAACTGGCTTCCATCAACATGATCATTGGCGCGTCCTATGGCGGCGTGCCGTCGCTCACCGCCACCGCCGGACCGGGGTTGGCGCTGATGACCGAAGCGATCGGTCTGGCGGTAGCCGCCGAGGTGCCGATCGTGGTGGTCGATGTGATGCGTGGTGGGCCTTCTACCGGCATTCCGGCCAAGAGCGAACAAAGCGATTTGTCGTTTGCCGTCAGCGGTCTGCATGGTGACGCACCGCGGCTGGTGGTGGCGCCGAGCTCGATCGCCGATTGCCTGGGGGCTACGCAGTGGGCGGTGCATCTGGCAGAGGCCTTGCAGGCGCCGGCGATTGTGCTTTCGGACCAGTTCATGGGCCAGTCGCGCGCCATCATCGACCGGCCGGCCGACAGCGCCATGACAGCGCAGCGCCTCAAAGCGCAGGCCAACACGCCGGACTACAAGCGCTACCGCAACACGGACAGCGGTATTTCGCCGATGGCCATTCCCGGCACCGAAGGCGTGACCTATACCGCTGACGGCCTGGAGCATTCAGAAGCCGGTATTCCAAGCAGCCAGTCGCGCGACCATGTGCTGCAGCTCGACAAGCGGCAACGCAAGCTGCTGGCGCATGACTACGGCGCCTATTGGGCCGACATCGAGGGTGACGCTGACGTAGTGGTCATCACTTTCGGCTCGGCTTCGGGTCCGGTGCGCGAGGCGATTGCGCGCGCCAGCGCCCTGGGTGCAGAGATGCGTTTGATCGTGCTGCGTTTGCTGGCGCCGGCGCAGCCGCAGCAGATGGCGGCTGCCTTGCAAGGCGCGCGCAAAGTGATCGTCGTCGAACAGAACCATGGCGCCCAGCTGTACCGTTACCTGCGTGCCTGGTATGACTTTCCACAGCCACCCGCAAGCTACCACAGACCGGGGCCTCTGCCCCTGCGGCCTGGAGAATTGTTGACTGCCCTGCTGGACTGGAGGAATGAAAAATGAATGACATTGTCAATGCTGAAGCGCTGGTTGACGCAGTCCCGACAGTGGTCGCTTTCACGGCGGCCAACTTCAAGTCCGCCTACAAGCCGATCTGGTGTCCGGGTTGCGGCGACTTCACGGTGCTGAGTTCGGTCACCAAAGCCTTGGCCATCATGGGTGTGCCACCGAAGGACTGCGCAGTGGTTTCCGGCATCGGTTGTTCCTCGCGCATTCCGGCCTATACCACTTGCTACGGCTTTCACGGCGTGCATGGACGCTCGCTGGCGGCCGCCACCGGCCTCAAGGTGGCGCGGCCCGATTTGCAGGTGCTGGTGGCCGGTGGCGATGGCGACGGCTATTCCATCGGTGGCAATCACTTTCTGCACGCTTGCCGGCGCAATGTCGACATGACCTACCTGGTGATGGACAACCATGTCTACGGCATGACCAAGGGACAACCGTCACCGACGACCGAGCCGGACTGGGACTCCAAACTGTCGCCCGGTGGCACCGGCGTGCGGGTCTTCAATCCGCTGGTGGTGGCACTGGCCTCGGGTGCCAACTTTGTCGCCCGCGCCTTTGCCGGTGACCTGCATGGCACGGCCGACATCATTGCCAGGGCGATGCAGCATCCGGGTTTTTCATTTGTTGAAATACTGAGCCCCTGTGTCACGTTCCGACCGGAGCAACGCGAGTGGAAAAAATTGGTGCGCGCTGCTGAAGTGAATGCAACGCACGACGCGGCGCTGGCAGCCCGGCGCCTGATGACCGATGATGGCCTGAACATCGGCGTCCTCTACGCCGGTGATCGTGTTCCCTATCCGGCCTCGGTGCGCCAGCCACGACGCAGCGTGGCCGAGCTCGAAGCGGAGTTCGCGCTGTGAGCGGCCGCGATACCCCGGTCCAGGGGCCCTTGCCAACTACGCTGGACGACTTCATGGCGCAGGCGCTGCACATGGAACTGGAGGCGGCGCAGCGCTACAACGATTTCGCCGACATGATGGAAACCCATAACAACGCGGAAGTTGCCGGCTGGTTTCGAAAGATGGCGGTGATCGAAGGCAAGCATGCGACGCAGATCATGGCCGAGATGGGCTGGCAGCAGCCGCCCGCACATATTGCCGTGATGCCGGTCTTCGACCGCTATGACGCGCCCGAGTCAGCCTCTGGCGACGAACTGCATTACCTGATGCAACCCTGGCATGTGCTGCAACTGGCGCTGGCCAATGAAGAGCGCGCCGAGCGCTTTTTTGCGCGCCTGGCCAATGTCGTGACGGTGGAATCAGTGCGCAAGGCGGCGCTCGAGCTGCAGCAGGAAGAAGCTGAGCACGTCGAACTGGTGAAAGCCTGGCTGCTGAAGGTGCCGCAGCCCGACCCCAACTGGGATCACGATCCCGATCCACCCCATTACGATGATTAGCGTGAGGCGATTGCAGCATTATTTTGGTTCTTTGCTGGTAAACCCCGGGGCGCTGGGCACACAGACCTGCTTAAGATAAAGACCTGTAAGAAACATTGACATTGAAATGAGCGTATGGGCGTTGACTTCAATTCGGCTGAACCGGGTGCCGTGCGGCTTGACCCGGTGGCGCAGCCTTGCAACCGCCGCACAAGAGTTCCATCAAAATCATGACTAACCGGAGACAGACAATGAGCTTTAAGAAAACCCTGCCCCTGCTGGCTGCGCTGGCAGTTGCTACTGTGGTTCACGCCGACATCAATGTCGGCGTTACCGTATCGGCGACCGGACCGGCCGCTTCGCTGGGCATCCCCGAGAAGAATACGATCGCGCTGATGCCGACGACGATTGCCGGGCAAAAGATTATTTACCATGTACTTGACGACGCGTCGGACACCACCGCCGCCGTCACCAACACGCGCAAGCTGATCAATGAATACAAAGTCGACGTGATTCTGGGTTCGACCATCACACCGAACTCGCTGGCCATGATCGATGTCGTGGCCGAGTCGCAGACGCCGATGATTTCGATGGCCGCTTCGGCGCGCATCGTCGAGCCGCAGGACGCCAAGAAGCGCTGGGTCTTCAAGACGCCGCAAAACGACATCATGATGTCGCTGGCGATTGTTGCGCACATGGCTGACAAGGGCGTCAAGACGGTCGGCTTCATCGGTTTCTCGGACGCTTACGGTGAAGGCTGGTACCAGGAGTTCAGCAAAATCGCGTCGCTCAAGGGCATTCAGATCGTGGCCAATGAACGCTACAACCGCACCGACACTTCGGTCACCGGCCAGGCGCTCAAAATCTTTTCTGCCAAGCCCGATGCGGTGCTGGTGGCAGCCTCCGGCACACCCGCCGTACTGCCGCAGCGCGCGCTCAAGGAACGTGGCTACGCCGGCCTGTATTACCAGACGCACGGTGTTGCCAACAACGATTTCCTGCGCGTCGGTGGCAAGGACGTGGAGGGCACTTATCTGCCGTCCGGTCCGGTGCTGGTGGCAGCGCAACTGCCGGACAACCACCCGGTGAAGAAATCCGCCACGGCGTACATCAACAAGTACGAAGCGGCCAACGGCAAGGGCTCCGTGTCCACCTTTGGCGGACACGCCTGGGACGCCGGCAAACTGATGGAAGCGGCAGTCGGCCCGGCGCTGAAAAAAGCCAAGCCGGGAAGCGTCGAATTCCGCATCGCGTTGCGTGACGCGCTGGAGGCGGCGAAAGAGGTGGCGGGTGCGCATGGTGTCTTCAACATGTCGCCGCAGGACCACCTTGGGCTGGACCAGCGTGCCCGTGTGATGGTGAAGATTGAGGGCGGTACCTGGAAATATCAGCCCTGATGGACGGTCAGGTCGCCTTGCTGCTGGCGCAGGACGGCGTCGTCAATGGCGCGGTTTATGCGTTATTGGCGCTGGCGCTGGTGCTGGTGTTTTCGGTCACCCGGGTGATCTTCATCCCGCAAGGCGAGTTTGTCGCGTTTGGTGCGCTGAGCATGGCGCTGTTGCAGGCCGGGCGTACGCCCGGCACCCTGTGGCTGTTGCTGGTGCTGGCGGCACTGACGCTGCTGGTGGAATGGCTCAGGCACCAACGCAGCATCGCCGTTGACTGGAAGGCGACTGCATTGTGGGCTGTGCTGCTGCCGGGTCTGGCCACGCTGAGCGTTGCGCTGGCCCCTAAGTCGCTGATCGCGCAAGCCGGTACCACTCTGTTGGTGATCACACCCTTGGGCCCTTTGTTGTACCGCTTGGCTTTTCGACCGCTCGCGCATGCCAGCGTTTTGACGCTGTTGATCGTATCGGTCGCGCTGCACGGTGTGCTGGTCGGCATGGGTTTGTTTTTTTTCGGCGCCGAGGGTTTTAGAACCACCCCCTTTTCGGACCTGCGGCTCGATCTTGGCGGCATTCCGGTTGGCGGGCAATCACTGGTAGTGGTCGGCGTTGCCAGCGTGCTGGTGCTGCTGCTGTTCCGGTTTTTCGAGCGCACCATGGTCGGCAAGGCCTTGCGCGCCACCGCGATGAACCGGGTCGGCGCGCGGCTGATGGGTATTCCGACCGAACTGTCGGGCGACCTCAGTTTTGCGCTGGCGGCGCTGATCGGCGGCGTCTCCGGATTGCTGATCGGGCCGCTGACCACGGTCTACTACGACACGGGCTTTTTGATCGGCCTCAAAGGATTTGTCGCTGCCATCATCGGCGGCCTGGCCAGCTACCCGCTGGCGCTGGCCGGCGCGCTGCTGGTGGGCCTGCTCGAATCGTTCTCGTCCTTTTGGGCCAGCGCGTTCAAGGAAGTGATTGTGTTCACGCTGATCATTCCGGTGTTGCTGTGGCGCTCGCTCAAGAGCCATCACGTCGAGGATGAAGAATGACGCGCCGGCACCTGATCGTGCTGGCAATCGCAGCGCTGCTGCTGGCCTGGGGTTTTCTGCCCGAGTTCACCATCACGATGCTGAACTACATCGGACTGTACGCGCTGGTCGCGGTCGGGCTGGTGATGCTGACCGGCGTCGGTGGCATGACCTCGTTCGGGCAGGCCGCGTTTGTCGGTTTGGGGGCTTACGCAACGGCCTGGTTTTGCACCGCGCCGGCGGCTGCTTCGATGCTCGGACTGGCACCGGACTCGAGCGCGCTGCCATGGATCGGGCTCTTGGCCGGCTTGGCGCTGAGCGCAACTGTGGCCTGGGGTCTGGGCGCGGTGACGCTGCGCTTGTCCGGGCATTATCTGCCGCTGGGTACCATCGCCTGGGGTTTGAGTTTGTATTTCCTGTTTGGCAACCTGGAGTTTCTCGGTGGCCATACCGGCATCGCCGGTTTGCCGGCGCTGTCGGTTGCTGGCATCGAATTGCGCTCGGTGCGCGAGCTCGGGCTGCTGACCTGGGCTGTGCTGCTGCTGACATTGTGGGCCTTGCACAACCTGCTCGATTCGCGCGAAGGGCGCGCCATCCGCTCGCTCAAAAGCGGGCGCGTAATGGCCGAAAGCATGGGCGTGGACACCGCGCACTACCGCATCAAGGTGTTTGTGATGGCTGCACTGCTGGCCAGCCTGTCGGGCTGGATATACGCGCACTTGCAACGCTTCGTCAACCCGACGCCGTTCAATCTGAATATCGGTATCGAATATCTGTTTATGGCGGTGGTCGGCGGCACCGGCCATCTGGCTGGTGCCGTGCTGGGGGCGACGCTGATCACCCTGATGAAGCAGTATTTGCAGGATGTTTTGCCCAGCCTGCTGGGCAGCAGCGGCAACTTCGAGGTGGTGGTTTTTGGCCTGTTGATGTTGCTGGTGCTGCAGCGCTTCCCGGACGGCTTGTGGCCTGGGTTGGCCCAGTTTTTCGGGCGCTACCTGCGCGCACCGGCGGCGCCAAAGGGTCAGAGCGGCGGTGCGCTGGCCGAGCGCACGCTGCCGCAGCACGGCAGCGTGGTGCTGCATGCCCGCGAGCTCAGCAAGCGCTTTGGTGGCCTGCTCGCCAACGACCGGGTCGATCTGCATGTACGCTCCGGCGAAATCCATGCGCTGATTGGTCCCAACGGCGCCGGCAAAAGCACGTTTTTCAACCTGATCTCGGGCGTTGACGACCCCAGCTCCGGAGCCGTCAATCTGCTCGGGCAGGACATGCGCGGCCGCGCATCGCGCGCGTTTGCAGCGATCGGGCTGGGCCGCACTTTTCAGCATGTGCGCCTGCTGGGCAACCGCAGCGTGCTGGACAATGTCGCGCTGGGCGCGCACCTGCGAGGTCGGCGCGGCTGGATCGCCGCAATGCTGCGCCTCGACCGCGCCGAGGAGGCGGCGCTGATGCGTGAGGCGGCGCGCCAGATCGAGCGCTGTGGACTGGGAGCGCACCTGCACGACCTGGCCGGCTCGCTGGCGCTGGGCCAGCAACGTATTGTCGAGATTGCCCGAGCGCTGGCCGGACAACCCAGCGTGTTGCTGCTCGACGAGCCGGCCGCCGGCCTGCCGTACCAGGAAAAACAGTCGCTCGCGCGCTTGTTGCTGCAACTGCGGGATCAAGGTCTGGCGATTCTGGTGGTGGAGCACGATATGGAATTCGTCATGAATATTGCCGATCGCATCACGGTGCTGGAGTTCGGCGAGGTCATTGCGCATGGCACACCAGCGCAGGTACAGGTTGACCCCAGAGTGCTGGAAGCCTATCTGGGCGGTGTCGATGCGGGGGTCAAAGTATGACAGCACCACTGCTCGAACTCAAACGCCTCGGCGTCTGCTACGGCGCGGTCGAAGCCGTTCATGCGGTCGATCTGGTCGTCCAAGCCGGCGAAATCGTCACCGTGATTGGGCCCAATGGAGCCGGCAAAACGACGCTGCTGTCGGCCGCCATGGGCTTACTGCCAAGCCGTGGCGAAGTCTGGCTCGATGGCCGGTTGATTCGCCGTCCCAGTGTCAATGCGCTGGTCGAGTGTGGTGCCGGCCTGGTGCCAGAGCGGCGCGAATTGTTCGGCGAAATGTCGGTGCAGGACAACCTGTTGCTGGGCGGCTTTTCGCGCTGGCGCCGTGGCGTGCGCGATCAGGCCACCTGCCGCGACGAGGTCTATGCGATCTTTCCGCGTCTGGCCGAGCGCTGCATGCAACTGGCTTCAACCCTGTCCGGCGGCGAGCGGCAAATGCTGGCCGTGGGACGGGCCTTGATGGCCAAGCCCAGGCTGCTGATGCTCGACGAGCCGTCGCTCGGACTGGCGCCGGCGTTGGTGCGCGAGGTGCTGCAGGTGGTGGTCGCTCTGCGTGCCAGTGGCGTCTCGATTTTGCTGGTCGAGCAGAATGCCCGCGCCGCGCTGGCGGTGGCGGACCGGGCCTATGTGCTTGAAATGGGCAGCGTTGCTCTCAGCGGTAAATCAGCCGACCTGGCGAGCGATCCGCGCATCATTGAAACCTATCTTGGCATCGGCGGTCGCAAAGCCGCTTGATTCGGTCTCCTTCTTTAAAGGCGGTTCCGGCCACGGCTGCTGCGGATCACGCAGCAACTCAAAAGCACGCGCCACCTGCAGAACTCCCAGATCATCAAAACGCTGACCGGCAATCTGCAGTCCGATCGGCAAGCCGCTTTGGCTGTAGCCGCAATTGATCGAGGCCGCCGGTTGCTCCGACATGTTGTAGGGTACCGTGAAGCCGATATGCTCCAGCGGGCGCAGCGGGTCGTTGGTCGGCGAGGGCAGTTCTGCTGCAAACGCCAGCACCGGTGAAGTTGGCGAAATCACGTAGTCGAAGAGCTGGCAGGCCCGCACCGTGGCGACGCGGGTGGCATGGAATTGGCTGAATGCGATGAAAGTCTGCGCGCCACTCATGTCGGCAGCGCTGTCGGCCCATTGCCGGATGTAGGGCAGTACCGTGGCTTGTCTGTCAGCCGGGAGGCTAGCGAGATCAATGTGGGAGCGCATGCGCCAGGCGTGGTCCATGCCGTCCAGCATCTCGGGCGTCATGAACGGCTTCATCGGTTCGACCAGGGCACCCGCGTCCTCAAAAATCTTCGCTGCACGTTCGATCGCGGCACGCACCTCGGGCTCGACCGCGAGTCCGCAGCCAGCATCCATCAGCAAGCCGATTCGCAGACCTCTGAGTTTGTCAGGACCCTGCTCAAACTGCTGCCAGGCTATGGCTTGGTAGGGCAGGCTCATGCTGTCACGTGCATCGGGCAAGGACAGCACTTGCATCATCAGCGCGGCGTCGGCCACAGTTCGTGTCATGGGGCCGGCAGTGCGACCGGTATAAGGCGGGTCAATCGGGATCCGGCCCAGACTCGGCTTCAGGCTGAAGATGCCGCACCAACCTGCGGGCAGACGCAGCGATCCGCCAATGTCGGTACCGATATGCAGCGGGCCGTAACCGGCAGCCGCCGCGGCGCCGCCACCGGCGCTGGAACCTCCAGGGGTCTTGCTGCAATCCCAGGGGTTGCGAGAGAGCGGATGAAAGCTCGACAGTCCGCTCGACAGCATGCCGTAGTCGGGCATGGTGGTTTTGCAGACCATGATGGCGCCGGCCTCGAACAGGCGCGCGGCCGGTGGTGCGTTGGCGGCGGTCGGCGTCAGTTCGGTGGCCAGCGTGCCCAGCGGTACCGGGTCGCCCCGGGTCGCAATGTTTTCCTTGATGCTGACGGGCACACCGTCGAGCGCACCGCACGACTCACCGCGCTGCCAGCGCGCCTCTGAAGCGCGTGCCTGCTCGAGTGCCAGTTCCGGGCGGAGCAGATAGCTGGCGTGAATATGCGGTTCCCAGCACGCCATGTGCTCCAGTACCGATTGCGTCACCTCCAGCGGTGAGAGTTCCCGCCGTTGGTAAGATGCAATCAGGGCGCCGGCGCTGAGTTCATAAAGTTTTACCCCCACGACAGCGCCGACACGTCGTTGACAAATACCGGCATGTCTTTCCACAGTCCCTTGAGGTTCTTGTTCGCCACCGTGATCCACTGCGGCTGGTACAAGAAGGCGTGCACAGAATCATTGGCCAGCATGCGCTGCGCATCGCCCAGCAACTTGGCGCGATCAGCCGCACGCGGTGCATTCTGGATCTTGTCAAACAGCGCGCTGAACTGGGGCGATTCATAGCCCCAGTAATAGCCCGGTTTGGCAAAGTTGGACAGGTCAAACGGTTCGACGTGCGAGATGATGGTCAGGTCGTAGTTCTTGTTGGTGTAAGTGCCGCTGAGCCACTGCGCCCATTCCACGTTCTCGATTTTCGCAATGATGCCGATCTTGGCGAGCTCGGCGGCAATCACTTCACCACCCTGGCGCGCATAAGGTGGCGGTGGCAATTTAAGGCTCAATTCGAGCGGCGTCTTAATGCCGGCTTCGGCCAGCAAGGACTTCGCTTTCTCGATGTTGAAGGGGTTGATGCCGGTGGTATCGACATAGCCAAAGGCACCTGGCACATAGTGGCTGCCAATCGGCGCGCCATAGCCATCCGCCGCGCCTTCAATGACGGCCTTGCGGTCAATGGCGGCGGCGATGGCGCGGCGCACGCGCACATCATCGAGCGGCTTTTTCTTGTTGTTGATGGCCAGAATGGTTTTGGCGCGCGAACCGCTGATGACCACCTGGAATTTGGCGTTGGTCTTGAACTGCACCACGCTACGCGGTGTCACGCGCGGAAAGGCGTCGACATCACCGGCCAGCAGCGCTGCAACCTGGGCCGCCGGATCACTGATGAAGCGAAACGTGACCTTCTTCATCTTGATGCCAGCAGCGTTGCGAAAACCGTCCCACTTGCTCAAAGCAACCGACGAACCCTTGTTCCAGGCGCTGAGCTGGTAGGGTCCGGTACCGACCGGCTTGGTGGCGTTGCCGTCCGCGCTTTTCGGCTCCACGATGATGGCCGTGGCCTGGCCCATCAGAAACAGGAAATCGGGGTCGAGCGCCTTGTTGAGGATGACCACGGTGTGGTCATCGATCGCAGCGACGCTGTCCATGCCGGCAAAGGTGCGTTTGTCCTTGTTGGTGCTCTTGTCTGAGGCGGCGCGTTCAAACGAAAATTTGACAGTCTTGGCGTTGAACGGCTCGCCGTTCTGGAACTTGACACCCTTGCGCAGTTTGAAGGTGTAGGTCTTGAGGTCGGGCGACACTTCCCAACTTTCCGCCAGCAGCGGCGAGACGCTGCCGTCGCTGTTGATTTTGGTCAGGGTCTCGAACACGTTGTACTGCACGATCTCGGCAATCGCAGAAGCGGCGCCGGCGGTCGGGTCCAGCCCCGGTGGCTCCAGCGTCATGGCCAGCACCACGCTGTCTTTCTTGCCTTGCGCGGATGCCGCCGGTGCAAGGGTAGCGAGGGCGGCGCCGCTGGCAGCGGAGCTGAGAACTTGACGACGACTGATCATGATGATTCTCCTGTCAACAGTGAGTGATGTAGATAGATCCGGCACGACAACAAGCCCAACGATACCATGCCAGAGTCAGGCGGGATGTGTTCCGTCAGCAGCAAAATGACAGGCGACCCGGTGCTCCGCGCCAATCATCCTGAGTTCCGGTCGCTGCGTCTCACACAAGGCTTGTATCTGGGGACAACGGGTGGCATAGGGGCATGCAGCGCCCGGGTTCGGGTTGGCTGCAATCATCAGCGTGTGTCTTCTTCGGCCCGGCGCCGATTCGGTCGTTAAACGCGGAACGGCAGCCAGCAGTGCTTGCGTGTACGGATGGGCGGCTGCCCGGAACAGCGTTTGCGGTGAACCCTGCTCCACAATGCGCCCCTGGTAGATCACGGCTACTTCGTCGCACAGGTAGTCCACCACCGCCAAATCGTGACTTATGAGCAGGTAGGTGACACCGAATTCCTGCGACAGATCCTGCATCAGGTTGAGAACCTGGGCTTGTACCGAAACGTCCAGGGCGCTGACCGGTTCATCGGCGACGATCAATCGGGGACGCGTGATGAGGGCACGGGCAATCGCGATGCGCTGGCGTTGCCCACCCGAAAATTCGTGCGGGTATTTGCCAAGATCACTGTCGCGCAGACGCACCGCGTCCAGCACCTCCAGCGCTTTGCCGCGCCGCTCCGACGCGGCCACATCCGGCAATGCCGTCAGCGGCTCGGTGACGATGCGCTCCACCGTCTGGCGTGGATCGAGTGAGCCGTAAGGGTCCTGGAACACCATCTGGAAGTGGCGTCTGGCAACGCGCAACGCTGCCGGACTGAGCTGGTTCAGCGCCTGGCCGAGGATCTGGACCGCGCCGCTGGTCGGCGTCTCCAGTGCCATCACCAGACGCGCCAAAGTCGACTTGCCGGAGCCCGACTCGCCGACCACGCCCAAATTCTTGCCGCTGTTCATGCGCAGGCTGACACCGCGCACTGCATGCACCATGGCTGGCGCCCCCCACAGACTCTCGCGGGGCAGTGTATAGCTGCGCGTGACGTTGTCGAGCTGTAACAGGGGAGTCGTCATGGCGTCACGCTGTCAACAGGTCGCTCAAGGTGCAAACAGGCGGCCTGGTGCGATTGGCCCAGTTCAACGGCTGCAGGCAGTGCGGCGCTGCAGTCGGCGCTGGCCCTTGAACAGCGAGCAAGAAATGGACAACCGATCGGCAGATCCGCCAGTTCCGGCACCGTGCCTTCAATCGTTGTCAGGCGCTTGCCACGGGTTGCACCGAGTTGCGGCCGGGCGCCAAACAGGCCGCGCGTGTAGGGATGTGCCCGGTGGCTGAAAACCACTTGCGTCGGACCGCTCTCAACCACGGTGCCGCCATACATCACCAGCATGCGCGATACATTCTCGGCAATCACACCGAGGTCGTGAGAGATCAGCAGCAGGGCCATGCCGCGCTCTGCTACCAGCTCATTGATGAGGTCCAGTATCTGACCCTGAATGGTGACGTCCAGCGCAGTGGTCGGCTCGTCCGCAATCAACAGGTCCGGCCCACAGGCCAGCGCCATCGCTATCGTGATGCGCTGGCGTTGTCCGCCGGAAAACTGATGTGGATAGGCATCAAAGCGGCGCCTGGCATCCGCGATGCCGACCCGGTCCAGCAGCGCAATGGCCAGACGCCGCGCCACCGCGCGCGAGGCGCCCCGGTGTAGTCGCAAAGGCTCGGCGACCTGGTGCCCGATGCTGTGCACCGGATTCAATGCCGTCATCGGCTCCTGGAAGATCATGCCGATACGGTTGCCGCGCAGTTGCTGCAGGGTTTCGTCAGACTGGCCGACCAGTTCCTGCTGGTCGAAGCGGATGCTGCCGGTGACCACCGCGTTGTCCGGCAGCAAACCCATCAATGACATCGCGGTGATGGATTTGCCGCAGCCTGATTCGCCGATCAGGCCCAGCGTTTCACCACGCTCCAGGTTGAAACTGACCGAGCGAACGGCCTGCGCCGACCCACGCTGCGTCTGCAATTTCACGCCCAAATTCTTGACTTCAAGCAGTGCCATCTAGCGCTTTCGGGCCAGACGCGGGTCGAGCAGGTCGCGCAGACCATCGCCTGCAAGGTTCAGGCCCAGCACGGCCAGTGCAATCGCCAAGCCTGGAAACACCGCCAGCAAGGGCGCCTGAAACAAAAGCGTTTGTGCCTCGGCCAGCATGCGGCCCCAGGATGGCTGCGGTGGCTGGGTCCCCAGACCGAGGTAAGACAACGCTGCCTCGGCCAGGATTGCCAGCGCAAACTGAATCGTGGCCTGGACGATCAGCGCTGACAGGATGTTGGGCAGGATGTGGTCCAGCGTGATGCGAAACGGGCCTTTGCCGCAGGCGCGAGCCGCCAGCACGAATTCGCGCGACCAGATGGCATTGGCGCTGGCGCGTGTGATGCGGGCAAAGGTCGGGATGTTGAAGATGCCGATGGCGGTGATCGAGTTGACGATGCCGGCGCCAAAGACAGCCGTCATCATGATGGCTGACAAGATGGCCGGAAAGGCAAATGTGAAATCAGCCAGACGCATGATCAGTTCCTCAACCCAGCCGCGCCGTGCCGCTGCCAGCAGGCCGAGCGCAGTACCGATGCTCAAGCCGATGCCAACCGCAATGACACCCACCAGGATCGAGTTGCGTGCACCGACCAGCAGCAGCGACGTGATGTCGCGACCGAAGGGGTCGGTACCGAGCCAGTGCTGCGCGTTGGGCATCAGCAGTTTGTCCGCCATGTCGATTTCGTAGGGCGACCAGGGCGTCCAGAACAGTGACAGGGCGGCCGCTGCCAGCAGGCACAGGGTCAGCGCCGCGCCGATCACGAAACTGCGATGGGTCAGCGCCCGCGCCATGAAGCTGATCGGCGCTCTCATATGTCACTGGCCTTGACGCGTGGGTCGATCACCGCGTACAGCACGTCAACCATGAAGTTGACCACGATCACCATGGCGGCCAGCAGCATGACGCAATTGCGCACCACAATCAGATCCCGGTTCGAGATTGCCTGGAAGATCAGGCGCCCCAGACCCGGTAAATAAAAGACGTTTTCGACCACGATGGTGCCGGCCAGCAGGTTGGCAAATTGCAGCCCCATCACGGTGATGACCGGAATCATGGCGTTGCGCAGCACATGGCCCCAGAGGGTGGCGCGTTGCGACAGTCCCTTGGCCCGTGCCGTGCGCACAAAATCCTCGCGCAGTACTTCCAGCAGCGCCGAGCGTGTGATGCGTGCCAGGATGGCGGCTTGCACCACGGCCAGCGAGATCGCGGGTAACAGCAGGGATTTGAGGGCTTGCAAAAGGCCTTCGTCCCAGCCTGCAAAACCGCCGGCAGAAAACCACTGCATGTGGACCGAGAACAGCAAAATCAGCAGAATCGCAAACCAGAAATTAGGCACGGCGATGCCGATCTGCGCCAGACTCATCATGCCCACATCACCCAGACGGTTGTGGTGTGAAGCTGCATAAATGCCAGTCACCAGTGCCAGCGCGGTGGTCAGCAGCATGGCCATCAGCGCCAGCGGAACCGTCAGGGCCAGGCGCTCCAGCACCAGTTCGAGCACCGGCGTGCTGTAGCTGTAGCTGATACCCAAATCACCGACCAGCAAGCCGCTGACCCACTGCCAGTAGCGCTGCATTGGGGGCAAATCGAGTCCCAGTTTGATGCTCAGCGCCTGTATCGCTTCTGGCGCCGCGTCGGGACCCATCAAGATCTGTGCCGCATTGCCGGGCAGTATTTCCAGCACCAGAAAAACCACCACCGAGGCCCCCAGGAGAGTGGCCAGCAGGGTGCTGAATCGTTTGAAGAGAAATAAACCCACGAGTTTGTCTAGACTGTGTCGTCACCGATAATTTGCTGCATGATGCTGCACCCGATTATTACTGACGATGATGAGAGTGGTAAACCATGGCGCTGGTGATCACTGACGAATGCATCAACTGCGACGTCTGCGAGCCGGAGTGCCCGAACGGCGCCATTTTTTTGGGCCCGGAAATCTATCAGATCGACCCCGCAAAATGTACCGAATGCGTCGGTCATTTTGACCTTCCACAATGCGTCGAAGTCTGCCCCGTGGCCTGCATACCGGTGAATCCGAAGTTTGTTGAAAGCCGTGAGACCCTGTGGCAAAAATACCGGCGCTTGCAAGCTGAATCAAAAGAAAGCCCGGCAGGCTCCTAGGGACCGCGCAGGCTCTGCAAACCGGCATCAGGATTTGCCAACCGCCTTTTCCTTGGAAACCGAATTCGACGGCTTCTTCTGTTTCGTTTCAATCGGCGCCTTGACCACCTGGGCTTTGGGCGCTTTCTTTCTTTTCGTTTTCAGCTTGTCGGCCTTGTTTTTGGCGGCCGGGGCCGGACTGCTTGCCTTCAGTGCCGGCGTATTGGCGGCGAGGTCTTTGGTTTCCTGCTGCAAGCGAGCCTTTTCCAATGCATTGGCAATCCGGGCATCACGCTGCGTCGCCATGTCGGTCTGCAATTTCTGCGCGCTGGTCCGCCTGTCGTTGGTGTCGATCGCGACGGCGTCAGGGCAGGGCGTCTGGCTGTAACTGTTGCCGCACTTGTAGGTGACTTGCGCTGCTGCGACCATCGACAAGCAACTGAGCGTCAATAGCCGCAGCGCCTTCAAGGTAAAACCGGTCATCGATGGCTCCCGTTCAATTTGGCAATTTGAACCGGAGTTTACTGCGGCAAGTCTTCCGGCTTGGGCGGCTTGGGTCGGGGTGGCTTGCTGGTATGGATCAGCAGCGTGGCTTTGTCCATCTCGCCAGCCAGCAAATGCGGTAAGGCCTTGAGAGCGCGGGCTATGCTTTGCTCGATCGCCAGCCGGTGATCCAGCGAAGGCTTCTTTAACACCCAGTTGATGACCTCGGACTGGACGCCCGGATGGCCGATGCCCAGGCGCAGGCGCCAATAGTCGTCAGTGCCCAATTGGGCATGAATGTCGCGCAGTCCGTTGTGCCCTGCATGGCTGCCACCCAACTTGAGCTTGGCTTCGCCGGGGACGATATCGAGTTCATCGTGGGCGACCAGTATTTCCTGCGGCTCAATCTTGAAAAAACGTGACAGTGCAGCGACCGACTTGCCGCACAAATTCATGAAGGTCTGTGGTTTGAGCAACCAAACCGTTTGTCCGTTGACCGCGGTTCGTGCGACCAGACCATGGTAGGCCCGCTCCATCACAAAGTTGGTCTTCAGACTGTCGGCAAGCTCATCGAGCCACCAGAAACCCGCGTTGTGCCGCGTCAACTCGTACTCCGGGCCCGGGTTGCCAAGCCCCACAAACAGCCTGATCATGGATGATGGAATAGCCCACTTGCGTGGGCCATTTCAGATCACTTCTTCTTGGCAGGAGGTGCCTTGCCAGCCGGAGCAGCCTTGCCGCTTGCCGGTGCGGCGGCCACTGGCGCGGCCACCGGAGCTGCGGCTGCGGCTGCCTCGGCCTCCTCGGCAGTAGGCGCCTCGGCAGTGCCGATAACCACCACAGAGACGATAACCGGATTGTTCTTTCCGTGCGTCACTGCCGTCACGCCCTTGGGCAGTGCAATGTCGGCCAGGTGCAGCGAGACGCCTTTTTTCAGACCGCTCAAATCGACTGCAACGAACTCGGGCAGGTCAGCCGGCAGACAAATCACATCGATCTCGTTCACGACGCGGTTGGCGATGCAGCCTTCAGCCTTGACCGCCGTCGAGTTCTCGTCGCCGCTGAAGTGCAGCGGCACCTTCATGTGCAGCTTGGTGTTGGCATCGACACGCTGAAAGTCAGTGTGCAGGATGAGTTGCTTGTAGGGGTGCATCTGCACGTCACGCAACAGGACCTTGCTTACCGTGCTGTCGATTTCCATCTCCAGAATGGTTGAATGGAAGGCCTCTTTCTTCAAGGCATGCCAAAGGGCGTTGTGATCGACTTCAATCTGCTGGGGGGCAATCCCGGCACCATAGACGATACCCGGTGTGCGACCGGTAATGCGGAGACGGCGGCTCGCACCCGTACCCTGCTTGGCGCGCTCAAAAGCGACGAATTTCATACTATTTACTCCTGAAAGAGTCCACCGCGACCAGTGTGACTCCGATTTAAAAAAGGTTCAAAGCACGTTATCAGGCGTACCGTAAACCCACTTTTGCCCGGACCAGGAAAGCCTCAGAAGAGATTTTCCTGATCCGAGAACAAACTCATGACCGACTCACCCTTGGCAATGCGCTGGATCGTCTCGGCGATCAGGGGCGCGACGCTCAGCTGCCGTATCTTCTTGCAGGCCAGCGCCGCCTGGCTCAAGGGAATGGTGTTGGTGACCACCA
>JBBQZA010000014.1:0-28122 GCA_038208175.1 Burkholderiales bacterium
CAACTGATTAGGGCAGTTCGTGGCCAACACCAACTCTCTTGATGTGCTGATTCAGGCCCTGCGCCGCTTGCCGGGCGTGGGCGTGAAGTCGGCGACGCGCATGGCGTTTCACCTGTTGCAGCATGATCGCCCCGGCGCCCTGAGCCTGTCGCATGCGCTGCAGGTTGCGGCTGACAGCGTGCGCCACTGCGAGCGCTGCCACACTTTCACGCAGGAGCCGGTTTGCGCTACCTGTCGGAATCCGGCGCGGGACAGCAGCAAGTTGTGCGTGGTGGAAACGCCGGCTGATCAGTCTGCCATCGAGCGCACCGGAGCCTACAAGGGCCTGTATTTTGTGCTGATGGGCAAACTCAGCCCGCTCGATGGTATCGGCCCGAAAGACATTGGACTGAAGGGCTTGTTTGAGCGCGCCTGTGATGGTGTCGTGCAAGAGGTCATCCTGGCCACCAACTTCACGGCCGAAGGTGAAACCACGGCGCATGTCATCAGTGAAGGTTTGAAGGGTAAAGGTCCGCGTTTGAGCCGTCTGGCGCGCGGCGTTCCGGTAGGTAGCGAGCTGGAATATGTGGACCTGGGCACGATTGCCCATGCCCTGGTCGATCGGCGCTAGGGTTTCAGAGCATCCCTAGGAGCCTGTCGGACTTTGGGTCGGGCCCCCTTGCAGAGCCAACCCGCAGGGCCGGGGCGATTCGCAGCGCCAAGCGTCGTTGCCGACTCGTTGTGTGGACTCGCCACACGGCCTCGCCGACGCCTAGCCTGTCGCCGCGACTCGTCCCGGCGCGGGCCCGACCCAAAGCCCGACAGGCTCCTAGTACAAACCCGCACGGGATGTTCCCAATGCGGGAGTTGATGGGCTTGGCTATGCTCGATTCAGATTCACTACCGATTTGAGCAGGCAATCAGATGGACGCCACCGGTTTCAACCGGCGTATTTTTTCCAAGGCAGCGCTGGCCGTCGCAGCCCTGGCCGCAGGGCCATCGCTGCAGGCGCAGCCCAGGCTGGAGAAGACCCGGCTTAGCGTCGCTGTGACGGGAAGATCGGCTTTTCATTTTTTGCCGTTGACCATTGCTGAACAGCTTGGCTACTTCAAAGTGCAGGGGCTGGAGCTTGAATTCGGTGATTTTGCGCCCGGCTCAGCCGACGTCGTGGCGGGGTTCTATGAGCAGACCATCAGCCTGCAATCGCGTGGCCAAAGCTATCAGTGTTTTGTGTTGCAGGGGCGTTCGCCGGCCATCGCCATGGGGATTTCGCACAAGACTCTGCCGCACTACCGGTCGCTGCTGGATCTCAGGGGCAAAAACATTGGTATTTCGGCGCCAGGCTCACTCAGTCACAGGGTGGCCAGTGCGGTCCTGAAACGCGCCGATCTGAAGGATGAGGATGTGAATTTTGTTTCTGTCGGCCGTGCCGGCGGGGCATTGACAGCTCTGCACTCCGGTCAGCTCGATGCCATCGCCAGTTCGGAACCGGTAATGACGACATTGGAGCAAAAAGGTGAGATCCGAATTATTGCCGATACCCGTACTTTGAGAGGAACGCTGGATCTCTACGGCGGACCGATGCCGTCGGCCTGTCTTTACGCCGCGACCGAGTTTGTGGAGAAGCACCGCAACACGGTGCAAGCGCTGACGACGGCCCTGGTGCACAGTCTGAAGTGGCTGCAAACGGCTGGGCCCGGCGATATCATCAAGACCGTTCCGGAAGCCTACTTGCTGGGTGACCGTGCACTCTACCTGGCTGCTTTCAACAAGCTGCGTGAATCGATTTCTCCGGATGGTTTGATGCCTGACGAGGGACCACAAACAGTAATGAAGGCGCTGGCCAGTTTTGATGCCAGCATCAAGTCAGAAAAAATCCAGCTCGCCAGAACTTACAGCAACGATTTTGCGAAAAAGGTCAAAGACTCATTTACGGCCCGCAGTTCTATCTTTTGACGAATCGGATCGCTTTGTTGTCGGTTTTTTTTTCGCCAGAGCAACGGCTTTGGGTTTGCCGACGGTTTTGCCTTGATGCACGGCTTTGCCGGGTTTTCGCGCACCCCGTTTGGGGACGCTCTCAGCGGCCAGCGAGAGTTGGCCGTTGTCGGCCAGATGCACACCGACATCGGTTTCCAGATGGGCTGAGCGCGAGACCAGCAGGCTGGAACCGGCTTTGATGACGACACGGGGTGGAATGTTGTTGACGCTGCGCAGCGTCTGCTCGGTCATGCCGACCCGTTTGGCGGCGTCGGCCGGTTTCATGGTGGTCGGCGCCAGCCATACAGTCCAGCTCGACAACCTGCCGCCGCTATAAGCTTCCAGGTTGCTTTGAAAGATGGCTGCGTTATCCCAGGGCAGCAGTATTTGGGGCGTGCCTGCCGCCAGGATGACGGGTCGATTGGCTGAGGGGTTCAGAGCCTTGAAGTCTGCCAGCGCTACCTCGGCCAGTTTGGCTGCCAGGGCGACGTCGATGTCGCGTTTGATGTCGACGGTCTGAAAGTAGGGGTGGTTTTCGATGTGCGGCAGCCGCGCGTTGTAGGCCGCAGGGTTGCTCACAATGTTTTTCATCGCTTGCAGTTTGGGCACATAAAAACGGGTTTCCATCGGCATAGTGAGTTCGGTGTAGCCAGTGCCCAGACCGTTGCGCCGGTTCTTGGCGATAGCCCGGCCCACGCTACCCTCACCCCAGATGTAGGAGGCCAGTGCGAGCTGCCAGTTGCCAAACATGCCATACAGTTTCTGCAGGTAGTCGAGCGCTGCGCGGGTCGATGCCAGCACGTCACGCCGGTCATCGCGAAAGGCGCTTTGCTTCAGCTCGAAAGATTTACCGGTGGCCGGAACGAACTGCCACATGCCGGCTGCCTTGGCCCGGGAGACCGCCTGTGGGTTGAAAGCACTTTCGATGAAAGGCAGCAAGGCCAATTCGGTCGGCATGTTGCGCCGCTCCAGCTCCTCGACAATGTGGAACAGGTATTTGCGCGAGCGTTCCGTCATGCGCAGGATGTAGTCAGGCTTGCTGCTGAACCAGAGCTCGCGGTCGTGCACCAGGCTGCTTTCGAGATTGGGCATGGCATAGCCGCGACGGATGCGCTCCCACAGATCGGCTGGTGGCACCAAAGGGGTAACGGTTCTGGAGGCCGCCTGCGCGGCCGTGATCGGTAGCAGAGCTTGTTGATCTGCAGCCGCACCATGAAGCGTGATCGCCGACGATTTGTCAGGCGCTGCGCTGCTTGGCTGCATCGAGCTGCTGGCGTTAGTGGCTACGGGTTCGACTGGGGAAACGACGCCGGTGCTGGCGCAGCCGGTCAGCCAGATGAGACTGCTCAGGCAGGCAAGGGTCAAAAATTTCATCGGAATTCGTTTTTCCACTGGCGCAGCGCAGCAAAGATGCTGGCTTCATCACTGGCTGAGGCGTCAAACGCCTGCGCGGCCTGAATGACAGTCGGCTGGCGGGTTCGCAAAAAGGGGTTGATCTGGCGTTCCAGCAAAAGGGTCGAAGGCAGCGTTGTCTGTCCAGCGGCACGCAGGGTCTGAACCGTCTTCATGTACTTCAACAATGCTTCGTTCCCGGCTTCCACGGCGCAGGCAAACAACAGGTTGCTCAAGGTGTACTCGTGCGCACAGCAGACCCGCGTTGCATCGGGCAATGCAGCCAGCTTGTCGAGTGACGCCAGCATCTGCGCCGGAGTGCCCTCGAACAGGCGACCACAGCCGCCGCTGAACAGTGTGTCGCCGCAAAAAAGCAGCGGCGCCTGTTCCGGCACGGACGCGTAATAAGCAATATGCCCCGCCGTGTGGCCAGGCACCTCAATCACCTCGAAGTTCAGTCCCAGGCATTGCAGGTGCTCGCCTTCGACAAGCCGTGTCAGCGGTTCCGGCATCACTTCGCGTACCGGCCCGAACACCCTGGCGCCGGTGGCTTGACGCAAGGCAGATACGCCGCCGGTGTGGTCAGGATGATGGTGCGTGACTAGAATGGCTTCGAGTTGCAGGCTGGCGCGTTCAAGCGCTTGCAGCACGGGCTGGGCGTCGCCGGGGTCAACCACCAGCGCCTGCTGGCCGTCATGCAACAGCCAGATGTAGTTGTCGCTGAAAGCGGGTAGTGGGATTAACTTCATGAACGATCAAATTATAGGTTTGCACGACTGGTTCGCGACGTCGCCCGGGAGTTATCTCTTGTCCTGGGAACGTGCTGAACTGGATCTGGCCGTGGCCGATATCTTTGGCTACCACGCGCTGCAACTGGGTTTGAGCGAACTCGATGCGCTAAGTTCCAATCGCATGCCGCACCGCTGGCTGGCCACGACTGCGCCTGCAATCGGGGCTGCCGTCGTGACCGATTTTTCGGCGCTGCCGTTTCCCGCCAGCAGTCTGGACCTGGTGGTGTTGCCGCATTCGCTGGAACTGGCAAGAGATCCGCATGCCACGTTGCGCGAGGTGGAGCGCGTTCTGGTGCCCGAGGGCAGGGTGGTGATCTGCGGTTTGAACCCGGTCTCGCTGTGGGGCTTGCGGCAGCGCCGCGCGTTCCTGTACCGACGCCTCGGATTCGGCAAACTGTTTCTGCCGCAAGAGGAGTTCATCGGCTACTGGCGCTTGCGCGATTGGTTGCGCCTGTTGGGCTTTGATGTCGAGATCGGCAAATTTGGTTGTTACCGACCGGCGTTGGCGAGCCAGAAATGGCTGCGGCGCGTTGCCTGGATGGACTGGGCTGGCAAGCGTTGGTGGTCGATTTTTGGCGCCGTCTACTTTATTGTGGCGGTGAAGCGGGTGCGCGGTGTGACGCTGCTGAGTCCGGCCTGGCGGGCATCCCGATCCGTGGCGGCGGCGCCGGTGTCGGCCGCTGGCAGCGCCAGCTTGCATCGCTCTGAGACAATCATTGACGCAACGATGGGGAAGCCCGATTGAACACGATAGACATTTACACCGACGGCGCCTGCAAGGGCAATCCCGGGCCCGGCGGTTGGGGCGTGCTGCTGAAGTCGGCGACGACGCAAAAGGAGTTGTTTGGCGGCGAATTGGATACCACCAACAACCGGATGGAAATGATGGCTGTCATTGAGGCACTGTCAGCGTTGAAGCGACCTTGCCATGTGAAATTGCATGTGGACAGTCAGTACGTGCTCAAGGGCATGACCGAATGGCTTGTTGGCTGGAAAGCGCGCGGCTGGAAGACCGCCGCAAAACAACCGGTCAAGAATGTCGATCTGTGGCAGCGCCTCGATGCGCTGGTGCACGGTGGTGAACACAAGATCGAGTGGTACTGGGTCCGTGGCCACGACGGCGACCCTGGCAATGAGTACGCCGATGAGTTGGCGAACCGCGGTGTCGAGCAGGCCTTGCAGCGACGCTGAGGCTCTCAACCAAGTCGCCTTCGAAATAGAAGAACTTGGGTGACGGTAGCGGCAAGCCAGCGAGCTCGGGTGGGCGACTCCGCGAATGTCCCCCGGCCTGCTCCGGGTTACAGCCTGAGTACTCCCGCCCAAACAGCGCTGTATCTGAATCTTTCAACGCTGAGCCGTATCAGACCAGGTCGCAAGCCACCTGGTTATCGGCGTCGAGTTCCCGCAATTCAGGTATGTGTTCGGCGCAGCGGGCTATCGCTTTGGGGCAACGGGTGCGAAAAATGCAACCCGACGGCGGGTTGATCGGCGACGGCAGATCGCCGTGCAGCAGTTGCAGCGTCTTGTTGCGTTCGCGCCTAGGGTCGGGTGTAGGGATGGCGCTCAGCAGGGCCTGTGTGTAGGGGTGGCGCGGGTTTTGGTAGATGGCCTGTTTGCTGGCCAGTTCCATGGTCCGGCCCAGATACATCACCATGACGCGTTGACTGATATGCCGCACCACCGCCAGATTGTGGGCGATGAAGACCAGCGCCAAACCCATCTCGGCCTGCAATTGCATCAGCAGGTTGATGATCTGGGCCTGAATCGACACATCCAGCGCCGACACCGGCTCGTCGCAAATCACCAGTTTCGGCGCCAGCACGAGCGCTCTGGCAATGCCGATGCGTTGGCACTGGCCGCCGGAGAATTCGTGCGGATAGCGGTTGATCTGCTGCTCGGTCAGCCCGACCTTGGTCATCATGGCGCGCACCTTCTGCATCACTTCGCGCTGCGGCAAGGCGGGCAGATGCGTGCGTATCGGCTCGGCAATTATTTGTCCGATCGTCATGCGCGGATCGAGCGAAGCCAGCGGGTCCTGGAAAATCATCTGCACATCTTTGCGTAGACCCTGCCAGGCAGCGGCACTGGCGCCGCGCATTTCCTGGCCCTGCCACTGGATGCTGCCGGCGGTGGCGGGAATCAGGTTCAAGAGGGCGCGCGCCAGCGTCGATTTGCCGCAGCCCGACTCACCGACGATGCCCAAGGTTTCGCCGGCAAACACGTCAAAAGACGGACCATCAACGGCTTTCAATAGGCGCGGCGGCGTCCAGGGCCAGGGCGAATCCGCAGCCAGTTCGAAGTAAACCTTCAGATCACGGACCGACAACAACGGTGTGCGCGCAGTCATGGGCCGACCGCCTTGGCCTCTGGCCTGATCTCGGACGGGCTTCTGTGGCAGGCGCGCAGGACCCCATTTTGACCGGCCACTGGCGTCAGGGGCGGGCGCTGGTTTGCGCAGTGCGCCTGGGCCCAGGTACAGCGCTCGCTGAAGGGGCAACCGGCGGGCAGGTGCGCCATGTTCGGCGGCGCACCCGGGATTGCCAACAGAGTCCGACCGTCTTGTTCGATGTGGGCAATAGCGCCGAGCAAACCAATCGTGTAAGGGTGCGTTGGCTGGTAGAAAATGGATTCGGCGCTACCTTGTTCCATCACTCTGCCGCCATACAGCACCATGACCTGGTCGCACAGACCGGCAACCACACCGAGGTCGTGCGTGATGATCACGATGGCGGTGCCATGGTCGCGTTGCAGATCGCGCAGCAGCGCAATGATTTGCGCCTGCACCGTGACATCGAGCGCGGTGGTTGGCTCATCGGCAATCAGCACATCGGGTTCGCACAGCAGGGCCATCGCGATCATGACGCGCTGGCGCATGCCGCCGGAGAACTCGTGCGGGTACATGCCCAGACGCTGCGCAGCCTCGGGAATCTTGACCGCATCAAGCGCCTGCACGGCACGCAGCCGCGCCTGGCTGCGCGTCATGCCTTTGTGCAGCTCAAGCACCTCCGTCATCTGTCGCTCCACTGTCAGATAGGGGTTGAGCGATGTCATCGGGTCCTGGAAAATCATTGCGACCCGGTTGCCCCGAAGTTTGTTCAAGTCACGCGCTGGCAGGCTGAGCAAGTCGTGTCCGTCAAACAGAGCCTGTCCGCTGGCCCGACCATTGATTGCCAGCAGGCCCATCATGGCCAGCACCGACTGGCTTTTGCCGGAGCCGCTTTCACCGACGATACCCAGGGTTTGCCCGCGCTCCAGCGTGAAACTGATGTCGTTGACGGCGGTCACCACACCGTCCGGTGTATCGAACTGGACGCTCAGCTTGTTGACTTCCAGCAAAGACATGTTGTTAGCGTTCCTTCGGATCGAGCGCATCACGCAGACCGTCGCCGATGAAGTTGAAGCAGTACAGCGTGACCGACAGCAGGCCTGCCGGAAACAGCAGAATCCAGGGCGAGACTTCCATTGCCTTGGCGCCGTCCTGAATCAGTACGCCCCAGCTGGTCATGGGTTCCTGGATACCGAGCCCCAGAAAGGACAGCACAGATTCGGTCAGGATCACGCCCGGCACCGTCACGGTGGTGTAAATCACGACGACGCCGAGCAGATTCGGCACGATGTGCCGGAAGATGATGCGCGTGGTCGAAACCCCCATGGCGCGCGCCGCTTCGACATACTCCATGGAACGCAGCGACAGCGTTTGCCCGCGCACCACGCGCGCCATGTCCATCCACGAGAAGACCGTGATGACCAACACCACCAGATAGAACTCGCGCCCAAGAATGGTGACCAGCAAAATGGCAATCAGCAGATAGGGGATGGCGTACATCATGTCAACGATGCGCATCATCAGCGCATCGACCTTGCCGCCCACAAAGCCGGCCGTTGCGCCCCAGACAATGCCGAGTGACACCGAAGCCAGCGTGGCCAGCAGTCCGACCGTGAGCGAAACGCGGCCGCCGATCAGGCAGCGCACCAGCAGGTCGCGCCCGGCGTCGTCGGTGCCCCAGAAGTGAGAATTCTTCCAGCCTGGCGGAGCGCTCATCGCATCCCAGTCGGCACTGTCAAAGGCATGCGGCAGCAGCCAGGGTCCGACGACGCAGGTCAGGGCAATTAGCGTTAGCAGACCCAGGCTGATCAGCGCCGCCTTATTGCGCCTGAAGCGCGCTCGCGCATCGCTCCACAGGCTGCGGCCGGCTATGAGGCTTTCGATCTCGTTGGGCTTCAATATGGCCATTCTTTCCCCCACTCACACCCCCCGCCCTCTCTCGCCCCGCCGGGCGAAAGAGGGAGCCAACAGCCGTATTTGGCCGCGTGTGAAACAAAGGCCGTGCCTCTTGAAGGCTTGGACCGTTGGAGTTCGTGGGGCTGGCTTTTGTCTTGTAAGGCAGATGACCTGTTGGCATGCATCTGCAATCGAATTGGTATTGTTGGCCGACAAATCCCTCTTCCTCGCTTTGCAACGCGCCGTGGCGCGAGTACTTCCTTTGTTTAAAGACGCGGCCAAATGAGGCTCCCCTCTTCCGCCCGGCGGGGCGGGAGAGGGGCGGGGGGGAGAGAGTGGGGGAAAAAGGGAGAGCGGGAAAAACATATTCAAGTTCAATATCGTATTTTTGGATCGAGCCAGGCGTAGGCCAGATCGACCAGCAGGTTGAGCGCCACCGTCAGCACGGTGATCAGCACCACCAGACCCAGCACCAGCGTGTAGTCGCGATTGCCAGCCCCGTTGACGATCAGTTTGCCCAGGCCGGGCAGCGAGAAAACGGTCTCGGTCACCAGGGCTGCCGTGATCGACGATATCGCCAGCGGACCGAGCAGCGAGACCACCGGCAGCAGCGCCGGCTTCAGCGCGTGCCGCAGGATGACGACGCGGGTCGGCAGACCCTTGGCACGCGCGGTGCGAATGAAGTTGCTGTGCAACACTTCGATCAGGCTGCCGCGCATCACGCGGCCGATCACGGAGACGTTGATAAAGGTCAGCAAAGCCATCGGCAACACCATGAAACGCGGCTCGAAATTGTTCCAGCCACCGGCGGGCAGCCAGTGCAACCCAATGGCAAAGACAATGATCAGGACCGGCCCGAGTACAAAGCTGGGTAGCGCGCTGCCGACATTGCCCATCAGCATGACCAGGTAATCGACCGCGCTGTTTTGGCGCAGCGCCGCGACGATGCCCAGCGTGACACCAATGAAGAGTGAAAGCAGCAAAGCGCCGCCGCCGATGCTCGCGGACACCGGCAGTGCGCTGGCAACCAGATCGTTGACCGACCAGTCGGCATAGCGAAACGAGGCACCCAGATCACCCTGCAGGAGACTCTTCAGATACAGCAGGTATTGCTGCCACAAGGGCAGGTCCAGGTGGTACTTGGCCTGCAGATTGGCGAGTACGGCGGCCGAGACTTTGCGCTCGCCGTCGAAGGGACCGCCCGGCGTGGCGTGCAGCAAGAGGTAGCAGACCGTGATCACCACCAGCATGGTGGGAATCGCCGCCAGAACCCGGCGCAGGCTGTAAGACCACATCGTTCAGAGCTCAGTGCTTGATGATGTAAAGGTCTTTGGAGCGAAAGCGGTCCTGCGCATTCTTCAGCGAATAGCCGCCGACATAGGACTTCACCAGGCGCGGCAGCGAGTATTGCAGCAGCGGGATGATCGGATAGTCTTCCATGATCACTTTCGAGGCCTGGGTCAGCAGGGCGCGGCGTTTGGCCGGATCGGTGCTTTGCGAACCCTGGTTGATCAACTCCTCGGCCTGCCGGTTGCAATTGAAGTTGTTGTTCTGATCCGAGTCGCAGCGTATCAGCGCCAGAAAGGTCGTGGCATCGTTGTAGTCGGCCAGCCAGCCGTTGCGTGCCATCTCGAAAGTACCGTCGTGGCGTTTCTTCAGCAGTACCTTGAATTCCATGCTCTCGGTCTCGATGCTGAGCCCCAGTTTGGTCTTCCATTCCGAGGCCGCAAACACTGCCATCTTCTTGTGGTATTCGCTGGTGTTGTAGGAGAACGAAAACTTCGCCCCCGGCTTGACGCCGGCCTGTTGCAACAGGCTCTTGGCCTCGGCAACACGCTTCTCCATCGACCAAGTCGCCCATTCGTAGGGCGTGACATCGGCACCGCGGGTCCCCGCCACCATCACGCTGTAGGCGGGGGCTTGACCATCTGCCGTTACGCGCTGCGCCAGGATGTCGCGGTCGATCACCATCGAGAGCGCCTTGCGCACGCGCACATCCTTGAACACCGGATTCTGCGTCTGGTACGAGTAATAACGCAGGCCGATCATCGGCGCGTTGCGGATTTCTTTCGGGTACTGCGCCTTGTATTTCTCGTAGGTTCCGGGCGGCAACTGATAGACCCACTCGTTCTCATTGGATTCATACAGCTTGACGTCGGCGTAGCCATCTTCAACCGGCAGGTAGGTGACGCGCGTCAGTTGCACGTTGGCTGCATCCCAGTATTGCGGATTCTTCTCGATCACGACCCGGTTGTTGACCTGCCAGTCTTTTAGAACGTAGGCGCCGTTAGAGACCAGATGGCCCGGCTTGGTCCAGTCCTTGCCATATTTTTCGAGCGAGGCTTTGTGCACCGGACCGAGGTTGTTATTGCTCATCAACTCGGGCAGGAAAGTGATTGGGAAGGCGGTCCTGACCTCCAGCGTATTCTTGTCGATGGCCTTGACACCGACCTCGCTGGGTGGCTTGCCGCCTTTGACGACGGTGGCTCCGTTCAACAGGAAGATGCCAAACGTGGCGGCATAGGTCGACGCCGTTTTGGGGTCGACAAAACGACGGATCGCATAGACAAAATCATCTGCACTGACCGCTTCGCCATTCGACCATTTGGCGTTCTTGCGCAATTTGAAGACCCAGGTGGTGGCATCGGTTTGCTTCCAGCTCTCGGCTACGCCGGGTACCGTGTTTCCGTCCTGATCATTGGCTGTCAGGCCTTCAAACAGGTCCCGCGTCAGGTTGTTGGCACCGACCGATTCAGCCAGTGCTGGGTCCAGTGTTTCCGTTTCGGAGCCGTTGTTGCGGATCAATGTCTGGCTCGGATGCAACTGCACTCCCGGCGGGATCGTCGCTGCCGCGCTGTGGGCGATCAACACGGTGGCAAACGCCAGCCCTGCTGTGGATTGTTTGAAAAATGAAGTCATGGGTCTATTCCTGAAGGTCCCTGATTGTCGCGCCTGAATCGGTTGGGTCATTGCGGCAGTTTGCTGGTGTCGATGTCAACGTAGCGCCAGAAGCCCCGGGATGTTGGATGGCGTCGGTAGCCCATCAGCCAGGGCTGGATCATGTCGGTCCGGATGCGGTGCGTGGAAAACTTGTAGGGCATGTAGGCGACCATGATCTTGACCAGGTGTTGCATGATGGCCAGCCGCTCCGGGCCGTCAGCCATCAGCTGCTGCTTCTGGTAGAGCCGGTCGAATTCGGCGTTCTCGAAGCGCGCCAGATTGCCTTCGCCCTTGCTCGGGCCATAGGCCAGACCGAGGGCGCCAGCGCCGTCGGGACTGGACGCGCTGTAGCCCAGGCCCCACAGCATCAGTTTTCCGGCACGCGCGGCCTTCAGGTGTTCCGGCCACTTGCCGGTCTTGAACTCGATCTTGATAGCCATCGCGTCCATGTTCTTCTTCCAGATCTGGTTGAGCTCGCGGTCAGCGGCGGTGGGTGTGGTCGAGTACTGCAGTACGAGCGGTTTGCCATCGGGCATGTCGCGCCAGCCGTCGCCATCGCGGTCCACATAGCCGTACATATCGAGCAGGGCAGCCGCGCGAGCCCGATTGAACTCGCTCATGTCGGTCTTGAACTTGGGGTCGTAACCGTAGGTCGTGGGTTGCATGGGACCCTGTGCAGGAATCGCCTGGTTGCGCCGCGGCAGGCGGATTTCCTCCTCGGTGTTGTAAGCCAGCGCGATGGCGCGGCGCAGGGCTACCTTGTCCGGTGTGTAGCCGCCTACGCTCGGGTCTTCCATGTTGAAGTAAGTCACCGTGACGTCGGGTGCCGGTACCCGCTCCATCGTGATGCCGCGCTTGGCCAGATTGGGCGCGACATGGTTATTCGGAATCGCCTGGTAGGAGAAGGCGTTGGGCAGGTACATCAGGAAATCGTGATCGTTGCTCAGGAAGGAGAGCCAGCGTGGCTGGATTTCCTCGATGATCGAGATTTCCACCCGGTCCACCAGCGGAATACGCTTGCCCTTGAGCCGCTGGTAGATTTCCTGCGAGCGGGCATCGTCGGCCGGCGGCTCCGCCTCCCAATACGCTTCACGGAAATTGGGGTTGCGCACAAAAGTCATCTTGGAGGAACGTACCCACTGATCGAGCTTGAAGGGGCCGGTGCCAACGGGATGCTCCATGATCTTGTCGCCGTACTTTTCCACCACTTCGCGCGCCACGGCGCCGAAGATGCTGGAGTCGGCCAACTGGTAGATGAAGCGTGGCCTGGGCTCCTTCATCTTGAACTGGATGGTGTAGCGGTCCAGTGCGCGTATGCCTTCGACTTCCTTCTCGTAATTGAAACTGGCACCGGGTTTTTCTGCCTCGCGCCGCAGTTCTTCCATGCCCAGCAGCTTTTCTTCTTCCAGATCGCTGTAGAGCTGGCTCTTGGTCTTGGGGTCGAAGATGCGCTTGTAGCTGTAGGTAAAGTCGTGGGCCGTGAGTTCACGTTTCTTGCCGCCAAAAGCCGGGTCGTCCGCAAAGTAAATACCGGGCTTGATCTTCACGGTGTAGGTCCGGAAGTCATCGCTGATAACGGGCATGGCCTCCGCCACATTGGGCTTGACCTTGGCCGGGCGCGCCAGGTAGTCGTAGCTGTAGAGCGCGTCGAACATGTTCTCGGTGGCGATGCGGGAGTAGACGTCCGACAGCTGGGCCGGATCAAAGCCGGTTTCGGCGACCTCGAACGCATAGCGCAACACCTTCTCGGGCGCTTTGGTTTGGGACGACACATTGCCCGCGCCAAGCAGAACCAGACAGGCCAGGCAGAAATATCGCGAAATTTGAAAATTCATAGTTGGAAACACCAATGCCAATTGAGACCAGTGCAAGCATAATCGCAACGGTTAGTATATTCATGGGCGTTATCCCCAAAGTTACACAATATGTTTTCCTACATCCTGCGGCGCGTCTGGCAGATGATCCCGACCTTATTGGGGGTGATTCTGCTGATCTTCTTCCTGTTCAAGTTCTTTGGTGGCGACCCGGTCGAGATCATGGCCGGTCTGAAGGCCTCACCCGAGCGCATCGCCTCATTGCGCGCGCAACTCGGTCTGGACAAGTCGGTGTGGGAGCAACTCTGGGTTTTTGTGCAGCAGATCTTCAGTTTCAACTGGGGCAAGAGCTGGACCACCAACGAGGCGATCTCGGACATCTTCTCGACCCGCTTGCCAGCCACGCTGACGATCATGATTCCGATCCTCTTGCTCGAAGTGCTCCTGGCCATCATCGCTGGTCTGGCAGTGGCCTACGTGCGCGGTAGCCTCACAGACCGTGCCATCATGATCATCACCACGGTCGCACTGTCGATCAGCTTTCTGGTGTACATCATCGTGGGGCAGTTCCTGTTCGGTTTTGTGCTGGGCTGGTTCCCTGTGCAGGGCTGGAGCAACAGCGTCTGGAAGAACCTGATCACCTACGCACCGCTGCCGGTGTTTCTGGCGGTACTGGTCAGTCTGGCGCCGCATACCCGCTTGTACCGGAGCTTTTTCCTGGACGAGATTGGTCAGGACTATGTGCGCACGGCGCGCGCCAAGGGCGTTTCTGAAAACATGATTTTATTCAAGCATGTGCTGCGCAATGCCATGATTCCGATTCTGACCAATGTGGCGACCAGTCTGCCCGGCGTCTTCATTGGTTCGTTCCTGATCGAGGTGTTCTTTTCGATCCCGGGTCTGGGGCGTGAAATTGTCACCGCTGTGAATCGCAGCGACTACCCCGTGATCCAGGCTGCGACCGTCTATCTGGCCGCACTGACGATGGTGATCAACCTGATCACCGACGTGCTGTACATGTTTGTTGACCCGAGGGTGACTTTGAAATGAGCACAGAAATCCTGCAGACCTTGCCCCGTTCGCCCGGTGTCTGGGCCCAGGCCTGGACCCGACTGAAGAACGACCGGGTCGGGATGGTGTCGCTGGCCGTGACAATTTTCTTCATTGGCCTGGTGCTGCTGGCGCAACTGGGTCTGGTCGCCAAAGACTGGCAGAAGGAGGTTGGCACACCGTTTGCGCCGCCGCACATCGTCGGCAAGATTGTTGACGGATCGCAGACCGCAGTCATCGATTCGATTGCCGGCCCGAGTGTGGATATCAGCGACGTGGACCCGCTGGCGCCGCGTTACGAAGAGTGGAAAAAGCGCGCCGCCGAGTTCAAGACCACCATCACGCAAAAGTCCGATACCCTGCCGCTAGGGGGCGATCAACTTGGGCGCGATGTTCTGAGCAAAGTCATCAAGGGTGCGCAGGTGTCGATCACGGTGGGTCTGACTGCAGCCCTGATGGCAACGCTGATCGGCACCATTCTGGGTGCCATCGGCGGTTATTTTGGTGGTCGTGCAGGTGATTTTCTGGAGTGGGTTTACAACGTTTTCACCGCCATTCCCTTCATCCTGCTGGTGTTCGCGCTGGCGGCCGTGCTCAAGTCCGGGCCACTTGCCGGCACGCTGGGCAGTGGCGCCTGGACCGTGGTCATCATTCTGAGTCTGGTCGGCTGGACGGGCATCTACCGGCTGGTGCGCTCCGAGTACATGAAGCACCGCTCCAGAGAGTACGTGCGCGCCGCTGAGGCCATCGGCGCTTCGCACGCCTCGCGCATGTTCACCCACATCCTGCCCAACATCAGCCACGTCGTTCTGGTGCAGCTGAGCCTGCATGTGGTTGGCTTTATCAAGGCCGAGGTGATTCTGTCCTTCCTCGGTCTGGGGGTACCGATTGATATGGTGAGCTGGGGCACCATGCTGTCGGAGGCGCAAACCGAACTGGTGCAGGGCAAGTGGTGGCAGCTGGTGGCCGCCACCGCCTTCATGGCCGCGTTCGTGACGGCCTTCGCGCTCCTGACCGATGCCTTGCGCGATGCGCTGGACCCCAAGTTAAGATAATTTGCGGGACAGACCGCAGCTACGCGCAGCGAGCCAGCTCTGTCCCCAACACTTTAAGAACACCCTCCATGCAACCCTTAATCAGTGTCCAGAACCTCTCGGTCTCCTTCCGCATGAGCAAGACCGAAACCGTCGAGGCGGTCAGAGGCGTGAGTTTCGACATCCCGGCCAACAGCACGGTGGCGCTGGTCGGCGAATCCGGCAGCGGCAAGAGTGTCAGCGCCATGAGCATCGTGCGCCTGTTGCCCGAGAACGCCATCGTAGGCGAACATAGCCGGGTCCTCTATAACGGCCTGGATCTGCTGGGTGCACCGGTTGAGGACATGCGCCGTTTGCGGGGCAAGGACATCTCGGTGGTGTTCCAGGAGCCCATGAGTTCTCTCAACCCGGTCTTCACCGTCGGCGAACAGATTGCGGAAGTGCTGCGCATTCACCTGAAACTGAGCTCCAGACAGGCACTGGACCGGGCGCTGGAACTGATGGCCGAAGTGGGTATACCGAACCCGAAGGAACGCCTGAAATCCTATCCCCACGAACTCTCGGGCGGACAGCAGCAGCGCGTCATGATTGCGATGGCGATTGCCTGCGAGCCCAAGTTGCTGATCGCCGATGAACCCACAACGGCGCTGGATGTGACGGTGCAGCGCCAGATCATGGACTTGCTGGCTGGCTTGCAGCAGCGCCAGAAGATGAGCATCTTGTTCATCAGTCATGACCTGGGCCTGGTCGGGGAGATTTCGGATCAGGTGGTGGTGATGCAGGGGGGGCAGGTGCGCGAGGCGGGTCCGGTGCAAGGCATCTTCACCAGCCCGAGACACGCTTACACACAGGCGCTGCTGGCCTGCCGCCCGCGCCTGGACTCGCGTCCGCGCCGACTGGCGGTGATTGACGACATCGTCAATAATCGCCCGCTGTGCACCGAGCAACGCGTTGCCGCGCCCATCACCGGCCCAGCCCTGATTGAAGTCAGGGACCTGGGCAAGGATTATCAGCTCAAGTCCGGCTTGTTCAAACGCACTGTGTTCAGTGCCGTCAAGGATGCCAATTTTTCGCTCTACAAGGGCCGCACACTGGGTGTGGTGGGAGAGTCAGGCTCCGGCAAGACCACCATCGGCATGATGCTGTGCCGTCTGACCGACGCCACGCTGGGCTCGATCCTGTTCGAGGGCCTGGATCTGGCGCAGCTCAGCGCCGCGCAGATGCGACCCTACCGCAGTCGCATTCAGATCATTTTTCAAAATCCCTACGCCAGCCTGAATCCGCGCTTTACGGTTGGCCAGATCCTGATCGAGCCGATGCGCATCCACAGCATAGGCGCCAACGACGACGAGCGGGCGCGACTGGCACTGGCGCTGATTGAAAAAGTGGGCCTGAGTCGCGAAGATTTCGGCAAGTACCCGCATGAGTTTTCGGGTGGACAACGCCAGCGCATCGCGATTGCGCGCTGTCTGACTATGAAGCCCGAGATCATTGTTTGCGACGAGAGCGTGAGCGCCCTCGATGTCAGCGTGCAGGCGACGGTGTTGAACCTCTTGCTGGATCTGCAGGAGGAGTTTGGTCTGACCTATGTATTCATCAGCCACGACTTGGCCGTAGTCAAGTACATGGCAGACGAGATTCTGGTGATGAGTCAGGGTGAAATTGTCGAGCGCGGCAGTTCGGAAGAGATTTATGCGCGACCGCAACATCCTTATACGCAGCAGCTGCTGGGAGCCATTCCGCGCGGTCTGTCGGTTGCTTGACAAGACGGTCGTGATTTTTTTTTTTGCGCCAACCCATCGATCAGCGATGTACGCATTCTGTCGGCCTTTTTTGCAGAGCGTCGTTTCGTATAGGCGGTCGGGATGGGTTCGTTGTACATTGGCAGCACTGTGACTTCGCACGATGGAAATCAGCATGAGCAATAACACAAATGGCAAGCCGGGTCAGCCCGGCACTTCGAGATGGGTCGCAGCGGCAGCCGTGAGCGTGCTCATGCTAGCCTGCTCCAAAGCACCAGAGCCACCTGTGCCGACGGCACCTACGGTGCCGACCAGCGTCGCCTGGGTCAAGCCCGACGGCGCCAACATTGATCCGATATTCGCCCAGGCCAAGGCAGCCAACAAGCCGGTGTTCCTGTATTGGGGAGCCGTCTGGTGCCCACCCTGCAACCAGATCAAGGCCACCGTCTTCAATCGGCAGGACTTTATTGATCGCAGCCAGTTGTTTGTGCCGGTTTACCTGGATGGTGACACGCCGGGCGCACAAAAGCTGGGAGCCCGCTTCAAGGTCCGCGGCTATCCGACCATGATTCTGTTCAAGCCCGATGGCACCGAGCTGACGCGTCTTCCAGGAGAGGTCGAGGCGACACAGTACATGGAAGTGCTGGGTCTGGGTCTGGCTGCCGGCAGTTCTGCCAAGGAGTCGCTGGCGGCGGCGCTGGCTGGCGCCGGCGCCAGCGTGACACCGCAAGCCTGGCGCCTGTTGGCCTACTACTCGTGGGATCAGGACGAAGCGCAACTGGTGGCACAGAAGGAGCGCGCCGCCACACTGCAGCGCTTGGCGCAAGCCTGTCCGCCGGCGCAGCGTGAGGCCGCTTCGCGCCTGGCCTTGAAAGCGATCGTGGCGATGGCGCAGGACAAGACAGAGTTGCCGGACAGGACCGCTGCAACTCTGCGGGTGCAACAAATTCTGGATGATGCGGTTCTGTTGCGCGCCAACTTTGATGTGCTGGTGAACTATGGCCCGGAGATCGTCCCAGCGCTGAGCACTGGCGGCAGCGCCGAGCGCTCTGCGCTGCTGAGCAAATGGAACCTGGCACTCGACAAGTTTGCCGCCGACCGCAGCCTGTCCACAGCCGATCGTCTTTCTGCGGTGTCGACCAAGGTGGCGCTGGCAAAACTGGGCCACTCCAAGACTGACAAAGTGGTGCTGGACGCTGCGCTAATGGCCCAGGTACGCGACGCCGTGGCGGCAGCGGACAAAGCCGCCAGCAGTACCTATGAGCGCCAGGCGGTCATTCCGAATGCCGCTGACTTGTTGAGCGAGGCCGGACTGTTGAATGAATCGGATGCGCTGTTGAAGGCCGAGTTGCCGAAAGCCCTGTCGCCTTACTATCACATGCTGGTGCTGGCTGCCAACGCCAGAGCGCGTGGCGACAAGACGGCCGCTCTGGACTGGTCCGAGCAGGCCTGGAACGGATCAAAGGGCTCGGCCACGCGCTTGCAGTGGGGCAGTGGCTATGTGAATCGTCTGATTGAACTGGCGCCGCAGGATGCGCTCCGTATTGAGAAAGCCGCTGCCGGCATTCTGGCTGAGCTTGATGCGGTTCCAGAAACCTTTTACGAGCGTAACCGGCGTGGTCTGGAAAAAATGGGTCAGCGTTTGTTGGTCTGGAACAAAGACGGCCGGCATTCGCTTGTGTTTAATAAGTTGCAGGCTCAGCTTGATTCTGTCTGTGCCAAATTGCCGCCCCAGGATGAATCACGCGTTGCCTGTACCGGCTTGTTCAAGGCGCGCGCGGCAGAGGCGAAGGCGTCAAGTTGATGGCTCAACAAATGAAGACTTATCTTCTCTATCCACTGGCGTATGGTATGGCGCTAGTGTTGCTGGGTGCCTGCAGCAAGACCGAACCGGTCAACCCGGCTGCAGCCAGTCCGACCCTGTTGCTGGCCACAGAAGACCTCGTTCGGGTGCAACAAGGCAATCTGAGTTCCGGGCCGCCGATCACTGGCACGATTCAGCCCGAGCGCCGAGCCGATATCCGTTCTGAGGTGTCAGCGGTGGTGCTGCAGGTGCTGAAGGAAAACGGCGAGAAGGTTCGGCGCGGCGAGTTGCTGGTGAAATTGGATGACACGGCGATTCGGGACAGTCTGGCCTCGGCTGAAGAGGCGGTGCGCGCTGCAGTTCAGTCTTTCGACCAGTCCGAGCGGCAGTATCAAAGGCTGAAGACCTTGCGCGAATCGGGCATGGCTTCGACCCAGCAACTGGAAGACGCAGAAATTCGCCGTAACAATGGCCAGAGCGATCTGTCGGCTGCCAGAACGCGCGCGGTGCAAGCGCGCCAGCAACTCGATCGCACGCTGTCGCGCGCGCCTTTTGACGGCATCGTCAGCGAGCGCAAGGTGTCGGCCGGCGACACCGCGCAAATCGGCAAGGAACTGCTGAAGGTCATGGACCCGAGCAGCATGCGCTTCGAGGGCTTGATATCGGCTGACGCCATAGGCGATGTGAAGATTGGCCAAGCGGTGAATTTTCGAGTCAATGGCTACGGACCCCAGGAATTTAGCGGTGCCATCAAACGCATCAATCCATCGGCCAATGCCGGTACCCGTCAGGTTGAAGTGCTGGTCGAATTCGCCGCTGGCAAGCAGCCCCAGCTCGCGGGTCTGTACGCCGAAGGGTATATCGAGGCGGCAAAGAGATCCGCTGTGATGTTGCCGGCCGTCGCGTTGGCACGTGAAGGTGACAAGGTCTTCGCCTGGCGGGTGAAGGACGGCAAGGTGCAAAAAGTCAAATTGGAGTTGGGGGAGCGAGATCCTCGCCGGGGCAACTTTGTGCTCAAAAGTGGCCTGGCTGAAGGCGACCAACTGATCCGCAATCCGACTTCAACCCTGAAGGAGGGGCAGAAAGTTCAAATCGGTACTGCCACCAACGCGCCTGCGGCGGCTGCCTCCGGTCTGGGCAAGTAGTCATGTTCCTGTCTGATTTCAGTATTCGGCGGCCGGTCGCGATGGTCGTCATCATCCTGGCCCTGATGTGCCTGGGCTTACTGGCGCTGAAGAAATTGCGCGTCAATCAAATCCCGGATGTCGAAATGCCAGTGTTGGTAGTCAACATTCCCTATCCCGGGGCCTCGCCGGAAACGGTAGAGCGCGAAATCGTCAATCGGGTCGAGAAGTCGCTGCAAAGCATTACCGGCGTCTACCAGATCCGCTCCACTGCCAATGAGAGCAACGCCAGCATTGTGATCATCTTCAACTTCAAGAAGAACATGGTCGAAGCGTCTGACGAAGTGCGCAATGCGATTGGCTCGGTGCGCTACAAGTTGCCGGTGGAAATGCGCGAGCCGGTGCTGATCCGGATTGATCCTGCAGCGCAACCCATCATGCAGATGGCCTTGTCGTCAACGACACAGAGCCACGCTGAAATTTCACGCCTGGCGGAAGATGATCTGGCGAACCGGTTTCGCGGCATCGAAGGCGTCGCGGTGGTGGATGTCAACGGTGCGCTGCGGCGTGAGTTGAGTGTGCTGCTGCGATCTGAAAAGCTGCGCGAATACAACGTGTCGGTGACCGAGATCATCGCTGCTTTGCGCAACCAGAACACCACCTCCCCGGTCGGGCGTGTCAAGGGACCGCTGGACGAGCAAAGCATTCGTCTGGTGGGGCGCATTGAATCCCCGGCGGAGTTTGAGCAAATCGTGATTCGCCGCCGCGGCAATCAGGTGGTGCGGTTGGCGCAGGTGGCCACTATCTCTGACGGCTTTGCCGAACTGTCGGGGTTCAGTGTGCGCAATGGGCACCCCAATGTCGGCATCTCGGTAACACGCTCGCGTGACGCCAGCACGGTGGGTGTTGCCACCAAAGTGCGCGAGCTGATGCTGGAGCTGAACAAGACGCTGCCCAAAGGCAGCAAGATCGAGGTGACCCGCGACGGCGGTGAAGAGGCGCAGAGCAATCTTGACAACGTCATCGAATCGCTGATGTTCGGCGCCGTGTTGACGATCTTTGTGGTCTACGTCTTTTTGAATTCCTGGCGCTCCACGCTGATCACGGCGCTGAGTCTGCCGACTTCCGTCATTGCGGCTTTCATTGCGGTCTGGTTGTGCGGTTTTACACTGAATTTCATGACCCTGCTGGGTCTCTCGCTGGCCATTGGCGTGCTGATCGATGACGCGATTGTGGTGCGCGAAAACATTGTGCGTCACATGGCGAATGGATCCGACCGGGTGACGGCTGCCATCGAAGGAACGCGCGAGATCGGTCTGGCGGTGGCGGCGACCACGTTCTCCATCATGGCGGTGTTTATTCCGGTGGCTTTCATGGGCGGTGGCGCCGGCGAATGGTTCCGACCCTTTGCCTTGACGGTGGCAAGTTCAGTCATGGTCAGTCTCTTTATTTCGTTCACGCTGGACCCGATGTTGTCAGCCTACTGGGGCGACCCTGCGGCGATGCACGAGCGACCGCGGCGTGGTGTCGGCATTTGGCTGGCCCGCTTCAACACCTGGTTTGACCAGCAGGCGAATCGTTACGGCCAGGTCATCGCCTGGGCATTGCATCACCGTCGTGCCATGGCCTTCATTGCAGTCTTCAGCATGGCGGCGGCGATCGGTTTGCACCTGAAATTTGGGGGTTCCAGTTTCATGCCGGCTTCAGACGAGGGCACGCTGGCGATTGAAGTGCGCACGCCGTCAAGTGCCAGCCTGGAGTTTGCCCGGCTCAAGGTCGAGCAGGCGGCCGAGCTGGCGCGCGCTATGCCGGAAACTGTGGCCACCAACAGCAATATCCGCGCTGGCGGTGGCCGAATTTACGTCGACATCGGCAAAAGCACAAAACGCAAGCGGGGTGCCAGGGTGATCGCGGCAGAGCTGCGGCTACAGATGGCACGCCTGGTGGGGGCTGAATACGTGGTGCTCGACGACTTGAATAATGGCGTGCGAAAACCGGTGCAAATCCAGTTCTCAGGCCCTGATGCACGGCGTCTGATGACGCTCGCCACGGACTTCATGGCGCAACTGGCCAAGGTACCGGGCGCGGTGGATGTCGGACTGTCCGAGCAGGCCCCGAAAGACGAGATTCAGATCGAACTCAACCGGGGTTTGGCCAATTCCCTCGGTATTTCGGTGGGGGACGCGGCGCAGGCCTTGCGGGTGGCCTTTGCCGGCGTCGAGGTCGGCGACTGGGTCGACCCGACCGGCGAGGCACGTGACGTGGCGCTGCGCCTGCACCCGGATGACAGGGTGAGTGCCGCCAATATCGAGCATCTGCCCATCACGGTCAGCGGCACTGACATGATGGTGCCGCTGAGTCAAATTGCTTCTGTCACGATGGGCAAAGGCCCGGCGCAGATCGTGCACCAGGACGGCAAACGCATGATTGCCGTCTCGGCCAACGTTCAGGGCAGGGCATCCGGCGAAGTCACGGCCGACGCGCTGAAGATCGCCAAAATGATCGAGTTCCCGGCCGGCTACGGGATCGAACTGGGAGGCAGCGCGCGTGACCAGAAGGAACTGTTCACTGAAATGGCGATTGCGCTGGTCATGGGCATTGGTTTGATGTACCTGATACTGGTCATGCAGTTTGGCTCCTTCACGGCACCGCTGGCGGTCATGTTGTCGCTGCCGCTAAGTCTGATCGGTGTCGTCGTCAGCTTGCTGATGACCGGCAACACACTGAACCTGATGAGCTTCATCGGCATCATCATGCTGATGGGGCTGGTGGCCAAGAACGCCATTTTGCTGCTGGATTGCGCGCGCAAAGAGGAGGCGCAGGGGACCGAGCGCGAGTTGTCGCTGATGCACGCCGGACGGCTGCGCCTGCGCCCGATCCTGATGACCACCTTTGCGCTGATAGCAGGCATGCTGCCGGTGGCCATCGGTGTCGGCGAGGGCGGCGAGTTCTACCGACCGCTGGCGATAGCCATTATTGGCGGCACTATCACTTCGACTTTGTTGACATTGCTGGTGGTGCCGACTTTCTATGACAGTATCGAGATTGCCCGTGACCATGCGTTGACCAAATTTAACGCCCGCGCCGAGCGTCGCAATCCCTTGCTGGCCTTTGTGCAGACGCTGCTGGAGGCGGTGCTGGCGTTGTTACTGTTGCGCTGGATGTACCGCTTGCTCAAGAGGGGGTGGATGTGGACCCGGGTGCATTTTGGGGTGATGACTCGCAGGTCTCACGGTTGAGGTGAAAGTAGTTATTTGTTACACTCCTTAATCGTTTCATAAAACGTTTCTTGTTGTATTGATATAAATTGCTATTTGAGAGTAAAAATTGCTTTTTTATTGATCCATAAATCGTTTCAAAAAAATGACTGCCAACGACATCCTCAGTTTGCTTCGAAGCTGGCACAAAATGCCCACACAAGAGTTGCTGGCGCGCGCTCAGGTCAGTCGCCCGACGCTGATGCGGGCGGTTCAGTCGCTGGGTCGGCAGATTATTAGCCGCGGGAAAGCCCGTCGAACGGCCTATGCGGCCCGCCGGACCCTCAGGGGGTCCAGCAACTCGATGGCCTTGTTTCAAATCGACCGTGATGGGCGTGGAACGCAAATAGCCAATCTGGATGCGGTCTACCCGCAAGGCTGTGCCGTCGAGTTCCTGCTGTCATTTGAGTGGCCGCTACCGGATGCGATGCGCGATGGCTGGTTTGATGGCATACCCTACCCCTTGGACGATATGCGTCCGCAAGGTTTTCTGGGGCGGAACTTTGCCCGTCACAATGCGAGCCTGCTGCAAGTTGCAGAAGACCCCGGGCAATGGTCCGAAGATGATGTCCTGTATGCACTCTCGCTCCTTGGCTCAGATCTGCCAGGAAGCTTTATTCTGGGTGAAACAGCGTACCGTCGTTTTTTGGCGCAAGTACAAACCCACCTACGGTTTTTGTCAGACGCCGAAGTTGAAGAAACGTATGTAGCCAAAGCGCAAGAGGCAATGAGCTTTGGCGTAGCAGATTCATCGGCGGGAGGCGAGTTTCCAAAGTTCACCGCGAGTCGGCTGATTGAAGGCGAACCATTGCATGTCATTGTGAAATTCTCGGGCGCTGATGCTTCACCCGGAACCGAGCGCTGGGCAGATTTGCTGGTCTGCGAACACCTTGCCTTGAAAACGATGAGCGAACAACTTGGCGTCGGCGCGTCATCCAGCCGTATTTATCGGGCGGGTGGCAGAACCTTTCTTGAAGTGCAAAGATTCGATCGGCATGGCGCCTTCGGTCGCTCGGCTGTTTGCTCCTGGGCTGCCTTGAATGCGGCATTGTTCGGAATCACAGCAAAGTCCTGGATCGCCGGCGCTGCTGCATTGCGCGAGCAAGGGATGATTAAAGCAAGCGACGAGAAAAACGTACAGCGAATCTGGCACTTTGGGCAACTCATTGCCAACAGCGATATGCATGACGGTAACCTGGCGTTCAGACCGGGCCTGACCCTGGCGCCGGTGTACGACATGTTGCCTATGCTTTATGCGCCTGTGCGAGGCGTAGAACTGCCCCAAAGGACATTTGTGCCGCTACTGCCCATACCAACTGAATTGGATGCCTGGGTTGACGCCGCGCATGCGGCCATTGAGTTTTGGGGCCAAGCTGCTACTGACCTCCGCATCAGCGAAGCGTTTCGACAAACCTGTCTGGAGAATGCAGAAAAAGTACGGGTACTGACGAACAGTCCGTCGCTTTCCAGCAAGTAGTCTCGTTGCGTGTTCGTGAGCTTTTCAGTGTTGCATGAGTTGGGCCGTGATTGGGGTCTCTCCTTTGAGACGAAATTCGTCGAGTCGAAAAAAAATCCGGCAGACTCTGGTCTGCCGGATTTGATGGTCTAACTATTGACGGTAATTAGAACTTGTAGTCGTAAGACGCTGTCAGCTTCATCGAGCGCGGCGCTGTATAGCTCTGCACGGAGTTGTACGTTGTCCGGATCGTCGTTACGTTTCTGTTGTACTTGCGCTCTTCGATGGTCTCTATCACCTGATTGTTGAACAGGTTGAAGACGTCCAGTTTGAAGCCAAAGCCTTTCAGGGCTGCGGGCTTGTAACTGAAGTTCATGTCAACACGGACATCCCAAGGCAAACGACCAGCGGAGCCGCGTGGCGAAGCAACGCCGTCACAGAAGAAATAGGCAGAACCGTAGCCCGAGTAGTTGGTGACATTGCCATTGGTGAAAAAGTCGCCGGTCGTGCTCGGCGCATTGCCAATACAGTTCTTCGGCCGACCAGAGGCTGCCAGCATGTTGCCGCCGATACCCCACTCAGGGGTAGCCTGGTAGTAGCCGAACAACTTGATCTGATGGGCGCGGTCATTCGGTAGCAAGCCATCGGCATTGACGGAAAACTCCGGGAAGTCATAGGCCTGAGTGGTCGATACGTCACCCTGACCGATATCCGACAGCAGTTGGCCTTCAGTGTTGCCGTTGTTGCGTGACAAGGTGTAAGTCGCCTTGCCCCACCATTTGCCATCAAACGGATGTTCGGCAAACACGTCGATCGCGAGATATTCGCGCTTGACCGGAGCAACGCCCAAGTCGGCTGCAGTCAGCACAATATTGTTCAGTTTCCCGTTACCGGTCATGTCGATATTGAAGGTGTTGCCGATACCCGGATTGAACAAGGAGCAGTTATAGCCGCCAAAATTGGTCGTGTCGACCTTGTTGCGCGCGGCCCAGGCCAGGAAGGGACGGTCATCACAATGATCGTCAATGGCGGTGCGCAGTGACCGGTAAGTCAGTTTGCCGCCAATATTAAGTCCCTTGGATATGGCCTTTTCAAACCCGATGGAATACTCGTCCTGGTAATTGCCCAGCATGTCCTGGGCCGCCACCGAGCGCGGATCCTTGGCTTGGCCATATTCATTGTTGCTCGAATAGGGCGCGCCGAGGGAAGTCAGACCGGTCGGTGCGCCCGTAACGGTGTCAACCCCGGTGTAAACGAAGCGCTGCGTGGTGTACAGCGAAGATCCGGCGCCACGGACTGCCACGTTGGTCGGCACCGGCACGTGGTAGCGTCCCATGTTGGCAAACAGCTTGGTGGAAGCATCGCCGTTGATATCCCACGACGCTCCGAGCCGTGGCGCCAGCTGGGTCGGCAAATTAATGTAAGAATTGCCGTCGCCGTTCTTGTTGTTGAAGCCTTCATTGCGTAAACCCAAGGACAGCAAGACAGTCGGGGTCACCTGGTAACGGTCTTCAATGTACCAGGCCGACTGGTCCACGGTCGGTGTCGATACCGCGGAAATGATGGTTTTCTCGACGATGTAGCCCTGCGCCGCATAGGGATTGCCAGCAACCGAGCTTGGCGCCGCAAAATGCCCCTGTTGCGTATCGGTGGGAGCTGTCTTCAGGTAGCTCCACACCGCGCCGCCAGCAGTCGCATTACCCGTTTTCGAGGTGATGGTATTGCGATCAAGCCCGGCACGGATATTGTGCTTGGAGTTCAACTTGTATTCGACGTCGAGCCGCATGCCCTTGTTCTCGTCAAATGCGCCTGGCGTCAGAATGTCTGCAGTCGTTGACTGCGGATTGTTATAGGTGAAACCTGGAATCTGGCTGGTTGAGTCAGAAGCGGTTCTGGCCAATGTCGCGTCGTAGCCGGTCGGGGTGAATTGATGCGGGCTGTATGACTTGCCGATCAGCGCTGTTACAGTCAGATCCTCCGTCAGGTAGCCGGTATATTTAAGAATATCGGTCACCGAGCCCTGGGCCGCAGCCACTGGAGTCGGGCCCCAGTTGACATAGCTTGCGCCACCGTTGGCGACGTTGTTACGCGTCAGCGTAGCGTAATTGAACCCGGAATAAGTGCGGTCATTAACCACCCTGTCTGAAATTCTCGTGTATTCCAGGTGGTTTGCATCGGTCAAATTCCAGTCCAATTTGAGCAAATAGCGCGGTGTGTCCGTGGTCGAGTCCTGCCACCCAGCCGTGCGATTGGTACCGGCAATGGTTGTATTGTTCTGGCGGATGGAGCTACGCGTGGTTTTGGTGGTTTCGCCTGCCAGGAACAAGAACAATTTGTCCTTGATTATCGGTCCACCGAGGTAGAAGGACTTTGAATTGCTGCTCTGTGTGTTCTCATCGCTATAGAACTGATACGTCCCGCCCAGGTCGGGGGTTGAGCCTACCACCTCGTACATCTGGCTTTTCTCTTTTGCACGCAAACTGTTGGGTGTGGCCGATAGCTGAACACCGCCAACCCAATCATTGCCACCGCTCTTGGTCACAATATTCACGACGCCACCGGTTGAACGACCGAATTCTGCACCGTAGCCGCCGGTCAGAACCTGTGCCTGCGCAATGGAATTGAACGGGAGTTGCGAGAAACCGACTTGCGTCAACATCGTAGTGACCGGGAAGCCGTTGATATAGTAGGCGTTTTCCGAGGCGCTGGAACCGCCAAAGCTGGGCGCACCGGAGCCGCCATAGCGTGAATCGCCACGCGTTGTATTTGGCGCCAGCTGAATCACAGCACCGACGTTTGACGCCACGGGAACTTTGGCCAGATCGCTGGCGGTAAACACCGTGGTGGAGCCGATTGATGCAATATCAATCTTTTGACGCAGACCCAGCACTTCAACTGTCCCAAGCATTGTCGCCAATGACACTTCCGTGCCCTGACCGACTCGAACTTCCACGTTGTCACTTGAGCCGACCACTTTTCCATTGACCACCGACTCAAGCTTGTAGTTGCCGGTTGCCAAGGCCTGGACGCTGAAGCGACCTGTGTTATCAACCGTAATGCTACGGCGCGCTCCCGTATCTTTGTTCACCAGGACGACCGTAGCACCGGCCGCCGCCTGACCAAAGACGATGCCAGTGGTGTTGGTTTGCGCCATCGCAACGGGACTGACGCCCATCGAGAGCACCGTCGCGCCAAAGGCAATTGCCAATGCGCGCACCAACACGGTTCGCTGGAGTTCGGCACCCAGCCCCTTTTTCTTGTCCATGTTCAGTCGACTCATTAGATAGCTCCTAAAAAAACTGAGAGTTTTGGCTCCCAAACAATGAAATTTATTTGCAAAATAAATGCAAAGGTTTATTTCACCCAAGGGAAACATTATTCCTGATGTGTAAAGTTTGTAAATCCGGGCATCCCCACAATGCGTCAGCTTTGTGACATTCAAACAACAGAAATCAATCTATATTTTTGCAAGCTCAGTGACTGAGCATGACACCTACGCCGGGACGCTTATTCCAGCTTGAAATTAAATTCCTGAGTAGC
>JBBQZA010000015.1:0-25733 GCA_038208175.1 Burkholderiales bacterium
CTGGTCGAAAACGCCATCAAGCACGGACTCGAGCCGAAGGAGGAGGGTGGCACCTTGAGCGTGCGCGCCGAAATTGTGCACGGCAAGCTGGCAGTGACGGTGGCCGATAGCGGCCTGGGCTTCGGCAAATCGGCTACCGCGGGCACCGGCATCGGTTTGAGTAACATCCGGGAGCGGCTGGCCCTGCTGTATGGCAACAAGGCCAGCCTGACGGTGACGGAGCCGGCCACTGGTGGCACCTCTGTCACGATCACCGTGCCCTATGTGGCACACGCCAGTACGGAGACCTGAGATGCCCACTGCGCTGCTTGCCGATGACGAACGTTTGATGCGTGAGCAGCTGCGTGCTCGCCTGGCCGAAGTCTGGAGCGAACTGGAGATCGTGGCCGAAGCACGAAATGGCCAGGAGGCTGTCAGGCTGACCGAGCAGCAGCATCCGGACGTGGTGTTTCTGGACATTCGCATGCCGGTGCTGACCGGTGTCGATGCGGCACGGCAGATTGCGCAACTTCCTACCTTTGACGAGGCCGATGGCTGGCCGGGTTGCGAAATCGTGTTTGTGACCGCCTACGACCAGTATGCGGTGCAGGCCTTCGAGCAGGGTGTGGTGGATTACGTGCTGAAACCGGCCGAGCCGGATCGTCTGCGGCTCACCGTTGAGCGCATCAAGCAACGCATGAATGAGCGATTGCAGCACGAGCGCAGCGGCTCCGACGCAGCGGCCATCACGCTGCCGACGCACACGCCTGACATGCAGCAACTGTTGCAGCGACTGGCGGCGCAAATCAATCCGAACAGCGCGCCCAAGCTGCAGTGGATTCAGGCCACGGTGCGTCAGACCATCCAGATGATTCCAGTCGCCGATGTGCTGTTTTTTATCTCTGATGAAAAGTACACGCGGGTCCAGACGGCCACAATGGAAGCCCTGATACGCAAACCGATCAAGGAACTGGTGGACGAAATCGACATGAACCTGTTCTGGCAGATTCACCGCTCCACGCTGGTCAATGTGAAGGCGATCGCCGGCATTAGCCGCGATGAGCGCGGCCGCCAGCTGGTCAGCGTGCGCGGTCACAACGAAAAGCTTGAAGTCAGTCGCAGCTACGCCGGCTTGTTCAAGGGGATGTAGTTGCCAATTAAACTACGGGCGATTGACCCAGAACCCAGACCCTTGCCCGAGCGTCTTGCCGCTGATTGTGAAGTCTCTGAACCCATGACTGCTGATGTAGTCGGTTAGCACAGTTCCGCCTTGCGCTTCCAGGCTCGGGGCATAGAAATACCAATTCTGATTGGCCGCATCCCAAGCCCAGACGCTAGCCACACTGGCAGGAGTGGTTCCGGGCGATGGGGGCGTGCTACTCAAGGCATTGTTGAATCCGCTCGGGCCAGGGTTGTCCCCTACCGAAAGCAAGCTCCAGCCCATGGGCAACGAGCTGAAAGAAGCCGAGGCAACGGCAGACCCGGTGGGCAGTTGAACAGTTGAGCTGGTGTTGGCACTGACCCAGAAGCCTTCACCAGCGCCAACGCTGCTCAGAAACTCGTAGCCATTGCCCGCTGCAAAAGCCGCGCCGCTGTCAGATTGTGTGGGTGTGTAAAACGCCCACTTGCTGCTTATCGGATTCCACTTCCAGACAGCGGCAACATTGCTTGCATTGCCGAAAGTGTTGCCGACATTCAGTACAACATTGACGCTATTTCCAAGCAGGTTCCATCCTGGAAGTAAATTCACAGAAAAGCCTGTGACTGCGGGAGGGGCCGCAACGATGACGGTTGCGGTAGCACCCGAAAAATTCCTCGGCGAATTCACTCCAGTGCTTCCATTTCGACCCAGTGACTGCGTCGGGTCGGCAGGAAGCGATGCGTAGCTGATGCTGTCAACTCTGGCAAAGTCCAGCGTAGCGTCGGTGGCAAACAGAAAACCGTCTGGTACCACGTAATCTGGTGTCACCAAATTGAGTGCCGCAAACCCTTGGGTCGCGATCAAGAACGTCTTGTTGGTCGTATCACCCGGTAGATCGGATGGAAATGTGTAGCTCCGAGTGACTCCGTTCTGGGTAGTGGTGATGCTATGGCCCGTCAAAAACTCTTGCCCCCCTGCAGCGCTCGTCAGCTCGATAAACTGGATTGAACCGCTGGCGTTGGAGTAGATCTCATTGAGTCGCCACAGGTGAAAAGACGCGAACACCGGGCTGGCCGTTGTCAGCATGACAATCAGGAGCAACAACCATTTTTTGATCTTGAGCATGAGATGACTCCATTCAGACAAATGAGCTGAACAAAGGATCATCTTAGGCACGGGTTCTACTGCATGTTGTCGGCGCCAATAGAGTCCCTGTCGCCGTAGTATGTATTCAATCCATATGACTGACGTCAATCGGCTTGAAACTTGTCGTGGCAGCCCTTGCATGCGGCGCTGGCGCCAATGTCGGTTCCTGGCCCGAACGCTGCCCATGGAAGCCTGGACAGTGTTTCCACCAGGGCAGCGCTCAAAACGGCAACAATAGATGCAGCGGGGCTGGTCCTTACCGGCAATATTGGAGGCAACGCCATGCTCTGGCATCAGCAACTGGGCTGCATGGTACTCAGCCTGCTGTTGTTTCGTCTGGTGTGGGGCTTTGTTGGCGGGCGCTGGTCACGCTTTGCTTCGTTTGTGCGTGGCGCTTCTGCGGTGCTGGCGTATTTACGCGGGCAAGGCAGGCCGGAGCACTCGGTGGGTCACAATCCGTTGGGCGCAGGCTCGGTGCTGGCGATGCTGACCTTCTTGCTGCTGCAGGTGTTAAGTGGTTCGTTCTCCGACGACGAAATTGCCTTCTCCGGTCCGCTGAGCAAGTTCGTCTCAGACGCCGGCGTCAGGCTGTTCACTCGCTATCATAAGCATTTCGGCAAGACCGTCATCATCGTTCTGCTGCTTCTGCATGTTGGTGCTATCGTGTTCTTTAGCATCAAGAAGAAACAGAACCTGGTGCCCCAATGCTGCATGGCGACAAGGAAGTGGAGCATGCCGCAGAGCCATCGCGCGATGACGCCCGTTCGCGTACTTTGGCAGCGGTGATTTTTTTGCTGTGTTGGGGGCTGTTAGCTTGGGGCGTGCGACTCGCCGGGTGAGGTCGCCCTGCGGCGACTGTCAATTCGGCTGCAGCGCCGTCAAGCTGGACACCGGGCGCCGCAGCGTCGGGTCGAAGGGGTTGAGCTTCGGGCTGATGAGCTGTGCTTCGCGCTTGAGCAATTCCACCACGGTCGGCAGGCGCTCGGGGTTCAGACGCGCCGTGATGGTGCCGACGCTCAATGCCGCCACCGCACGGCCGTCACGGTCGCAAACCGGCACTGCCACGCCCGCCATGCCTTCGAGCAGACCGGTGTTGCGGCCAGCGTAGCCCAGTTCGCGCACGCGCTCGATTTCGGTGCGCAGATAGACCTCGTCAAAGACACCCAACTCTCGCACCCGTGGCAGGTTGAAACGGATGACTTCCTCGCGCTCGGCTTCGGGCAGAAAGGCCAGTATCGCCAGACTGCCTTGGCCGATACCGAGTGCCACGCGGCCGCCGATGTCGCCGGTAAAGGAGCGGATCGGAAACGGGCCCTCGCTGCGGTCCAGGCAGACCGCGTCAAAGCCGCTGCGCGCCAGCAGAAACAGCGTGTCACCCAGGCTGGCACACAGGCGCAGCAATGCGGGTCGGCACAGGTCGCGCAGGTTCATCGGGTTGCCGGCACGCGCGGCCAGCACAAAGAATTCGATGCTCAGGCGGTAGTGCTTGCTGCGCTCGTCCTGCTCCACCACGTCTTGCGCGATCAACGCCTGCAAGGTGCGGTGTACGGTAGCCTGCGTCAGTCCTACCGTCTTGGCAATCTCGGTCACGCGAGCCCCCTGGCTTTTGGCATCAGCGAGCAGACGGATGATGGCAAAGGCCCGTTCCAGAGCGCCGACACCCGGACTTTGGACTTCTGTTTCTTCTTTTGATGGAATCATTTTGTTAATATTATATTAAATATTCCGTTAATTGGAATAAATAACAAATATTTGTCATTTAATGGAATACCCTGTTGACGACAGATTTTGCTTGTTAGACCATTTGGCTCAATTTCATGCAACAACGGCGCGCTCGGCAGCGCCAAGTTGACGGAGATGGCGAGGAGTGATGGATGTCTTTTCTGACGCTGGTGGATGTATCCAAGTTTTATGGCCCGACCTGCGTCGTAGCCAACATGAACCTGAGCGTTGCCAAAGGAGAGTTCGTGTCGCTGCTCGGGCCTTCGGGCTGTGGCAAGACCACGACGCTGCAGATGATTGCCGGATTCGCCGAGGTCAGCAGCGGGCAGATCGTGCTCGATGGGCGCGACATCACCCACGCCAAACCGAACTCGCGTGGCCTGGGCATTGTGTTTCAGAGCTACGCGCTGTTTCCGCACATGACTGTCTTCGACAACGTCAGCTTTGGCCTGGAGATGCGGCGCATTTCAAGCGCTGAACGACTGGAGCGGGTCAACGCCACGCTGGCGCTGGTGCACCTGGAAGAACTCGCAAACCGCTATCCGCGCGAGTTGTCAGGTGGCCAGCGGCAACGGGTGGCGTTGGCGCGTGCGCTCGTGATCAAGCCCGCGGTGCTGCTGCTCGACGAGCCACTGTCGAACCTGGACGCCAAGCTGCGCGAGGAGATGCAGTTCGAATTGCGCCAGATCCAGCGCAAGGTTGGCACCACCACCATCATGGTCACGCACGATCAGACCGAGGCTATGTCCATCAGCGACCGTGTGGTTGTGATGCAGATGGGTCGGGTGACGCAGATCGACGCGCCTTACAAACTTTATGAGCAGCCCCAAACGCGCTTTATTTCGACCTTTGTTGGCAAGGCTAATTTGTTGTCGGGTCGGGTCTGCAGCGCAGGTAGCAAGGCGCAAATTGAACTGGGCGCGTTGCAGTTTGACGTTGATGGCACCGCTCTGAAGCACGGTGCCGATGTCACGCTCAGCCTGCGGCCCGAAAAGATCAGCTTTGTACCGGTCGGCCAGGGGCATATGGATGGCGTGGTTGCGGCGCGCTTCTTTCTCGGCAGCCAGTGGCTGTATCAACTGAGTACGCCGCTGGGCCCCTTGCAGGTGGCCTGTCCGAACGGTGATGTATTGCCGCCCGAAGAGCAGAGCCGTACCGGCCTGACCTGGGCTGCGAATTCGCTGCGGGTGCTGTCATGAGCCTGCGCAGCAGCACAACGCCATGGGCGCTGTCAGCGCCGGCCTTGCTGCTGTTTGGCTGTTTGCTGCTGCTGCCGCTGGGTTTGACGGCGGTGCTGTCGTTCAACGTGTTCGATCACACCACCGGTGTCAAGAACGAGTTCACGCTCGCGCATTACGCCGCCGTGCTGAGCGATGAGTACTACTACGGCATCTTCTGGCGCACCTTCTGGATCTCGGGCCTGACCACGCTGATCTGCCTGCTGATTGGCGCCCCTGAGGCCTATGTGCTGAGCCGCATGGGTCATCCCTGGCGCTCGATCTTCCTGTTGGTGGTGCTGGCGCCTTTGCTGGTGTCGGTGGTGGTGCGTGCCTTTGGCTGGAGCATGCTGCTGGGGCCGCAGGGTGTCGTCAACAACGCCCTGAGGGCGATCGGTCTAGGACCGGTGCGCCTTCTCTACACAGAGTGGGCGGTCGTCATCGCGTTGGTGCACGTGATGCTGCCCTTCATGGTGATTCCGGTCTGGACTTCGCTGCAAAAGCTCGATGCCGGCGTCGAGAACGCGGCGCTGTCGCTGTCGGCCTCGCAATTCACCACGCTGCGCCGCATCGTGCTGCCACAGGTCATGCCCGGCATTCTGTCGGGCAGCCTGATTGTTTTTGGTTTGAGCGCCAGTGCTTTTGCTATCCCCGGCCTGCTCGGTGGCAGGCGGCTCAAGATGGTGGCCACGGTGGTTTATGACGAGTATCTGCATGAGCTCAACTGGCCGCTGGGCGCCGCCTTGGCGCTAATCCTGCTGGTGGCGAATCTGCTGGTGATGCTGAGTTACAACCGCGTGCTGGAAGGCCGCTACAAAAAAACCTTGGGCTAGTGCGATGTCAAAAAACGGACCGCTCGCCCTGATTTTCAACGCACTGGTGATCAGCTTCATGCTGGCGCCACTGCTGATTGTGTGCCTGGTGGCGTTCACGCCCGAGAACACCTTGACGATTCCCAGCACGCATCTGTCCTTGCGCTGGTTCAAGGCGGTGTTTGCGCATCCGGATTTCGTCACCTCGTTCTGGAACAGTCTGTGGCTGGCCCTGTCTTCGGCCACGCTGGCGACGTTGATCGCCATACCGGCCGGGCTCGCCATGACGCGTTACAACTTTGCCGGGCGTGACGCCCTGAACGGCTTGTTTCTGTCGCCGTTGATCATCCCCCATCTGGTGCTGGGCGTGGCGCTGCTCAGGCTGTTTTCATTGATCGGTGCGACCGGCAGCTTCGCGTGGCTGGTGCTGGCCCATGTGGTGGTGATCACCCCCTATGTGTTGCGCCTGGTGGTGGCGGCGTCGGTTGGCGCTGATCGCAGTTGCGAACAGGCCGCGCTCTCGCTTGGCGCCGGCGATGCAACCGTCTTTCGCCGCGTCACGCTGCCGATGATCTTGCCCGGCGTCACCGGCGGCTGGCTGCTGGCCTTCATCAACAGCTTCGATGAAGTGACGATGTCGATATTCGTCACCTCGCCAGCCACCGTAACGCTGCCGGTGCGCATGTACATGTACGCCACCGAGTCGATAGACCCCCTGATGGCGGCAGCCTCGGCGTTGATGGTCGGCTTCACCGCCCTCGTCATGGTGCTGCTGGACCGCCTGTACGGTCTGGACAAAATTCTGGTGGGAGAAAAATGAGCGACGTGCAGCCTACGGAGGGACTTTTCAGACGTCTGTCCGAGACCGGGCGCGAGCGCATCAGCTTCCACCTTGATGGTCAGTTGCTGGAAGCGCTGCAGGGCGACACGGTGATGACGGCCGTGCTGACGCAGCGCGCTGTGCTGCGCCATTCGGAATTCAGTGGCGCACAGCGGGCCGGCTTTTGCCAGATGGGTGCCTGCCAGGATTGCTGGGTCAGCAGCGAGAACGGAGAGCGATACCGGGCCTGCTCCACTTTTGTCGTGCCCGGCATGCGGCTGTTGACCGGGCAGGAACCGAAGGTATGAGCAGTGCACTGCAGCCTGTCATCGTCGGCGCCGGGCCGGCCGGCATTCGCGCAGCGCAAACGCTGGTGCGGCACGGCCTGCGCCCGATCGTGCTGGATGAAGCACCCGCCTTTGGGGGTCAGATCTACCGCCAGTCGCCGAAAAATTTTCAACGCAGCGGCAAAGAGCTTTATGGTTTTGAGGTAGCACGGGCTGCCGCAGTACACAAGGCGATGAGTGACATCCTGCCTCGTATTGACTACCGTTGTGGCACCTTGGTGTGGAATGCCGAGGGCGGCCTGCTCGATGTTCTGCAGCAGAACCGCAGTTCGACCGTGGCCTATTCGCAGCTCATTGTGGCCACCGGTGCGACCGACCGGGTACTGCCCGTTTCAGGCTGGACAACACCCGGCGTCTACAGCCTGGGTGGCGCCCAGGTGGCGCTCAAATACCAGGCTTGTGCGATTGGCCAGCGCGTCGTGTTCATGGGCACCGGACCCTTGCTGTACCTGATTGCCTATCAATATGCCAAAGCCGGTGCGCAGGTGCTCGCCGTGCTTGACAGCGCCACGCGGGCTGACCAGCTGGCGGCGCTGCCGGACCTGCTGCTGCAGCCGGCCACACTCGCCAGAGGCTTGTACTACCTGGCCTGGCTGAGAACCCATGGGGTGCTCTTGCAAGGCGGTGTACGGCCGTTGCAGGTGATCGGCCAGACGCGCGTCCGCGGATTCGTCTGGCACACGGCAGAGGGTGAACAGCGCGTGGACTGCGATGCCATCGGGATCGGCTACGGCCTGCGTTCGGAAACCCAATTGGCGGACTTGCTGGATTGCCGCTTTGCCTTCGATGCCGCACAGGCTGCCTGGTTGCCGGAGGTCGATAACGCCGGTCGCTCCAGTGTGCCCGGTGTCTACCTTGCGGGCGATGGTGCTTGCGTTGTGGGTGCCGATGCCGCTGAGTGGGCGGGTGAGCGCGCCGCGCTGGCCTTGTTGGCCGATCGCGGCATTGTTCTTGACGCCGCCACTCAGGCCCGTGCAACAAAGCTGGAACACCAGTTGGAGCGTCGGCGCCGCTTTGCTGTCGGCTTGCAACGCGCTTTTCCCGTGCCTTTCGACTGGGCGGCGCAAGCGCCGGATGAACTGGTGATTTGCCGCTGCGAAGAAATCACAGCCGGCGATCTGCGACGCACGGTCCGGGAAACCGGCGCCAACGAGATGAACCGGCTCAAGGCTTTGTCGCGCGTCGGTATGGGGCGTTGCCAGGGCCGCATGTGTGCCTTTGCGGCAACGCAAATTTTGGCAAGCGCCAGTGCCCAATCGATGCAACAGGCCGGACGTTTGCGCGGTCAGGCGCCGATCAAACCGATTCCGTTTGCGCTGGCCGCAACGCCGGCCGCCGCCGAGCCCGAGGAACTGGCATGAGCGAGCGTCTGCAAAGCGACGTGGCCATCATCGGGGGCGGCATCGTGGGCGCGTCGGCGGCATTGGCCTTGCGCCAGATGGGTTTCTCGGTGACTTTGCTGGAGCGCGACTTTTGTGGCTCCCGCTCCAGCGGTGTCAACTACGGCGGTGTGCGCCGGCAGGGTCGCTCGCTGGCGCAGTTGCCCTTGGCGCAGCGCGCCCATGGCATCTGGGCTCGCCTGCCGACCCTGTTGGGCCTGGATGGCGAGTACATCCGCAGCGGTCATCTCAAGATTGCGCGCAGCGAGGCCGACCTGGCTTCGCTGGAGGCGTACCGCGAGCGCAGCCGGGGTTATGGCATGGACCTGCAAATACTGGACTCCAAGGCGCTACGCCAGCGCTATCCCTGGCTCGGTGAGCGCGTCATCGGCGGTTCGCTCTGCCCGCAGGACGGGCATGCCAACCCGCGACTGGTGTCGCCGGCTTTTGCGCGCGCTGCGGCCAGCCACGGGGCCAACATCCTTGAGCAATCAAGAGTTGAAGAACTGGCATACGATGGCCAAAAGTTTGTGCTTGAAACAGCGACCGGCCTGGAACTGCGCTCGCGTTTTCTTCTCAACTGCGCCGGTGCCTGGGCCGGCGCCATTGCCGATCGCTTTGGTGAGCCAGTACCCATGGAGCCGGCGCATCCGGTGATGGCGGTGACCGAGCCGCTGCCGATGTTCATGAACCTGAGTCTGGGCGTGGAAGGTGGTGGCATTTACGCACGCCAGGCGCCGCGTGGCAATTGCGTGATTGGTGGGTCGCGCGGTTATGCGCTGGACGCTGAGCGTGCGCGCCCGAGTCGGCAAGCGATTTTGCTGGTATTGGCGCAAAGCGTCGAGTTGCTGCCGGCGCTGCGCCATGCGCATATCATTCGCAGCTGGAGCGGCACCGAGGGCTATCTGCCGGATCACGAACCGGTGATCGGCCCCAGTAGCACAACGCCCGGACTGATCCATGGTTTTGGCTTTGCCGGCGCCGGTTTTCAGATTGGACCGGCGGTCGGTGAAGTGCTGGCCGAACTGGTGCGCGATGGGGTCTCCAGCACTCCGACAGAAGCATTTTCGATTTCCCGTTTTGCCAAAGTTCTTTCCCCCTCTACTTCAACCTAAAGGAGATTTTTCATGAAATTCAGTGCCAAGCATCTCAACACCGCAGCTCGCTCGCTGCTGCCGCTTGCGGTGGCCACGATTGCCCTCACATCCGGGCCGGCCCGCGCGCAAACCAAAACGCTGTACATCGGCATGAACGGCGGCATCATGGAGAAGACCTGGACCGAGCATGTGTTTCCGGCGTTTGAGAAAGCCAACAACGCCAAGGTGGTGGTGGTGCCCGGCACTTCGTCCGACATCCTGGCCAAGGCGCAGGCGAACAAGGACAAGCCGCAGATGCATGTGATGTTCCTCGATGATGGTGTCATGGTGCGCGCCGTCGGTATGGGTTTGTGCGAGAAGATGAAACCGAGCGCCGCACTCAACGAAGTGTTTCCCACCGCGCGCTTCCAGGGGGACATGGCCACCGGCGTCACCATGGGCATGACCGGCCTGTCTTACAACAAGAAGATGTTCACCGAGAAGGGATGGGCGGCACCGACCTCGTGGATGGACCTGGCCGACCCCAAATTCAAGGGCAAAGTGGTGTTCCAGTCGCTCTCTTCATCGTCCTTTGGTCTGCATGGGTTCCTCATGTTCAACCGCATCAAGGGCGGCACCGACAGCAACGTCGAGCCTGGCTTCAACGCCTGGAAAACCAGCATTGGACCGAATGTGCTGGAATACATTCCGAGCTCGGCCAAGCTCTCGGAGATGTACCAAACCGGTGAAGCCGCGATTGCACCGCTGACGCCGACCGCAGTGGCGGGTTTGCAGGAAAAAGGCATCGCCGTTGCATACGCGCAACCCAAGGAAGGGTCGGTGGTGCTGATGGTGGCCGAATGCGTGATAGCCAATAACAGTGAACCGGCACTGGCGCAAAAGCTGGCCGAGTACCTGCTCACGGTTGAAGCGCAAGCTGCCGGTCTGCAGCATGGCAACCAGATTCCATCGAACTCGAAAGCTCCGGCGATTGGAGATGATGCCAAGCTCAAGCTCAAGCAGTTTGGCGAGTACATGAAGACCGCCGTGGTGCTTGACTGGAATGCCATCAACGAAAACCGCCCGGCCTGGAATGCACGCTGGAACCGACTGATTGAACGCTAAACACCGACCATGAGCTACAACACAGATATTCAAGCCATCTTCAACACCCTGGGTCTGGCGTCGCCACTTGACTGTCCGAACTGGATAGCAGCCTGCACGCCGATCAATGGTAGCCGACTGGCCCGTGTCGAGGTGACGACTGAGCCCGAGGTCGGTGCCGCGCTGGCAAGGGCGCAGACACGCTACCTGAGCTGGCGCGACGTGCCGGCGCCCAAGCGCGGCGAGCTGGTGCGCGCCTTTGGCGAAGCCGTGCGGCTTCAGAAGGAGCCGCTGGGGCGATTGATCACGCTCGAGACCGGCAAGATCGTGCAGGAAGGCCTGGGCGAGGTGCAGGAGGTGGTGGATATCTGTGAGTTTGCGGTCGGTCTGTCGCGCCAGCTCTACGGCCTTTCGATTGCCAGCGAACGGCCCGAACACAAGCTGCTGGAGACCTGGCATCCGCTGGGTGTCGTCGGCATCATTTCGGCCTTCAACTTTCCGATGGCGGTGTTTGCCTGGAACGCAGCGTTGGCGCTGGTGTGTGGCAACACGCTGGTCTGGAAGCCGTCGGAGAAAGCGCCTTTGTCGGCGCTGGCTTTGTCTGGCCTGCTGGTGCAGACTGCCAAGGCACAAGGGTTGGAGGCAACGGGTCTGGTTGAGTTGCTGATCGGCGAGCGTGCCGTCGGCGAAGCACTGGTAGCGCACCCCGCCGTGAAGCTGATTAGCGCGACCGGCTCCACCGCGATGGGGCGTTCCGTCGGCACGGTCTGCGCCTCGCTGTTCAAACGTTCGCTGCTGGAGCTTGGAGGCAATAACGCGGCAATCGTCTGCCCATCGGCCAATCTGGAACTGGTGGTGCGCGGCGTGGTTTTTGCAGCCGCTGCCACCGCCGGTCAGCGTTGCACCAGCCTGCGCCGCTTGATCGTGCAGCGCTCGGTCTACGCGAACCTGGTTGCGTCGCTGCGAGCTGTCTATGAACGCCTGCCGGTGGGAGACCCTTTGGCAAGCGGCACGCTGGTCGGGCCCTTGATTGACCAGCATGCGTTCGACGCCATGCAGCAGGCACTGGAACAGGCACGCCAGCTTGGCGCAAAAGTTCATTTTGGGGCCCGCGAGATAGTCGGTGATGCCGCTGCGTTTTACGTTCGTCCGGCGCTGGTCGAACTGACGGCGCAGCAGGGGCCGATGTTGCAAGAGACCTTTGCGCCGATTCTGTACCTGGTGCCGTACGACAGTTTTGATGAGGCGATTGAACTGAACAATGCCGCCTCGCATGGGCTGTCGTCGGCGGTCTTCACGCAGGACCTGCGCGAAGCCGAAATATTCACTTCGGCGCGCGGCTCGGACTGCGGCATTGCCAACGTCAACATCGGCACCAGCGGGGCCGAAATCGGTGGTGCTTTTGGCGGTGAAAAAGAAACCGGCGGTGGCCGTGAATCCGGCTCAGACGCCTGGAAAGCCTATATGCGCCGTGCCACCAACACCGTCAATTACGGTGTCACGCTGCCGTTGGCGCAAGGGATCAAATTCGAGGTGTAGATATCTGTCGGGTTAGCGCAGCGTAACCCGACATTCGGGCTCATCACGCGCGCAAGGTGACAAAAAAAGTTATCGTCCAAATTCCCGCCACGGTCAGCAGCAGTGAGCCGAACAGGTGCAGCGCTGCGGTACCGAAGGCCAGCGCATAGCGTTGTTGCCCGAGCATGCCAACCACTTCGGCGGAGAAACTTGAGAAGGTGGTCAGCGCACCAAGAAAACCGGTCACCAGTGCGAGCCGCCAGACCGGGTCCAGATTGGGCAGCGCTTGAAAAACAGCGACGCAGATGCCGACCAGGTAGCCGCCGATCAGATTCGCCGCCAGCGTGCCCAGGGGTATGACGGCACCGGGATTGAGCCAGAGCCCCAGGCGCCAGCGCAGGAGGGCGCCGAGGCTGGCGCCGATGCAGATGGCCAGAACGGACAACATGAGGCTGTCCTAATTCATCATCTGCTGTGGCAACCAGGTGACGATGCCGGGGAAGATATAGATCAGCGTCACGGCAACGCACATCAGGAAGAACATGGGCATCGTCACCCTGGCAATCCAGGTCAGCTGGCGTCCGGTCATGCCTTGCAGCACGAACAGGTTAAAGCCTACCGGCGGGGTGATCTGCGCCATTTCGACCACAAGCACGATGAAGATGCCAAACCAGATGGGGTCAATGTCGGCGGCCTGCACAGTGGGCATCAGCACGCCCATGGTCAGCACCACCATGGAGATCCCATCCAGGAAACAGCCCAGGATGATGAAAAAAATTGCCAGTGCCACGACCAGCTGCGCTTGGCTCAGGCCGAGCGAGGCGATCCACTCTGCCAGGTGGCGGGGCAGGCCGATATAGCCCATGGCCAGCGTCAGAAAAGCGGCCCCGGCAAGGATCAGCGCAATCATGCAGTACAGGCGCGTGGCACCCATGATGGCATCGCGAAACGTGGCCCAGTTCACGGAGCCCTGCAGCGCCGAGATGACCAGCGAGCCGACCACACCCACAGCGGCGGCCTCGGTTGCGGTGGCAACACCGGAATAGATCGACCCCAGCACGGCAATGATCAGCGACACCACCGGAATCAGGCTGGTTGAGGCTGCCAGTTTTTGCATGAAGGTGAATTTGCCATCGGCTGCCGGCACTTGCTGCGGATTGCGCAGCGCCCAAACCATGATGTAGCCCGAAAACAGCATGGCCAGCATGATGCCCGGCAACACACCGGCAATGAACAGTTTGGAGATCGATACCTCCGCCGCCACGCCGTACACAATCATGATGATGGAAGGCGGTATCAGCAGGCCCAGCGTGCTGGCACCCGCCAGGGTGCCGATCACCATGTGCTCGGGGTAACCGCGCCGCGTCAGTTCCGGCAGTGTCATCTTGCCGATGGTGGCGCAGGTGGCGGCGCTCGACCCGGAGACCGCAGCGAAGATGGTGCAGCCAATCACGTTGGTGTGCAACAGGCGTCCCGGCAGCCCCTGCACCCAGGGTGCGAGACCCTTGAACATGTCATCGCTCAGGCGGGTTCGAAAGAGTATTTCACCCATCCACACAAACAGCGGCAGCGCGGTGAGTGTCCAGCTTGAGGAGGAACCCCACACTGTGACGGCCATGGCGTCACCCGCCGGACGCGACGAAAACAGCGTCACCGCGATCCAGGCAACACCGGTCAGGGTCAGGCCGACCCAGACACCGCTGCCCAGGATCAGCAGCAGCGCAATCAAAAGGGCTGCGGTAATGACAAGATCATTCATGGCGTCAAGACTTCATTCGTTGCGCAGCGCTTCGTCGCTGCTGCGCTCTACCCGCTTGCCGGAGATTTCAAGCACCAGTTCGTCCAGGAACGCAATGGCGAGGATCACTGTACCAGCGGCCATGGCGATTTGGGGAATCCAGAGGGGCGTGGCATCGCTGGAGGTCGATATGTCGTGGAAGCTGTGCGACTGCCACGCCAGGCGGCAACTGTAGAAGGCAAACATGGCAGACAGCGCCGAGGCAAAGCCGAAAGCCCAGATTTCAAGGCCTTTCTTCCAGCGACCTTTGAGGGCGCTCAGAACCAGGGTGACACGGATGTGTTCGCTGCGCTTCAAGGTGTGAGCCAGCGCCAGGAAGCCGCTGGCTGCCATCAGGTAGCCAGCGTAAGCATCCGTGCCGGGCACGTGAAAGTGCAACTGTCGCCCCAGGATCGACAACAACACCATGCCGAGCAGGCCCACCATGAAAAACGCCGCCAGGGCGGCGGCGCTGTTGTAAAGGGCGTCAAGCGCTTTGCGCATGGTGGACCCGTTTGCGGTCAGGGCTTGAGGAAAGCATCCACCAGGCTCTTGCCTTCGGGGCCGGCCTTCTCGAGCCATTCCTTGAGCATCACGTCGCCCACCTTTTTCATGTCAGCCTTGAGCTGGGCCGAGGGAGCGACGATGTTCATGCCGTTGGCTTTGAGCTTGTCCAGGGAGTCGGTATTGGCCTTCTTGGAAGCGATCAGGCCACGCGCTTCGGCGTCCGCTGCAGCTTTTTGCAGGGCCTGTTTGGTGACGCCGTCCAATGCGTCGAAAGCTGCCTTGTTGACGATCACGGCGTTCTTCGGCAGCCAGGCCTGGGTGTCGTACCAGTACTTGATGTGCTCATAGGTCTTGGTGTCAAAACCCGTGGAGCCCGATGACATGTAGGACTCGATCACGCCCGTGGCCATCGCCTGCGAAAGCTCGGCTGCCTGAACTGTGACGGGTTGCGCGCCGACCAACTCGGCAATGCGGGCCGTGGCAGGGCTGTAGGCACGCCATTTCACGCCCTTGAGATCGGCGCCGGAGCTGATGGGTTTCTTGACGTAGATGCCCTGCGGTGGCCATGGCACGGCGTACAGGAGGAACATGCCCTGCTCGGCCAGCTTTTTCTCCAGGAAAGGTTTTTGAACCTTGTAGAGCTTCATGGCCTCGTCGTAGCTGTCGGCCAGGAAGGGCAGGCCGTCGGCGCCAAAAAGCTGCCATTCGTTCTGAAAGTTGACCAGCAGAATTTCACCGATCTGCGCCTGGCCACCTTGCACGGCACGCTTGATCTCGGGCGCCTTGAACAGTGAGCCATTGGCGTGCACTGTGATCTTCAGTTTGCCGGCGCTGGCTTTGTCAACATCGTTGGCAAACTGGGTCAGGTTCTCGGTGTGGAAGTTGGTTGCCGGATAAGCCGCTGGCAGGTCCCATTTGGTTTGGGCCGATGCTGCGCAGGCGAAACAAAGCGCAGACGCGATAAGAGCAAGATTGAATCTCATGGAAGTTTCCTGGCGGGAGTAAGAAGTGGCTATAGCATAGACGAAAAAGGCATGCCAATTTCCCCGGAAATACCCTAGAAGGCAGGGTTCGAATGAGGGTCAGACCGGGGGCGTGCAAGGGTCTGCCAGGCGCTGGTGGCCGCGAGCGCAGCTTGCATCTGAACCTGGTGCGCAAAGCGGAAGGCTTGCCCCTCGACCGTCTCATCGGGGAATTCGGTGATCAGCGTGACTGGCGCGCCGGGCCGACTCGATTCCGATAGCGAGCAGGCCACCCCATGCAGGACTTCGAACGACAAGGCGCCGGCATGCTGTTGGTAGAGTTTCATCTGGCGCGCGTTGAAGGCCCGCAGGCCGGGGACCTTGATGATTGCCGCACAGACTTGCTCCAGCAGCGCGCGCCCCTCGGCCTGCCAACCGGGATGGTGGCGCAGGATCAGGAAAAACCCTTTCGGCAGTGTCCACAAGTCGAAGCCCCGTGGCACGTAGCCGCACAGGGGCCGGGTCCATTCGTGCGCCGGGTAGCCATGCAGATTGATGTGCAGCTGGGCGCCAGACAAAACCAGCGCCTGTTCGCGTGCGGCGCGCTCATACAGCGGCGCCTGTTCCCGGTATTCGATGTCATCGCCCAGTGCGCTGTAGCGTGCCGCATGCAGCATGTGGTGCGGATGCTGCGCGCACAGTTCCCGCTGCAGTGCATAACCGTCGGGATTCTCCAGCGCGATCAATGCGAAGTTGGCGTTGCCGCGAGCCGCCAGCGTCTGCGCCGCACGCAGCGCGCCGACCACGCCGGAGGTTTCGTTGGCATGCTGGCCGCCACTGATCAGCACGGCGGCACCCGGTCCAGCCTGGTACAGGCCCAGCACCGCACGCCCCTGGCGGCTGACGGCAGCAATGCGCTGACCGGTCAGACGCTCCAGTTCGGCTGCAATGCGCTGCGGATGCACCGCCCGTTCCAGCGTTTCAATCGCTTGCTCGACGCTGGGCCGACTGGCGCCGAGCTGGTCTTGCGTCTGGACATCAAAAGGGCTGAAAAAAATGCGTACACGGGGCGCTGCGTTGCTGGCGCGCACATCGGGCACGATCTGCCCGGGTTGCAGGCGGCGATCATTTTCGGGTCGTCCACTGCGGCGCTGAAAAATTTCCAGCAGCGAAAAATAGAGATCTTCATGCAGGGCTTCGAGGCTGCTGACCACCTCGTGCTGCAGCGCCAGCGCCTGTTCGAAGCCGGGCAGGTCAACGCGGATGTTCAAGCGCTCGAAATAGGGTTCCTGCGCTGGCCAGGGGTGCTGCTCGATGGTTTCAAGAACCCGCTCGAACAGTTGCTCGTAATCGGTCTGCTCGGCACGGTCCAGACGCGGCTTCGGGTCGCCTTCCTGTTGCGCACGCAACCAGCCGGTGGGCGACAGCTGGGTCGTGCCCAGGTGGTCAATGTGGACGCGGTTCGGCGCTGCTACGCTGGCTCGCAGCGGGCGGCCATCTCGCAGTGTCAGGTCCAGCTGGTAAGCCAGTTGCTCATCGCCCGGCAGAAATTCGACATCGCACGGCGCCAGTAAAGCGGCCAGCGGATACGCCTCGAGCAAAAAGCGCCGCGCCGAGGCGTGCCGGTGCACCGGGTAGCGAATGCGCACGGCGGCCAGCGTGGCGAGATCGATCTCTTCCAGAAAGTAGTGCAGCAAGGGCTTGTAGGCGCTGCGCAGCCTGGCCTGCACACCGGCTGCGGCCAGGCGCTGCTCTGCGCTGCGCCGCGCTGCCTGTCCTTCGAACAGCCAGCCCTCAATCCGGGCGCCGCGCCACTTGCTTTTCTCGAACTGCTTGACCCAGATCTGCAGGGTGCGCGGCAGCGTCAGGTCCAGCAGCGTTGGTTTCATCATCAAAGCTTTGCGGTCGGGTCGATGCGGTCGCGCAGCCAGTCACCGAGCAGGTTCAGGCCCAGCACGGTGAGCATGATTGCCACGCCGGGGAAGACGCTGACCCACCAGGCGGTCTGCATATAGGTGCGGCCATCGGCCAGCATGCCGCCCCAGCTCGGAATCAGCGGATCGACGCCGAGACCTAGAAAGGTCAGGCTGCTTTCCAACAGGATGTTGTTGGCCACGTTGAGTGTCATGAGGATGATGACCGGCCCGATCACATTCGGCAGGATGTGGTGGCGGATCATCGCCAGGTCGCGCACGCCGAAGGCGCGCGCCGCCTGCACGAACTCGCGTTCGCGCACCGACAGCACCATGCCGCGCACCAGCCGCGCATACTGCACCCACTGCGAGACGATCATGAACAGGATGATGTTGCCCAGACCGCCACCGAGGATCGAAATGAAGGTGAGCGCCACCAGGATGAAGGGCAACGCCAGCTGAACATCGACGCAGCGCATCAGGAACATGTCCCAGAAGCCGCGGTAATAACCGGCGACCAGTCCCACCATGATGCCCAGGACAGAGGCACCCAGCACCGAGAGGAAGCCAACCAGCAGGGAAATGCGTCCACCGACCAGCACGCGTGCCAGCACGTCACGTCCCAGCGGGTCGGTGCCGAGCGCGTGCGAGCCACTGCCGAAGGGCACCGTCAGGCGCGCACCGAGGTCCATCAGCGAGCCGCGGTCCGGAAACAGCCAGACCGACAGCAGCACCAGCGTCAGCATGGTCCCGGTCAGCACGGCGCCAAGAATGAATTCCAGCGAACGCCACTGAAGGGAGCGGGAGGCGGGCGCGGCCACAAGTGTTGAGGCGGTGCTCATTTGTTTCGAATGCGCGGATCGACCAGTCCGTAAGCGATGTCGACCAGCAGGTTGACCGCCACAATGATGACCGACAGCACAGTCACCGTCCCTTGCAAGACCGGGTAGTCCCGAGCGGCGATGGCATCAAAGGCCAGCGTTCCCAGCCCCGGCCAGTTGAAGACCTTTTCCACCACCACCAGGCCGCCGATCAAGTTGCCGAATTGCAGTCCGATGTAGGTGATCAGCGGGATGGCGCAATTGCGCAGCGCGTGTTTGTAGAGCACGACGCGCTCTTTCAGGCCCTTGCTGCGCGCGACCATGATGTACTGGGCCGACAGCGTTTCCAGCATCGCGGTGCGCACCAGGCGGACATTGGTGGCCGACAGGATGACGGCCATGGTCAGCGCCGGCATCACCAGACTGCTGAGGCCATCCCAACCCGAGGGCGGCAGCAGCTGGAAGGTAATGGACAGCAGCAAGACCAGCATGATGGCGAGCCAGAAGTTCGGGAAGGAGAGGCCGACCAGCGAGATGATACGGATGAACTGGTCCAGCCCCTTGCCCTTGTGCAGCGCGGCCTGGATGCCCAGCGGCACCGACACCAGCACCGACAACGCGAGCGAGACAAAAGCCAGCGCCAGCGTGGCCGGCAGGGCCTCGGCCAGCAGGCGCACGACCGGCGTGCCGCCCATGAAGCTGCGGCCAAAGTCACCGATCAGCACCCCTTGCACAAAACTGGTGTACTGCAGCAAAAATGGCCGGTCCAGGCCCAGGCCCTTGCGGATGTTTTCCAGGTCCTGCTCGGTCACGCTGCCAGCGCCCTGGCTCAGCATCAGTGCCGGGTCACCCGACAAGCGGACCGCGTAGGAAACCAGCAGCGTCACCACCAGCACGACAAAGATCGACTGCAACAGTCGCTTGACCAGAAATCCACTCATGCTGTGGGCTGCTCGCTTCTGTTCAACTCAAAGCTAATTCAGTTGACGCTGGCGTCCACGAAGCGGAAGCGTCCGTCGGCCGGCAAGGCCAGATTCTTGGCGCGCCGGTTCAGACCGTAGATCGTGTTCAGACTGTAAAGCGGCATTTCCAACGCCTGGTCGGCCACGTAACGGCTGATTTCCTGCAGCGTCTTCTTGCGCTCTGCCTGGTCCCAGGTGTTGCGCTGCATGTGCAGCAGGGCATTGAGCTTGGCATCGTCATCGAACGGATTCCAGCGCTGCTTGGTGTAGTACATCGCGTAGGCCGTGTTGTCGTAATCGAAGGTCCAGCCGCCCCACTGGTTTTGCCACATCTCGCCGGTTTTCCCATTCGGGATGATGTCATTTAGCAGCACATTGGTTTCATACGGTTTCAGCGAGGCGCTGATGCCCACGGCCTGCAGGTAGCCGGCAACCGCCTGCGCCACTTCGCGGAAGTTGCTGTCAGGGCCCCGGAAGTCGAGCTGGATTTGCGTGCCGGGTTTGACGCCGGCCTTTTGCAGCATTGCCTTGGCCTGGGTCGGGTTGAAAGGCAGCGGCTTGAGTGCCGGGTCGTTGCCGAATGACAGTGTGCCCTGGAAACTGGCAATCGGTTTGGCATTGCCGAGCATGATGGTCTTGATGATCGCATCGCGGTCCACCGCCATGGTCAGCGCCTTGCGCACTTCGCGCTCCTTCATGATGCCGCGCTGTGTGTTGTAGCGCAGTCCCAGCACCACCGGGCCGTCCATGCTGACGACGTCGAGCTTGCTGTCTTTCTTCAGGGTCGCGATCATGGCCAGCGGAATCTGGTTGGCCACGTCAAGACGCCCAGCCTGCAGTTCGGCGGCCTGGGTGGCGGGCTCACTGATGAAGCGGTAGACCAGCTGGTCGAGCTTGGGCGCGCCACCCCAGTAGGCCGGGTTGCGCTCGAACGAGAGGCTGATCTTGGGTTTGTATTCGGTGAACTTGAAAGGGCCGGTGCCGACCGGGTTCATGCCGAAATACTGGCTGCCCTTTTCCTTGATGTATTTGGGCGGCACAATCATTGCGCCGTAGCCGGCCAGCTTGGTCAGCAGCACCGGATCGGGGCTCTTCATTACAAAGTCGACGGTACCCGGGTTGACAACGACCACCTTCTCGATCGAGTTGTAGTTGGACTGCTGCGGCCCTTTCTTGCCTTCCTCGCCGAGCAAGCGGTCAAAGGTGAATTTCACGGCCTCGGCATCGAACGGTTCGCCGTTGTGAAACGTCACGTTGGGGCGCAAGGTGAAGCGCAATTTGCTGTTTTTCTCCAGGAACTCCCACTTGGTCGCCAGGCCGGGCACCAGCTTCATGTCGGGTGTGCGCATGATCAGCCCGTCAAAGACCTGGCCGCCAACCGCGCCCCAGGACACCAGAAAAGTGGCAATCGGGTCCCAGTTGCCCGGGTCCTGGTGCAGCGCCACGGTGAGCGTGCCCGCCGCGTGGCTGTTGGGACTCGCCAGGCTGGCAAGCACCAGGCTGGTGGTGGCGAGTAACGATTTCAGTTTCATGCTGTTTCTCCTGAGTACGAAAGTGCAAAGTTGCGGGTGGGTGGAATTTCTTGTGCGACCCGGTGCCCCGGGCTGATCTCGATCAGCCGGAGGATGTCGGGCTCGTTGCCGACACGGCGTACCGGGCTCGGAATCTCGCCCTGAATCAGGCGTGGATCAATCAGGTGGCCCGGCTCGGCCACCGGTACGGCGGACAGCAGCTTGCGGGTGTAGGCGTGCTGCGGGTTTTCAAAAATATCCTGGCGCCGGCCGATTTCGACAATCTGTCCCAGGTACATGACGGCGACCCGGTGGCTGATTTTCTCGACCACCGCCATGTCGTGCGTGATGAACAGGTAGGACAGTCCGCGCTGCGACTGCAACTCCATCAGCAGATCGATGATCTGCGCCTGGATCGATACGTCCAGAGCCGAAACCGACTCGTCGGCTATCACCAGTTTCGGGTTGCAGGCGAGCGCGCGCGCGATGCAGATGCGCTGGCGCTGACCGCCGGAGAACTCGTGCGGATAGCGCTTCAAATGTTCCGGCTTCAGGCCTACGCATTCCAGCAACTCGGCGAGTCGGCGCTGCAACGCCTTGGCATCGCTCAGCAAACGGTGGGTGACGATGGGCTCGGCAATGCTGAAGCCGATTGTCTTGCGCGGATCGAGCGAGGCGTACGGGTCCTGGAAGATGTACTGGATGTCCTGGCGCAGCCGCTGCCTGCTAGCGGCATTCATGGCGCGGATGTCCTGGCCACCAAAGCGAATCGTACCGCTGGCGGCTTCGACCATTTGCTGCAGTGTTTTGCCGATGGTTGTTTTGCCGCTACCGGACTCGCCAACCAGCGCCAGTGTTTCCCCCGGGTAGATGTCGAAGCTGACCTCTTCGACCGCATGGACGCGATGCGTGACCCGACCCAAAATGTTGTGCGAGATATCAAAACGGGTCGTCAGCTTTTCAACCGTCAGCAGCGGCGCGTGCGGGTCGACCGTGTCCTGCACCTGCTCGACCCCCACCTGGTGCAGCTGATCGCCTTCGAGTACGACCAGCGGCCGGCGCAGCGGCAAGGGCTGGCCGCGCAGGCTGCCCAGGCGCGGCACGGCCGCCAGCAGGGCGCGGGTATAGGGATGAACTGGAGCCTTGAAGATGCGATCCACCGACCCCTGCTCGACCTGGTGACCGCGCCACATCACCACCACGTCATCTGCCATTTGCGCCACCACACCCATGTCGTGCGTGATAAAAATGACGGCCGTGTTCAGATCGCGCTGCAACTCGCGGATGATGTTCAGGATTTGCGCCTGGATCGTCACGTCCAGCGCCGTGGTCGGTTCATCGGCAATCAGCAGCGCTGGCTGGCAGGCCAGCGCCATGGCGATCATCGCGCGCTGGCGCATGCCGCCGGACAGGGAGTGCGGATAGCTGTCGAGCAGGCGCAGCGCATCCGGCAGCCGCACTTTTTCCAGCAGCGAGCGGGCTTGCTCGAGTGCCTGCGTCGGGCTCAGGCGCTGGTGCAGGATCAAGGATTCCGCAATCTGGTTGCCAATCGTGAAGACCGGGTTGAGCGAGGTCATCGGCTCCTGAAAGATCATCGCAATTTCGTTGCCGCGAATCGAGCGCAGGCGGTCATCGCTGGCCAGCCTCAAGTCCTGCACTCCGCTGACCGGCGAGCGAAACAGGATTTCGCCGCCGACAATTTGTCCGCCACTGTAATCGGTCAAGCGCATGATGGCTTGCGCGCTGACCGATTTGCCGGAGCCTGATTCGCCGACGATGGCCAGCGTGCGTCCGGCGCTGATGTCGAAGCTGAGTCCGTCCACCGCCCGAAGTCGTCCGCTCGGCACCTCGAACTCGACGCTGAGGGAGCGGACAGAAAGCAGCGCTGGCGCTGCAGGCGCGACCGACTGGCTCATGAGCGGCCAAGGGGAGGAAATAGATTCATGGCAGACGTTAGTCTAAATTCATCAACAAATAGTCGATGAATTGTAGATTGTTTATCTACAATTCGGCCTCATGGAGTGGCGCTGCTGCTCTGGAGATTGTTGATGGCGAAAAAGCGTCCTGAAAATCTTTCCGGTTTGCCGACTGCGCAGGAGCAGTCGCTAATTGTCTCGTCCGCACATCTGGTATCACCGCGCAGTGCCGAGATGAGTGAATTCGAATTTGGCCTGATCGTCGCCGGCAATGCGTTTCACCGCTGGGTCGCGCACTGTATGAGCGCTGCCGGGCTGAAGGACCTGACGCCGCTGGATGTGCTGGTGCTGCACCATGTCACGCACCGGGCCCGCGACAAGCGCCTGGCCGACATCTGCTTCATCATGAACGTGGAAGACACGCACCTGATCAATTACTCCTTGAAGAAACTGCAGAACATGGCGGTGGTGGCCTCGCGCAAGAGCGGCAAGGAGGTCACTTATGCCGCGACCGATCTGGGACGCCAGTACGTCGAACGCTATCGCGAGATCCGCGAGTCGTGCCTGATCAATGCCCTGAACGCCGATGACGCATTGAACCGGGACATTGGTGAGTTGGCCCGCCTGCTGCGTCTGTTGTCAGGCATTTACGACCAGGCGGCACGCTCCGCGGCCAGCTTGTAGGCTTCGAATCTGGCCAGCGGCAAGCGCGTGGAGCATATTGTTTCCCTGATACAAAAAAGATGGAGAGCTCTCGAATGAAGACAGTAAGCGCAACGCCCAAACGTTGGCAGTTCTGGATCGATCGCGGCGGCACTTTCACCGACGTGGTGGGCAGACGTCCGGACGGCTCACTGGTGACGCACAAGCTGCTGAGCGAAAACCCGGAGCAGTACCGCGACGCCGCGGTGGCCGGCATCCGGCATCTGCTGGGCCTGAGTGCGCAGCAGCCCGTGACAGCGGAGCTGGTGGACTGCGTGAAGATGGGGACCACGGTGGCGACCAATGCGCTGCTGGAGCGCAAGGGCGAGCCGACGCTGCTGGTGACCACAGGTGGCTTTCGTGACGCTTTGCGCATTGCCTATCAGAACCGGCCGCGCATTTTTGACCGCAACATCCAGTTGCCCGAGTTGCTGTACAGCGCCGTGGTCCAGGCGCAGGAACGCCTTGGTGCGCATGGCAATGTGATCCAGCCGCTCAATGAAGTGCTATTAAAAGAGGAGCTACTAGCCCAGTATCAACGGGGGCTACGGAGTGTTTCAATTGTTTTTATGCATGGCTATCGCTACACCGCGCATGAACTGGCGGCGAAAAGGATTGCGGCGGAAGTGGGCTTTACCCAGATCAGCACCTCGCATGAAACCAGCCCGATGATGAAGTTCGTGAGTCGCGGTGATACCACGGTGGTCGATGCCTATCTGTCGCCGATCCTGCGCCGCTATGTCGAGCAGGTGGCGCTGGAGATGCCGGGTGTCAGGTTGTTTTTCATGCAGTCGTCCGGTGGTCTGGCCGACGCCCATGCCTTCGCCGGCAAGGACGCGATTCTGAGTGGTCCGGCCGGTGGCATTGTCGGCATGGCGCGCACGGCCACAATGGCCGGCATTGAAAAAGTCATTGGCTTCGACATGGGAGGCACTTCAACCGATGTGTCGCACTTCGCCGGCGAGTTCGAGCGCGAGTTCGAAACCCAGGTCGCTGGTGTGCGCATGCGCGCGCCGATGATGAGCATCCATACCGTGGCCGCCGGTGGCGGCTCGATCCTGGCGTTTGACGGCTCGCGCTTTCGGGTTGGACCGCAAAGCGCGGGCGCCAATCCGGGTCCGGCCAGTTACCGTCGCGGTGGTCCGCTGGCGGTGACCGACGCCAATGTCATGGTCGGCAAGATTCAGCCGCGTCACTTTCCCAAGGTGTTCGGCCCCGGTGCGAACGAGGCCTTGGACGAGGCGGTTGTGCGTGAGAAATTTGCAGCGCTGGCGGCACAGACCGGACGCGCAGCAGAAGACGTGGCCGAGGGTTTCATCAGCATCGCCGTGCAGCAGATGGCCAATGCGATCAAGAAGATCTCGGTGGCGCGCGGCTACGACGTGACGCGCTACACGCTGCAGTGTTTTGGCGGTGCCGGCGGCCAGCATGCCTGCCTGGTGGCGGATGCGCTGGGCATGACGCGTGTCATGGTGCACCCGCTGGCGGGAGTGCTTAGCGCCTATGGCATGGGACTGGCCGACCAGAGCGTGATTCGGGAACAGGCGGTGGAACTCAAGCTCAGCGCCCCGGCCGTGCCGCAGATCGTCGCCCAGCTCGACCGGTTGGCGGCGCAGGCGACGGACGAGCTGACACGCCAGCAGGTCAGCCAGGGCGGCGTCAGCGTGCAGCGGCGTGTCCATGTGCGCTACGAGGGCACCGATTCGGCTTTGGTGGTGCGCTATCCCTGCGCTGCTGACGCTGCGGTCGAAGCGATCATGGCGGCGGTGCAAGCCGGTTTTGAAGCTGCTTACCGGCAACGCTTCTCCTTCTTGATGACGGGCAAGGCGATGGTAGTGGAGGCGGTGTCGGTGGAAGCCGTTGTGGCGGGTGATGCGCCGGCCGAGCAGCGTCATGTGCTTCAAGCACCGCGTGATCTGCATAGCTGTGGTGTGGTGCGTGAGGCTGTCCCCATGTACAGCGGCGCAAGTTGGCTGCAGGCGGTGCTGGTGCAACGCGAAGACCTGCGCCCGGGTGACACACTGCCCGGCCCGGCCATCATTGCGGAACGCAATGCCACCACTGTCATCGAGCCGGGCTGGCAGGCGACTCTGACCGAATTCGAACATCTGGCGCTGCATCGGCATACGCCGCGCGCCGTCACCTTTGCGGCTGGCACGCACGTTGATCCGGTGTTGCTGGAGGTCTTCAACAACCTGTTTATGAACATCGCCGAGCAGATGGGCCTGCAGTTGCAAAACACCGCTTACTCGGTCAACATCAAGGAGCGGCTTGATTTCAGTTGCGCACTGTTTGACGCCGAGGGCAATCTGATTGCCAATGCACCGCACATGCCGGTGCATCTGGGTTCCATGGGGGAGAGCATCAAGACGGTGATCCGCGAGAACGCGGCCAGCATGCA
>JBBQZA010000016.1:0-25301 GCA_038208175.1 Burkholderiales bacterium
TCATAGCTGCGCAACATCAGCTCGGCAAAATCGACCACGCCCTCACGCTGGCACTGCTCTTCGTACAACTGATAAACCTCGGTCTTCCTGCGCGTCTCCTCGTCCCGCACTTCGACCATATTGGGTCGCAAACCATCCTCCTTGCAAGCCCCGATAAACCACTGCATCGGTTTGATCGGAAATCGCTCATCGTCCAGATTGAATTGCTTGTACAGACGCTTGATGGCAGAGAGTTGGTCCTGGGTATCGAGTATCTGGAAGCTCTGCGGCAGATTGGCCAGCTTGAAGTGCGAACGCAGGAAACGATTGCACAAACCATGAAAGGTACCAATCCACATGCCGCGCACATTGAGCGGCAACATGCTGGTCAGGCGGGTCATCATTTCCCGTGCCGCCTTGTTGGTAAAAGTGACTGCCAGTACGCCAGCGGGAGAGACCTGGCCGCTCTGCAACAGCCACGCAATGCGCGTCGTCAGAACGCGGGTTTTGCCAGACCCCGCGCCCGCCAGTATCAGCGCATGCTCGTTTGGCAGAGTGACAGCGGCGCGCTGCTCGGGATTGAGGCCTTGTAACAGCGGGAATTCCTGCACGGCAGGGGAAGCGATTTCTGGGAACATCCGGGCATTGTAGAAAGCCTTGAACCTGATTTGTAGAAGACCTGCTCCGGCTGCGAAAGCGTGCGCTCGTCGTCACTCACTTCCGGGTCGTTTGCGAATCTGGCAAATCAAGGTCTACTACAGTCGCGGCATGGGCTGCATGATCAGTTGGCATCAAGGCGCTCAAGTCGATATCGGCGCCAGGCGTGCTGGCGGCAGTGGACTGCCGGGACCCCAGATCGGACAAATCCAGGTCCAGATCGAGGCCATGCGCAGGCTCCGTCTCTGGCCCAAACAATTCAGCCAGGGCACTCTTGGACAGCGCAGGAAAGCTCGATGCCACGGAATCTGCGTAGTCAAGGTGTGCCGGCTGACTTTGCGCCGCGTCCAAAGTTGGAGCATGATCGCTCCGGGTTTCGCCGTTTTCCGCAACGCCTGCAACAACAGAGCTTCGGGCCAGTCGGTGCAGAAACAGCAGATCCCGCAGTGCCGCCAGATCAAAGGGCTCGCTCTTGGCGGCCCAGGGATCCCGGAATACAAAGGCTTCAATCAGCTCCAGAACTTTAGGCGTTGGCCAACATTCGGTGATTCGCGCCAGCGCCTCGGGATACGATTCCAGTGACTTGCCCTCGTCCTTGTAGACGGCGAACTCTGGCACTCTGCCATTGAACAACAGATTGAAATCCTGACTGAATTGCTGAAAATCACTTTGCAGACCCAGTGAATGGAATAGGCCGAGCAGGTCCAGATAAACAAATGGATTGGGCTCTTCACTCTCACTGATTTGCTTCCTGAGAATTGCCACCGCATCTTCCGGTTTTCCGCGGGAGACAAATTTCTTGGCCTGACGGCGTATCTTCATTATGGCGTCCGAATTCAAGCTTCGCACCAGCTTGACCGGCGCCTCGTCCCCCCCTTCTTGCGCCGAGGCTGCCCGACCGGGGGGCGCACGATCTTTCAAATTTCCGCCCGTGAAATCCAGAAAATGAGAGTCTCCCATGGGACCAGAATGTGCTTCAAGGCCGAGCGAACTTTCAGCGTCAACGGCTTTGGCGCGAGCCACCCCGGGACCCTTTGAGTGACCCTGGTGTTGGCGAACCGGCGCCACACCGACGTCCGGTCCGCGGCGAGCTTCCGCTGCTGGCAAGGGGCTGGCACCCGAATCACTCCACCAACTCTCGCCCGCTGCGGATTGGCGCTGCCGGTTCCACAACCAGGCCACGATCAGCAGACAGGCCAACACCGAAGCAGCCAGAAGATACAGGATGACACCCGGAAAACGCTCCGACTCAGCCTGCTGCAGACGGACTTTCATGTCTGCCAGACTGCGCTCGTTCTTCAGCGCCGAGTCGCGTAAAGCCTTCATTTCGCCTTCCAGCGATTTCATTTTTTCAATGTTAAGCAAGGCGTCCGCCGAAGGCTCAAACGTCATTGGCGCATCGAGATTGGCAATGCGATCAGAAAGAACATCCAGCGGATCGAGCTTCAAGCGCGACAGCGGCTCGGCTCGCACCGGCTTGACCTTGCTGGCGACCCCGCTCCGCTTTGCAGCAGGCGCACTTTTTGACCTTGTGCGCGGGCGCTCTGCGTTCTTCCTCGCGCCGGCTTTGGGAGCCACTTGGGCCTTGCCATTGGCAACTGACGCTGCCACCACGGCAACAGGCCCGGCTGCCGTCGAGGGACGGTTTGCGGAAGGTGGCGCGGCTGGCATCAGCTCCACACGGCCAGGAACTGACTCGGCGTCAGGGGGAGGCACGCCCTGATTGGGTAAATCGGCAAACAAGACGTAACGACGGCTTATCTTCTGACCGCAACCATAGCGTAAATTAAGTGTGATGATCGGCTCATCAATGGCGGCCTGGGACATGACCCGCACATCAGCCATGGCAGTCTGGGCAGACCTCTCGACGACGACCCGAACCTGGCCCGGATCTTTGCGAATATCGGCGTGAAATACTTCAGCCTCAAAACAAAGTGCAGCGACATCCTCAGCACCATCCACCTGAATTTGCACCATGACATCAAGCGGCTGTCCCAGTACAGCCGCACCACGCAGGCGACCCAGCGTTAACGCTGCGCTATCGAACGCTACGAAAAGTAACGCGACCGCGGCAATTTTGGGTATGAGTTTCAACAGAACTTTCCTGAGTAGCGACTATTTTACTTAGCGCATGGTGGTACGCAGTCTACTTCACGCCCGCTGCCAATTTATTCCTGGCCCCACTGACAGACGCCGTCCGGCCCGCATCAAGCCTTGCTTTGAGGAACCCGCCAGAACCGTAGCGTGTCACACGACTGTAAAAACGTGTCGTCACGCGCTTGACCATGGCGGAGTAGGCATCCACCAGCGTAGGCAGAATCGTGAAACTGTCGTAATTCACCACCACCGCCACACGATCAGCAGGATCGGTGACCACAGGCGTGAGCAATTCCTCCACCATCCGCTCCACCGCCACAATATCGGACAGGGAATCGATCGCGAGGCCTTCGCAATTGATGAACAGCAAACGCCGCTTGCGGTCGAGTTCAAAGCGCTGTGCCAGAGGGGTCGCCAGCAGGCGTTCCCGCAAACTCATCTTTTCAACCAGAAACAAGGCGCTGTCCATCAACTTGAGTTGCGGGCTGATCGCCGGTTTGAAATCCATTTGCGCCAGAATGTCACGCTCGAGGTCAATCCCCGGTGCGATTTCAATCAGTTCCAGAGCGCCATCGGAACCACTCCCGGTCAACCGGAAGACGCATCGTTCGGTCACATACAAGACGTGTTGCCCTCTTCGACAGGCCTCGCGGCCGCTGAAAGTCCGGTGCTCGACAGCGTTGACAAATTTGCGTGTCCGACCTTCAATGACCACGCGCAAGCGGCCACCTTCAACGCGAACTGCCAGATCGTCTGCGGTAAAAGTTCCGGCAAACACCAGCCTCTTTGCGTTCTGGCTGATGTTGATGAATCCTCCCGCACCCGCCAGCCGCTTGCCAAATTTGCTGACATTCAAATTCCCATGTGCGTCTGCCTGCGCCAGGCCGAGCACGGCGATATCGAGGCCACCCCCGTCATAAAAATCAAACTGATTCGGCTGATCGATCACCGCCTGGGTATTGACCGCGGCGCCAAAACTCATGCCACTGGCGGGGATACCCCCGATGACACCGGGCTCGGCCGTCAAGGTCAGCAGATCGATCAGTTTTTCCTCGGTAGCGACAGCGGCTACGCCTTCAGGCATGCCAATGCCCAGATTGACAACACTGTCGGGTCGCAATTCCATCGCCGCGCGCCGGGCGATCACCTTGCGCTCATTCAGTGGCATGACCGTCAGTGTTTCGACCGGCACGCGAATTTCTCCCGAATAGGCCGGGTTGTATTGCTCCGAGAAGGTTTGCATATGATGCGCCGGCTCGGTCGCCACCACCACCGCGTCGACCAACACGCCAGGCACCCGCACTTGCCGCGGATGCAGTGTGCCGCGTGCCGCTACCCGCTCAACCTGGGCAATGACAATACCGCCCGAGTTGCGCGCCGCCATGGCAATCGCCAGTGCTTCCAGCGTCAGCGCTTCACGCTCCATGCTGAGGTTGCCATCCGGGTCGGCTGTGGTGGCCCGGATGATGCCGACCGATATCGGAAATGCCTTGTAAAAAAGATACTCCCGGCCATCAATCTCCATCAATCGAACCAGGTCCTCGGTGGTCCGCTCATTGATCTTGCCGCCACCGAAACGGGGATCGACAAAAGTATCCAGACCGACATGCGTCAAGGTCCCTGGCTTGCCAGCGGCAATGTCACGAAACAGATGGGAAATGACGCCCTGCGGCAGGTTGTAGGCTTCAATGTCGTTGTCAACCGCCAGTTTTTGCAGAGTCGGCACCAAGCCCCAGTGGCCCCCCACCACCCGCCTCACCATGCCGCGGTGTCCAAAATGATTGAGCCCTCGGGTCTTGCCATCGCCTTGCCCTGCGGCATAGACCAAAGTCAATTGGCCGGGCGCACCGACACCGGTCTCCCGTTGGCTCGCCAGAAAGCGCTGCTCCAGCGCGATCGCAATTCCTTCCGCAAAGCCAACGCCGACAAAGCCGCCGGTGGCCACGGTGTCGCCATCATGAACCAGCCCCACGGCTTCGGCCGCCGACACAATTTTGTTGGATCGGGTACCGACCCCAAGGTGTTCGTCGAGATTGAAATTGGTGTGCACAAGAGCTCCTTGGTATTGCCTCTATCATGCGTGAGATTGTCAGCCTTTTGGGTGGCGGAAAACCATGCCAGGCCAACATGTCAACTGGTGCCGCAAATAGCCCGCCACGGCAGCTTCAATTTTCTGCTCAGCAACGGACAGGCCTTGTGGGCGCACGCCAGCACCCAGTTGCATTACGTGCTGCGCCAGCACCCATTCACCGAAGTCCGGCGAACTGCATGTGTTCGTCGACGGCGCCGTCGCTGAGTGCAGTTGCTGTACGCCTGCACCGGCGGTTTAGGGCCGTCGCGATCGATCTTGTGCGGCCGTTGCAACGCTTGCATTCTTTCTTTCCTTTCCCCTTTTCCTTAACGCTTGAGCGCGGCTTCGAGCGCCTCCACGAACATGGCTGCGACGTCAAAGCCGGTCTGATCAAAGATTTCCTGAAAACAGGTCGGACTGGTGACATTGATCTCGGTCAGGCTGTCGCCGATCACATCGAGCCCGACCAGCAGCAGGCCGCGCGCACTCAATAACGGACCCAGTGATTCGGCAATAAAGCGGTCACGCTCGCTCAAGGGCTGTGCCACGCCCTTGCCACCGGCTGCCAGATTGCCACGCACTTCACCGCCCTGCGGAATACGCGCCAGGCAGTAGGGCACCGGTTTGCCGCCAATCACCAGCACCCGTTTGTCGCCCTGGGCAATGGCCGGCAGGAACTTCTGCACCATCACCGTCTGCGCTCCCTCTTTGTTGAGCGTTTCGATGATGCTGCCCAAATTCAAACCATCCTCCTTGACCCGAAAGATACCCATGCCGCCCATGCCGTCCAGCGGCTTGAGGATGATGTCTTTGTGTTGTGCATGAAAACGCCGGATGTCCTCGGCGGCTCGCGTCACCAGGGTTGGGCCGATGAACTGGGGAAACTCCAGAATCGCCAGCTTTTCAGGATGGTCGCGCAGCGCCCGCGGCTTGTTGAAGACCCGGGCGCCTTCGCGCTCGGCCTGCTCCAGCAAATGCGTGGCATAAAAATATTCAGCGTCGAACGGCGGGTCCTTGCGCATCACAACTGCGTCAAATTCCCGCAACGGCGTGACCCGCGTGTGATCGGTTGCGTACCACGCCTGCGTGTCACCGGTCAGCGCAATCTGTTTCACATCCGCCTGCACCAGGCCGCCGCAAGTCCAGGAAATATGTTGCGGCTCACAGGCCGCCACCCGGTGACCACGGGCGTGCGCCTCGCGCATCATGGCAAACGTTGTATCTTTGTAGATCTTGAAAGTGTCGAGGTGGTCGGCGACAAAAAGAATATTCATGGCAATCAAGCTTTACGCTGACGGTGGTTTGGAAAAGTGCGACTCGCGGTACTGTTGCACAAATTGTGCCAGCGCGCCGCCAATGGTGCCGAGCAGTGCGAGCCCGGCGATGGCAGTGCCAAAGAGCCCGATCAGCACATAGGTGGCACCGCAGGAGACCGCCGCTGTATAACGCCGGTCCGGATCGGGGTGTGCTTCTCGCCCCATGCAGATGGCCGCCGCAAAAGCCTGCAAACCAAAGCGCGCCAACCAGCCCGTCACACCACAAAGGGTAATGAGAACGGCGCACAGCATGAATGCGCCCACCGCCTCCGGCATCGAGAAACCGGCCAGCCCCGCAGTGGCCAGTACTGCCGCGCCTAGCGTGCTGCACGCCACCATATCAGTTCGGGACCGGCTGTGAAGGCAGAAGGACTCAGATCTTTGAAGAAACGCATGTGGGCATTGTGACACTGCGCTTGCGGTCGACCATCATCTTCCCGTGGCTATGGGGCAGCCAATTTTTCTGCATGCTGATTCATCGCCTGCGCAAGTGCCTCGAGCGACATTTCAGGCAACCCGTGACGACACCACAGCCCAGGCCTCAAGCACCCGGCGCACTGTGAGGCGCATGCCTCGGACAGAGTGATTTGGCGTGAAGCTTATCACGGCCGGTTGACCCAGAACCCGGTATTGGGTCCCAGCGTCTTGCCGCTGTTGCTAAAGTCCTTGAACCCGTGGTTGCTGATGTAATCCGTCAGTGCCGTGCCACCTTGTGCTTCCAGGCTCGGTGCATAGAAGTACCATTTCTGACTCGTTGCATCCCAGGCCCACAGGCTGGTCAAGTTTGTGGGTATCACACCGGTTGCTGGTGGAGTGCTGCTCAGCGCACTGTTGAAGCCGCTTGCAGTCGGGTTGTCGCCTACAGCAACCAAGCTCCAGCCGCTGGGCATTGTCTTGAAAGAAGCCGACGTTACCGCTGACCCGATTGGCAACTGAGCAGTGAAGCTTGCGTTGGCATTGACCCAGAAGCCTTCACCGCCATTGATGCTGCTGAGCAGATCGTAGCCCTTTGTTAGCGCATTGGCTGCTTCAACCAAAAGGGTGAGGGGTAAACCCTTGGATTGGACAGCACGCCAATGCGTGTGAGCGGGCCGAAGGCGGGGTCGTCCAACCATACAGACAAAGCTTGCGGGTTGGAGTCGGTCGCAGACTGCTTTGCGGACAGGCGGCTCATTCGGGCTCTCCTGGTGTCGCCGGAGCGTTTATCGCCTGCGAGTCAGCCGGTGCTGCCTTTGATCGACGAGGCGCCCTTTTTCGCATAGGTAGTTGTGCGTCTTGCAGCCGACGCCCAACAACATCGTCCAGGGCCAGCTTGGCCAAGTCTTGTTCCAACCCAAGTACGCGTAGCACCTGCAGGTAGGTTCCCATGGTTACACAGGCATCACCACGCTCAACTTTGGTGAGCGTCGGTCTTGATATGGTGGCACGCGCGCTTACGGTTTGGGCCGAAAAACCACGTCGCAATCGAGCTTCGCGCAAGCGCTGCCCCAGCGCCATCAGCAGGCGGCTCTGTGAAGGGTAGAGAGTGGTGGCTTTGGCTGGCATAACGCAAATCATTATAGTCAAAAAGTGCTATTATTGCCAACAATGATTTCTGTTAATCTGAAGTACTATGATTTTGATAGCGAGTAGGGCAGTAAATACTTGGGCTACAGCCGCATTAACCTGATTTTTTGGTGCAATGACGGCATCCCTGGTTGCATTAGGGAAGCTTTGCATTGATCAGTGCGTTGAGGACCATATCTTCCCACCGACCGGCGATCTTGAGGTAAGCCCGGGCATAGCCCTCGCGCATCAGTCCCTCGCCTTGTTGCGCCTGATTGCGCAGCTTGTAGTCGACCAGCAACGGGGCATTTTCCGGGCGCAGCAGGGTCAGCACGCAACGCGCGGTTTCAAGAACAGGGGCTTGCAGCGCGTTCAAATTTCAATTTTCGAGCCGAGTTCGACCACCGCGTTGTTCGGCAACTTGAGGAAATCGGCCGCGCCGCTGGCGTTGTGATGCATTTGTGCAAACAGCTTTTCGCGCCACTGCGACATGCCACTGTCAATCGTCGGAACCACGGTATCGCGTGACAGGAAATAGCTGGTGGTCATGGCGTCCAGTTCGCAACCATGTCCCTTGATATGCTGCAAGGCTTTCGGGATGTCTGGATCATTCTTGAAGCCGTAGTGAATCACCACCTGCCAGCAGTCGTGCCCCAGGGACTCAATCTCGACGCGCTTGTCCAGGCCAATCCATGGCACCTCGTGATTGCGCACCGTCACAAAAAGATTATTGCGATGCAGAACCTTGTTGTGCTTGAGGTTGTGCAACATCGCATTGGGTACCGTGCCGGGACCGGCTGTCATAAACACGGCGGTACCGTCGACCCGCAACGGTGGACTGACGAAGACGGCCTCGAGAAAACTCTTCAGGTCGATGGCGTCTGCCTCCAGCTTCTGGTTCAGCAAGCGCCGGCCGTCCTTCCAGGTCATCATCAGCGTAAAGATGGCACCCCCGATCAGCAACGGGAACCAGCCGCCGTCGAACAGTTTGAGCAGGTTCGAGGCCCAGAACGCAAAATCGACCAGAAAGAAGAATGCCGTGGCTGGGACCGCCAGCCACAACGAGTAGTTCCAGCTGTAGCGGATCACGAAGAAGGTCAGAATCGTCGTAATCAGCATGTCGGTACAGACCGCAATGCCATAAGCCCCGGCCAGATTGCTCGACGACTTGAACATCACGACCGCCAGCACGATCGCCACGAACAGGCCCCAGTTCACGAACGGCAGATAGATCTGGCCGGTATCCTTGACGCTGGTGTGAGTGATCTGCAGGCGCGGCAGGTAGCCCAGCTGGATGACCTGCCGGGTAACCGAGAACGCGCCCGAAATCAGGGCCTGCGACGCGATCACGGTCGCCATGGTGGCCAGGCCCACCAGCGGCAGCAGCGCCCAGTCCGGCGTCATCATGAAGAACGGGTTCTTCACCGCCGCCGGGTTGTTCAGCAGCAACGCGCCCTGGCCGAAGTAGTTCAGCGTCAGCGCCGGCATCACGATCGAGAACCAGGCCAGCCGGATCGGCCGCTTGCCGAAATGCCCCAGGTCGGCGTACAGCGCCTCGGCGCCGGTCACGCACAGCACGACGGCACCCAGGACGATGAAGGTGACGAACGGGTTGCGCCAGATGAAACCGATCGCGTAGTGCGGGCTGACAGCCCACAGGATCGACGGCTGCGTCACAATCTGGGCGACACCGAGCAGCGCAATGCAGACAAACCAGACCACCGTGATCGGCCCGAAGAACTTGCCGATGCCGGCGGTGCCGCGCTTTTGCAGCGCAAACAGGCCAAACAGAATCACCAGAGTCAATGGTATGACGTACTGTTTGAACGCCGGCGACACCACCTCCAGGCCTTCCACCGCCGACAGCACCGAGATCGCCGGCGTAATGACGCCATCGCCATAAAACAGGCAGGTGCCAAATATACCTACCAGCAACAGCACCCGTCGTAGTTCCGGCCGGTCCTTGACGGATTGCGACGCCAGCGCCAGCATCGCCACCAAGCCACCCTCGCCGTTATTGTCGGCACGCAGTACCAGCGTGACGTACTTGAGCGACACGATGACCGTCAGGGTCCAGAAAAAGATCGACAAAATGCCGTATACGTTATCGGTCGTAAACGGCACATGACCGGAGCCAAAAACCTCTTTGACTGCATACAGGACGCTGGTGCCGATATCACCGTAGACAACGCCGACAGCCCCCAGAGTAAGTGCGGTGAGAGAAGATTTACTCATAAACCTCGGCATCCGGATCGGTCGCTTCCAACTCGTAGCTGGCCGCCAGCATGGCCAGACGCGCCACCACGCCGTACATGTAAAAACGATTCGGGACACTGGCGCCAGGCTTGCTGCCGGGTTGCGGCAAATGGGTGCTTTGCTCGAACGCCAAGGGCACAAAACTCGATCCCGGCGCATCCAGGTTTTCATCGATGCCGCGGTCGGCATGAATACGATAAAAACCGCCCACCACATAACGGTCCATCATAAAGACCACCGGTTCAGCCACCGACTCGTTCACCCGTTCGTAGGTCAGCACACCTTCCTGCAGCAGCAGGCCCTGCGCTTGTGGACCTTCTGTGGCTGCGTCCTTGCACTTCTGCAGCAGGGGACCCAACGCCTGCAAATCCTTGCCATCACGCACGATCGCCACTCCGAGACCGGCTGCTGCACTGTCGGCTTTGACGACGACAAATGGCTTCTCCTTGATGCCATATTCCTTGTACTTGCGGCGAATCTTGGCAAGCACCAGATCGACGTGACTGCGCATGCCTTCCAGGTCGGTGACGTCGCCCAGGTTGACTGGCGCGCATTTTTCGAACACCGGATTGATCAACCAGGGGTCAACCCCCAACAGCTTGCCCATGCGCTTGGCCACTTCTTCATAGCACTTGAAGTGCTTGCTCCTGCGCCGCGTCGCCCAGCCCGCATGCAGCGGTGGCAACAGGTACTGTTCGTGAATTTCTTCCAGAATACCCGGCACGCCGGAGCCCAGATTGTTGTTCAACAAGATGGTGCAGGGGTCGAAGTCCTTGACGCCAAGCCGACGCTTGCCGCGAATCACAGGCTCCAGCGCAATACTCTCGCCGTTCGGCAAATCAAACTGGGTGACTTTCTTGATGGCCGGGTCAATTGAACCAATACGCACATTCAGCCCCGCCATATGAAAGATGCGTCGCAACTGGGCCAGGCTGGAAAGATAAACCGTGCTGGTCGAGCGATTTTCCGGAATCAGCAGCAGGTTGCGTGCCTCAGGACAAATTTTCTCAATCGCCGCCATCGCCGCCTGCACCGCGAGCGGCAACATTTCGGGCGTCAGATTGTGCCAGCCATCCGGAAACAAGTTGGTTGCCACCGGGGCCAGCTTGAAGCCGGCATTGCGGACATCGACCGAGGTATAGAACGGAGGCGTATGTTCCATCCATTCCAGGCGAAACCAGCGCTCGATGGCCGGCATGGAATCAAGAACGCGCTGCTCAAGTTCATTGATCGGGCCGGTCAGTGCAGTAACGAGATGTGGAACCATGCGGTCCTCGTGAAGAAATTAGGTGGGTAGCTGCTTTGCTCTAAAGCCGCAACTCTCCATTGCCCAGTACCACATATTTCAGCGACGTCAGGCCCTCGATGCCCACCGGGCCACGGGCGTGAAACTTGTCGGTGCTGATGCCGATTTCGGCTCCCAGGCCATATTCAAAACCGTCGGCAAAACGGGTGCTGGCATTCACCATCACACTGGCAGAGTCCACTTCACGCAGAAAGGCTTGTGCATGCATGTGGTCACGGGTCACGATGGCGTCGGTATGGTGTGATGAATACTGGTTGATATGGGCAATCGCCTGGTCGACGCCCTCAACTACTTTCACGCTGATGATAGGCGCCAGGTATTCTTCGTACCAATCCTGCTCGCTGGCCAGTTGTGTCTGGGCACCCGACACTCTGGCCAGCAACCCGAGTGCCTCCTGATCGCAACGCATCTGCACCCCTTTGGCAGCGTATACCTGGCCGATCAGCGGCAAGAATCGGGAAGCCACGGAACGCGCTACCAGCAGGCTTTCAGCAGTGTTGCAAGGACTGTATTTTTGCGTCTTGGCATTGTCGGCCAGGCTGATCGCCATGTCGATATCGCAGGGATCATCAACATAGACATGGCAGTTTCCATCCAGATGTTTGATGACCGGCACTTTGGCATCCCGGCTGATACGCTCGATCAAGCCCTTGCCACCCCGTGGGATGATGACATCGATATATTGCGGCATGCTGATCAACTGCCCGACGACTTCGCGATCGGTGATCTGCACCAACTGCACGGCGTCCACCGGCAAACTGCTTTCAGCGAGAGCCTGCTGCACCAGGAGGGCGAGCGCCTTGTTGGACTCAATCGCTTCGGAACCGCCACGCAGGATGCAGGCGTTGCCGCTCTTGATCGACAGGCTGGCTGCTTCGATCGTCACGTTCGGACGACTCTCGAACACCATGCCAAAGACGCCGATGGGAACGCGCATCTGACCGACCCGGATGCCGCTGGGCTGCTGGCGCAGGCCGATAATTTCACCAATGACATCGGGCATGGCTGCCAGCTGCTCACAGCCCAGCGCGCAGGTCTCGATGATCTGATCCGTCAACTTGAGGCGATCCAGCAGCGCTGCCGCCAGACCCGCCTCCCGCGCACGCCCAACATCCCTGGCATTCCCGGCTTGCAACGCCTGCGTGTCGCCACGCAGCAGCGAAGCCAGTTTTCGCAGGGCCGTATTGCGGGTCACGGTTGGCGCCTTCGCCATCCGCGATGACGCCACCTTTGCCTGACTGCCAAGCGTTTGCGTGTATTCGAAAATATTCGGTACCGTCATGCTTTCATTCTCTCACGAGAAAACGTCCTCATCGCACGCGCTGGGCGCTTGCCGGTAGTCGGCATTCATGGCACAACAGCATCGCCAGTCGCAGCAAAGCCTGCCAGTTATCATGCGGCCAATCAGCTCGTTTCAAGCCCTTGACAATGCCGTCAACGCGATGCGCCGCCAGCAACAAGCCGGTCAGTTTCTGATCGCTCAAACGCGGCAGCACGCGCTCAAACAGACGTTCCTTGACGCCCCAGACACGTTGCTCGCGCAAGGCCAGCGGTAGCGGTCGGCCGGACCCGATGGCGTCTTTGACGCGTTTGAGGGCGCGTATGTCTTCGCTCAGCGTGTAGTGCACCAGCACTTCCGGCTCCCCTTCTGCCTGCAGGCCGTCCAGCATGCGCTGAACGCGGCTGCTCTGACCCGCCAAAACGGCCTCTGAGAGCTTGAAAACGTCATAGCGTGCAACGTTCAGGACCGCACTCTCGACCTGCTCAAAGCTGAGTTCGCCGGGTGCGAACAGCAGGCCCAATTTCTGAACTTCCTGATGCGCAGCCAGCAGATTACCTTCCACCCGGTCGGCGAAAAACTGCAGAGTGCGTTGTCCGTCCTCGCCAGCGACCACGCGCTGACCCTGCGCCGACAGACGCTCGGCGATCCACTGCGGCAAGGCGCTACGCGTTATCGGTTCAAACTGGATCGTGACACCCTGAGCAGCCAACGCGCCAAACCAGGCGCTGCCCTGCGTCGCCTTGTCCAGGCGCGGCAACACAATGAGCGTGAGCGTTGATTGATTGCCGCCCGATTGCTCTGCCAACTGGACCAGCGCCAAAGCGCCCTCCTTGCCCGGCTTGCCAGAAGGCAGCCGCAGTTCGACCATCTGCTTGTCGGCGAACAGACTCAATGAACTGCCTGCCACCAGCACCATGCTCCAATCAAAATGGGTGCCGGCAACCGTATAGGAGCTGCGCTCGGTAAAGCCCTGTCCTCGGGCCACCGTCCGGATCGCATCTGCGGCCTCCTGCAGCAGCAGCGGCTCGTCACCATACAGCGTGTAAAGGCTGCGCAAGCCTTGCTGCAGATGGTGTACCAGTCGATCAGGGGCTAGCTGCATGTTTTAGCGCCGCCAGACGGCGCATCAATTGCTGCACGATGTCGGTTTGCATGTCTCGGTACAGCAAGACCTCTTCAGCCTCCTTGGCCAGCGCCGCTGATTCGTTGAAGCTGATATCGCGCTGCTGCACAATTTCCACTTCCGGAACAAGCTCACGACCCTGTGGCGTGCGGACTATGAATTTCAGACGGATTCGCAACTGAAATTCACGAACCTGCCCGGAGCTGTTGACTCCGACCACTGTTTTCTCCCGCTGCTCCTGCAAAATGTCAAGCACGACCTGCGCCTGCGCCAACGGCTCTTGCGGGGCCAGCACGCGCACGGCGTCACCAAAGGAGCGACGTACCTCGGTGTTCAAAGGTCCGCCGGGATTGGGCATCACAGCGACGGAGGAAAACGAAAAATCCTGCGCCGCACGCAGCTTGAAACCGCAGCCCGCCAGCGTCAGCAGACCCAGGCTGAGTAGGCTGCCACGCCACATCCACACCAGAGCTGAACGACGTTGCATGGTCAGCCAACTCAGACGACGACGTTGACCAGGCGCCCGGCCACAATGACGATCTTCCTGATCGCCTGGCCGCCAGCCAGTTTTCGAAAGACCTCACAGTCGATCGCCGCTCGTTCAATTTCTTCCCGGCTAGCGCCAGCCGGTACGACGATAGCACCCCTGAGTTTGCCGTTAATCTGCAACATGAGTTCAATCTGGTCCTGCAGCAGAGCTGCTTCGTCGGCCTTCGGCCAGGGCGCATCAAGCAACTCACCCAACTCGCTGTGGTATCCCAACTCCAGCCATAGCGCGTGCGTCAAATGCGGTGTAGCCGGATAAATTGCTCGCAACAAGATACCAAAACCTTCTCGCAGGACGGCTCGGTTGCCCCTGGCGCCATCTTCCTGGAAGCCCTCCAGCGCGTTGAGCATCTTCATCGCGCCGGAGACCACGGTGTTGTATTGCATGCGCTGGTAGTCGTAATCGACCTGCTTGAATACCGTGTGAATTTCGCGCCGCAACGCTTTCGCGCGCTGGCCCAGCGCCGTGTCCTTCAATGCGATGGCGCCTTTTGAATCTGCCGCTTCGCCCGCGTTCTTGCTGGCGTCGAGCTTGACGCCAAAATTCCAGAGGCGGCGCAGGAAGCGGTAGGAACCTTCCACGGCTGCATCATTCCACTCCAGGGTGGCCTCGGGCGGGGCCGTGAACATGGTGTACAGGCGCGCCGTGTCGGCGCCGTACTTTGTGATCAGGTCCTGCGGATCGACGCCATTGTTCTTCGACTTGCTCATGGTGCCGACGCCCTCATAGTCGATCAGCGTCCCGGCCGGCAGATCTCCCTTGGCCAACTTCAGCCGGGCGCCGGTCACCTTGCCCGCTGCGTCATGGATGTCTTCCACTTCATTCGGCCAGAAATACTCGACACCGCCCTTGTCGCCTTTGCGCGAGTAGATGTGATTGAGCACCATACCCTGGGTCAACAGCTTGGTGAAAGGTTCGTCGACCTTCACCAGGCCGATGTCGCGCATCACCTTGGTCCAGAAACGGGCGTACAGCAGATGCAGGATGGCGTGCTCGATGCCACCGATGTACTGGTCCATCGGCATCCAGTAGGCTGCACCTTCGGCAACCATCGCCTGCTCATTGCGCGGATCGCAGTAGCGCATGAAATACCAACTGGAGTCGACAAAGGTGTCCATGGTGTCGGTCTCGCGCCGCGCCGGCGCGCCGCACACCGGACAGACAACACCGGCATGAAAACCTTGGTGTTTGAGCAGCGGGTTACCGGAGCCATCCGGCACGCAATCTTGCGGCAATACCACCGGAAGGTCGTTTTCCGGCACCGGCACCGCACCATGCTGCGGACAATGGATGATCGGAATCGGCGTGCCCCAATAGCGCTGGCGGCTGACACCCCAGTCGCGCAAACGCCAGGTGATCTTCTTCTCGCCCAGGCCCTTGCTGGCAAGTTTATGCGCCACGGCTTCGACCGCCTGCGCGAACGACATGCCGCTGAAACTGCCGGAGTTGATGACCACACCGCGCTGCTTGTCAGCGTACCAGTCGTGCCAGTGGTCGTAGTCGTAATGCTCGCCATCGACGTGCACGACCTGCTTGATCGGCAAGCCGTATTTCCTGGCAAACTCAAAGTCACGCTCATCGTGCGCCGGCACGCCCATCACGGCACCGTCGCCGTAGCTCATCAAAACGTAATTGCCAACCCACAGCGCAAGCCGCTCTCCCGTCAGCGGATGCGTCACCTGCAAGCCTGTATCAAGACCTCTTTTTTCCTGCGTCGCCAACTCGGCCTCGGTCGTTCCACCGGCCTTGCATTCCTCGATGAAGGCCGCCAACTGCCGGTTACCCCGCGCCGCCTGCACGGCCAAGGGGTGCTCGGGGGCCACAGCACAAAAAGTCACGCCCTTGATGGTGTCGGCACGGGTCGTGAAGACATACATGCGGCCATCGCCAATCAAGGCGCCGCTGGCGTCCCGGATATTGTGCGTAAAAGCGAAGCGCACGCCCTCGCTGCGGCCGATCCAGTTCTCCTGCATCAGTTTGACGCGCTCCGGCCAACCCGGCAGACCGGTTTGCACATGCTCCAGCAACTCCTGGGCGTAATCGGTAATCTTCAGGTAGTAACCCGGAATTTCGCGCTTCTCTACCAGCGCGCCGGTGCGCCAGCCCTTGCCGTCAATCACCTGCTCATTCGCCAGCACGGTCTGGTCAACCGGGTCCCAATTGACGACCTGGGTCTTGCGATAGGCGATGCCTTTTTCCAGCATCTTCAGGAACAGCCATTGATTCCACTTGTAATAGGACGGATCACAGGTGGCGACCTCACGGCTCCAGTCGATGGCCAGGCCCATGACCTGCATCTGGGCCTTCATGTAGGCAATGTTCTCGTAGGTCCATTTGGCCGGCGGCACACCGTGCTTCAGGGCCGCATTCTCGGCCGGTAGACCAAATGCGTCCCATCCCATCGGCATCAGAACGTTGTAGCCATTCATGCGCAGGTAGCGCGACAACATGTCGTTGATGGTGTAGTTGCGCACATGGCCCATGTGCAATTTGCCGCTCGGATAGGGCAACATGGAGCAGGCGTAAAACTTCTTCTTGTCCGGATTTTCGATGACACGGTAAGCGTCCGCCGTGGTCCAGTGACGCTGTGCCGCTTTCTCAACGTCAATGTGCTGGTATTTGTCTTGCATTTGGATTCATTCGGGCGATCACAGGATCGCAATCGCCCGATTTTAGGGTTTCAAAACAGCTGCCGTGCCGGTTGTCGGCTGCGGCGCTGGATCGGCAACAAAGCCGATCCGGTTCAGACCCGCCTTTTGTGCCAAGCCCATGATTTCCACAATCCGGCCATAAGGCACAGTCGCATCGGCGCGCAGTTGCACCTCGGTGTCAGGATTCGCCATGCCGGTTTGCATCAGAGTCCTGGCCAGGTCCGGCAACCCAAGCACTTGGTCATTGAGAAATGTCTGGCCGGATTTATCGACCACCACAGTGACGAATTTCGGCGCGTCACCAGGTTTGGCCGCCTCCGATCTGGGCAGGTCAAGTTTGATCGAACTCGCCAGCAAGGGCGCCGTGATGATGAAAATAACCACCAACACCAGCATGACGTCAACCAGCGGCGTCACGTTGATGTCGCTCATCGGCTGGCTGCCGCGGGAGCGCTCAAGACGGCCAAAAGACATCTTAAATAGCCCCCACGCTTGTCGCGGCCAGCAGTTCGCGCAGGTCGCGCGCAAAGCCTTCCAGGTCGGCTTCGATGCGTGCGATGACGCGCCCCATTACGTTGTAGGCCAGCACCGCAGGAAAGGCAACGGCCAGTCCGGCGGCGGTCATGATCAGCGATTCACCGACTGGGCCAGAGATCTTGTCGATGGTCACTTGCCCGGCGTTTGCAATCCCGATCAGTGCGTGATAGATGCCCCACACAGTACCCAGCAGGCCGACAAAAGGTGCTGTCGAGCCGACCGTTGCCAGCAGTGTCTGGCCATATTGGAGTTTGGCCAAGGCCGCATGCAGGGCATCTCGCAGCACCCTGGTCAGTTGTTGAGATTTTTCACCGGCGCTCGCCAAAGTGTCGCTTGCTTCCAATTTTGTAGCAACAACCATAGGAAGAATAAGGGCTTCACGATCAAATGCCTTTAATTTTTCGAGTGCATCGGCAACCGATGCAGACTGCCAGAAGGCTGCCGTACAGCGCGCCACATCGCCACTGGCACGCTGCAGCAACCAGGTTTTCCAAAGAATCACGACCCAACTTCCGACCGACATGAACAGCAGGACGAGCGCCACCGTTTGCGTAACAGCGTCACCCTGTAAGAACAGGTGCATTGCGTTCATTTGAGCCCAAGCACATCAAACATGTCGAACAACCCTGATTTCTTCCCAGCCAGAAAATGCACGGCGCGCAAACTGCCCTGGGCATAGGTGGCACGGCTGGATGATTTGTGAGTGATCTCGATACGCTCGCCGGTGCCGGCAAACAGCACCGTGTGATCGCCCACAATATCGCCGCCCCGGATGGTCGCAAAACCAATCGATGACGGATCCCGCTCACCGGTAACGCCCTCGCGCGCAAAGACCGCACAATCTTTCAGTTCGCGCCCCAGCGCGCCAGCGATCACCTCACCCATTTTGAGGGCGGTGCCCGACGGCGCATCGACCTTGTGGCGGTGATGCGCCTCGATGATTTCAATGTCAAAGCCGGTCGCCAGCGACTTGGCCGCCATTTGCAGCAATTTCAAAGTGACGTTTACGCCGACGCTCATGTTCGGCGCCATCACAATCGCCACCTCTCTCGCCGCGGCTGCAATTTCAGCCTTCTGCGCGTCACTGAATCCGGTTGTACCAATCACGACGTTGACGCCAAGTTCGCGACAAACCTGCAAGTGGGCCAAAGTACCTTCAGGACGGGTGAAATCAATCAGGGTGTTGACATTTTTCAGCCCCTGCTTGAGGTCGGCGGTAATCAGCACGCCACTCATCTGCCCCAGAAACGCAGTGGCATCGACGCCGACCATGGTGCTGGCGGGAAGGTCCAGTGCGCCGATCAGTCGGCAGCGCGCATCGGCGCCCACCGCCTCGATCAGCATCTTCCCCATGCGCCCGCTGGCACCGGCGACCGCAATGCCCTGGCTCATGATGATGTCAGTCACGGCACACCACTTCGAAGGCTAGGGGGTTGCCGGTTCCAGCGGCGGATAGCTCGCCGGCAGAGGAGGCAAAGGCTTTGGCTCGGGCTTTTTGTCCGGCTTCGGCAACTGCTGCAGGCTTTCCTCCGTCATCTCAAGCGCTGGCATCTTGCCCCTGGTTCGTCCGGAATCCAGCGCAGCGACGAAATCCGCCTCGGTTGGCATCGCATCCGCATCGATGCTTTCAAGCTGGTCTGCCTTGAAAAAGACCGTAAGTTTGCGCGCTTGCGATGGCAGCCCCTGACGCTTGTAAGTAAAGACGTAGTCCCACCGATCCGCATGAAAAATGCTGGTCAGCAAGGGCGTACCAAGAATATCGCGCACCTGGACACGGCTGATGCCCGGCTTGAGAGCGGCTGCCTGCTCTTTCGAGACAAAATTGCCCTGAACAACATCTATTTTGTAGGGCGTGACCAAACCGACAATGTGCTTGCTGACATTGTCCAGGCTGCCACAGGCTACCAGGCTTGCGCTGCCGGTAATCAGCAGCAGCGAGCAGGCACGACGACAATAATAATCAGACATGAGATGAGTTGAGGTCTAGCGATATGATCAGGCCATTGTACCGGCTGTACCTGTAGCAGCGGGCAGTCCAACGGCAAGAGAGAGAGAGAGATCCATGACCAATATCGACGAACTCAAAAGCACGGGACTCAAAGCCACTTTGCCACGTCTGAAAATACTGGAAATCTTTCAGAAGAGCAGGCGGCGCCACATGACGGCTGAGGACGTCTTTCGGGTCCTGCTGGAGGATCACTCCGACGTCGGCTTGGCAACAGTCTACCGTGTTCTGGCTCAATTCGAACACGCCGCTATCCTCAGTCGCAGTCATTTCGAAAGTGGCAAAGCGGTCTACGAACTCAATGAAGGGCAGCACCATGATCATCTGGTGTGTCTGGACTGCGGCAAAGTGGAGGAGTTCTACGACGCTGAAATTGAAAAACGCCAGCAGGTCGTGGCCAAGACCAAAGGATTTGCCATAGCCGACCATGCCCTGAGCCTTTACGCCCACTGTACAACGCAGCGCTGCCCGCATCGTTCGGACGCACCAGCGCCGGAATAAGTCACTCCGCCGAATCCATCACCTTGCGATGCCGCTCGACAAATTCCTTGTAGGTATCGATGCCACGCAACTGAAGAATGGTGTTGCGGACCGCCGCCTCCACCAGCACGGCAATGTTGCGACCCGCCACCACCTGAATGACGACCTTGCGCACCGGAACCCCCAGCACATCCTGGCGCAGCGGTTCATGGGGAATGCGCTCGTACACGCGCTCCAAGGTCTCACGCCGCACCAGGTGGACGATCAGCTTGAGCCTCATCTTGCGCCGCACTGCCGTTTCCCCGAAGATGCAGCGGATATCGAGCAGGCCGATACCCCTGACTTCGAGCAGATTGATCAGCAGTTCCGGGCAGCGCCCCTCAATGGTGTCCTGGTTGATCCGATAAAGGTCGACCGCGTCGTCGGCCACCAGTCCGTTGCCGCGAGAGATCAGTTCCAGCCCCAATTCACTTTTACCCAGTCCGGATTCACCGGTGATCAGGACACCCAGGCCCAGAATGTCCATGAACACGCCATGCATCGAGCAGCGGTCAGCGAAGTATTTGGACAAATAAGCGCGCAGCACATCGATCACGAAAGCCGATGAGCCTGGCGCGGCAAACATCGGAATCTGGGCCCGCTCGCACATCGACAGCAAAGCCTCCGGAGCGACCTGTCCATCGGCTAAAACCAGCACTGGCGGCTCCAATGTAACGATACGGGAAATTCGGCGCGCGCAATCGTCGGGTGTCGCGTTGGTCAGATAGGCCATCTCGCGCGTACCGAGAATCTGAATACGATAGGGATGAATGTAATTGAGATGGCCGACCAGATCGGCACCGGAGCGCGCGGCCAGCACCGCACCCTCATCAAAGCGACGCTCCGACGCCCCCAGACCCGCCACCCATTCCCATTTCAGAGTGTCGCGAAATTCCTCAAACAGTACATTGGCGCTGACAACGTTGGGTTTCACGATAAGTCCAGAGTGCGCAGCGGTTTGGCGAGGCGGCGATCAGGCCGTTGGCGCCGATCGCCAGTTGGCGATGAGGGTATGCAAATCTGCTGCCGATGCACTGTTGGCCAATTTTTCTCGCAAGCTGGCGTCGCTGAGCAACTCGGCGATTTCCGAGAGGATCTCGAGATGCTTTTGCGTTGCCGCCTCAGGTACCAACAAGAAAATAAGCAGCCCAACCGCTTCTTCATCCGGTGCGTCAAAACCAATCGGATGTTCCAGCTGGAACACAGCAGCCATCGGTGATTTAAGCCCCTTGATGCGCCCATGGGGGATGGCAACACCATGGCCCAGGCCAGTCGAACCCAGACGCTCCCTGGAAAACAGGCTGTCGGTCACCAGAGCACGGCTCAGGCTATGCAGCCGCTCAAACAGCAAGCCAGCCTCTTCAAAAGCTCTTTTCTTGCTGCTGGCGTCAACATGCACCAGTACTTGGTCGACGGACAGTATGGACGAGAGGCGATTCATAATTTAGCGCCAGATTATGCCCCAAGCCGGGGGACGTAAAAAAGCCGCCCGATTGAGCGGCTGGCTGGGTTCGAAGCCAGGCTGTCAAACTCACATCACGCGCTTGGGCGTTTCATGATGATGATCGTGCAGACGATCTTTATGGCGAACGACCTGCCGGTCAAGTTTATCCACCAGCTCATCCACCGCGGCATACAAATCTTCGTGTGAACTCTCGGCAAACATGTCGGTGCCTTTGACATGAATATTGCATTCAGCTCGTTGCCTGCCCTCTTTTTCCTTCTGTTTTTCGACGCTTAACAGCACCTTGACATCGACTACCTGGTCAAAATGCCGAACGATCCGATCAAGCTTGTTCGTAACGTAACTGCGCAAAGCCGGGGTGACCTCGAGGTGATGACCGCTGATCGTCAAGTTCATAAATACTCTCCTGTTACTTTCCGGGTTAAAGAATACCGACGAATTCACTATGCGCCCTATGAATTCAAAGCGCAACACTTTTTCTTGATGCAGGGCAATTAAAACAGAACTTCCGGGAATTCTTGCTGCAGCGTCAAACAGCATTTTGCAATGCGATAATTCACCCACTTTCACTGCCGGAGAAAACTCCTTGACACCCGTTCCCAGTTGCTAGCTTTCAACTCCCTTGAATGCATCGGACTTGAAAGCGAAAACCCACCAGCTTTGCCAGATGCAATCAATTTTAAGGGAGTAAGTCATGCTCAACATTTTCACGCTCGCCAATGGTCGGCTGTTCCAGGAAGAGATCGATGCCCTGGAGGAACTCTCCAAGTTCCAGCCCATCTGGGTTGATCTGGAAGCCCCGACCGTCGAAGAGAAGCGCTGGATCAAGCAGTACTACGGCCTGTCCATCCCGGAAGATGCGATGGACGAGGATATCGAAGAGTCGGCACGTTTTTACCGCGAAGAAAATGGCGAATTGCACATTCGCAGCGACTTCCTGATCGCCGACGACACTGAACCGCGCACCGTGCGCGTGGCTTTCATACTGAACCTGGAAAATGCAGAACTCAAAAGCAAAGGGGTGCTGTTTTCCATTCACGATGAGGATGTGCCGGTCTTTCGCCTGCTGCGCATGAGGGCGCGGCGCGCACCCGGTCTGATCGAAGATGCCAAGGAGGTGCTGCTCAAATTGTTCGACGCTGACGCGGAGTACTCTGCCGACACGCTGGAAGGCATTTACGACGAAGTGGAAAAGGTCAGCAACAAGGTACTGTCAGGCAATATGACGGATGCCCTGGCGGGTGAAGTACTGGGAGCGATTGCGCGCCACGAAGACATGAGCGGACGCATCCGCCGCAACGTCATGGATACGCGGCGCGCCGTGAGTTTCATGATGCGCAGCAAGATGCTCAACGGCGAACAGTTTGATGACGCCCGGCAGATTTTGCGCGACATGGACTCGCTGGATTCACATACGGCTTTTCTGTTCGACAAGATCAACTTCCTGATGGACGCCACCGTCGGTTTCATCAACATCAGCCAGAACAAGATCATCAAGATCTTCTCGGTGGCCAGCGTGGCACTGCTGCCGCCGACGCTGGTGGCTAGCATCTACGGCATGAACCTGCAGTTCCCCGAGTTCGCAATGCTGGGCCAGTGGGCCTACCCGTACGTGGTCGCCCTGATGTTCCTGAGTGCCGCGCTTCCCATGTGGTATTGCTACCGGCGCGGCTGGTTGAGGTAGTACTCATTTACCGAACAAACTGGCAATTTTTTCTCGGTTTGGCTGCGTCACAACGCCTATTTCGGTGATCAGCGCAGTCACCAACTCTGCCGGTGTGACGTCAAACGCCGGATTGCGAACCTGGACACCCTTGGCGGCCCACTGACAGTCCCTGAAGCCGGTCACTTCCTCGGCAGCGCGCTCTTCAATCGGAATGGCGACGCCATCAGGAATTGCCAGATCAATGGTCGATAAGGGGCAGGCGACATAAAACGGAATCGCGTGACGGCGCGCCAGCACCGCCACCATGTAGGTGCCAATCTTGTTTGCCACGTCCCCATTGGCCGCGACACGGTCAGCGCCCACCACAACCGCATCCACCTCGCCCCGGCTGATCAAATGCCCTGCCATGTTGTCGGTGATCAATGTCACCGGTATATTTTCCTGCACCATTTCCCAAGCCGTCAGCCGTGCGCCCTGCAGGAAGGGTCGGGTCTCATCGGCAATCACCGAAATGCGCTTGCCACTTTGGACTGCCGAGCGGATGACGCCCAATGCTGTGCCATGCCCGGCCGTGGCCAGGGCACCCGCGTTGCAGTGCGTCAGCACCCGTGCGCCGTCAGCCAACAAAGCAGCGCCGAAAGCCCCCATGGCGCGATTGATGCGGACGTCTTCGGCCGTGATCTCGTGCGCCTCCTGCAGCAGTCGCTGGGCGATTTGCTCTGGCGTCTGGTCGGCATGGGTTTCCCAGACGCCGCGCATGCGCTTGAGTGCCCAGAACAGATTGACTGCCGTGGGTCGACTCGCACCCAGCACCTCAAAGCCTTTTGTCAGGCTGGTGGCAAAAGCTTCACGGGCGGCGCCGCGCTGCCTAAACGCTTCCAGTGCCACGCCGTAGGCGGCAGCGCAACCGATGGCCGGAGCGCCGCGCACCACCATCGCTCGAATGCCCTCGGCCACTTCGGCGGCGTTGGCGTATCGCAGGTACTCGAAGTGCGCCGGCAGCACGCGCTGGTCGATCATTTCCAGCACATCCTGACGCCAGCGCAGGGTCTCTACGGTGCGTTTTTCAGTCCCGGCCTGATTGACCATAGGTTTTAAATCTCTCCATGACAGCGTGCATTTGTGCGCTCGAAAGAATGTGGGGTTCACCGAGCTGCAGCGCGCTCCAGTACTGTTCGCACAACGACTCCACCTCCACCGCCAGCGCCAGCGCAGCGTCCAGCGTGGCACCCAGCGCGATCATGCCGTGGTTGCCGAGCAGACAGGCCTTGCGACCGGTCAACGCCTGCAAGGCCAGGTCGGAGAGTTGCTGGCTGCCAAACAGCGCGTAGGGGCTGCAGCGGATGCTGTCGCCGCCGGCCGCCGCAATCATGTAATGAAAGGCCGGGACCTCGCGATGCAGGCAGGCCAGCGTGGTGGCGTAGCGCGAATGCGTGTGCACAACGGCGCCGATGTCGGCGCGCGCGGCCAGGATGTCGCGGTGAAAACGCCATTCGCTTGATGGCTTGCCGGCTCGCACCACGGCGCCGACAAAGTCCATTTCGACCATCGCCTCAGGTGTGAGTTCTGGCGCTGGCACGCCCGACGGCGTCACCAGAAAGGTGGTCGACAAGCGCACGCCGAGATTGCCCGAACTACCGCGATTGAGCCCTATGGATGTGAGTTGGCACGCCACCTCGACCATGGCGCGACGGAGCGCTTGCTGACTGTCGGGCACAGCGTGATCTGGCACCCTCAGTTCCCCAGCACGCGCCCTGCCACGGCCTGCAGACGCTGCAGCATGGCCGCGTCCCGCGCATCCGGGGCGGTGATCAGGGCGTACTGCAAGGCGCTACGGCAACCGCAACTTGCAGCCGAGCCGTCGCGGTGCACCAGCGGCGCCACCTGTTTCACCAGGCTGCGCGCCGTGTCGGCGTTGGCCAGCAACACTTTGATGATGGTCTCGACCGTGACGGCATCATGGTTCGGGTGCCAGCAATCAAAGTCCGTCACCATCGCCACCGTGGCATAGCACAGCTCAGCCTCGCGCGCCAACTTGGCTTCCGGCATATTGGTCATTCCGATCACATCGCAATTCCAGCTTCGATACAGTTCCGACTCAGCGAGACTGGAAAACTGGGGGCCCTCCATGGCCAGATAGGTGCCACCGCGAACCAGCGCAATGGCGGCCTGCTTTGCTGCCGCTTCAATATGGTCGCCGAGCCGACTGCAGACCGGATGCGCCATGGATACGTGCGCTACCAGTCCGCTGCCAAAAAAGCTCTTTTCACGGGCAAAGG
>JBBQZA010000017.1:0-24922 GCA_038208175.1 Burkholderiales bacterium
AAGGACTACCACCGCATTCACATGCCATGCGATGGCTGCCTGCGCCGCATGATTTACGTCCCCGGAGATCTGTTTTCGGTCAACCCAACCACGGCCTGCGGGGTGCCGGGCTTGTTTGCACGCAATGAGCGGGTGGTCTGTGTCTTTGAATCCAGTCATGGTCCGCTGCTAATGGTTTTGGTGGGCGCCACCATTGTGGGTAGCATGGCGACCGTCTGGCACGGGGTGGTGAACAGCGAACGCTCGGACCAGTTGCGCGAATGGCGCTACGACGATCAAACCATACAACTGCAACAGGGTCAGGAAATGGGCCGCTTTCTGCTCGGCTCCACGGTGGTGATGCTGTTTCCCAAAGGCCCCATGCAGTTCAACCCGGCCTGGACACCGGGCGCTGCGATACGCATGGGTGAAACCATGGCCAAGCACATTGCATAGAACGCTGCAGACTGCGACAATATTCGCATGAACTACGAACACTTGCTGATCTCTTCTGAGGGCGCGATCACGACGTTGACTCTGAATCGTCCCGAGAAGCGCAATGCGCTGGCAATGAACGTCATGCTGGAATTGACGCAGGCCCTGCGCGCGGTGGCAAAAAGCGATGCGCTGGGCGTCATACTGGCGGCCAGGGGCCCGGTCTTCAGCGCCGGACACAACTTTGCTGATATGGCTGGCGCCAGCCTGGACCAGGCGCGCGAATTGTTCCGTGTCTGCACCGAGATGATGGACACAATCCAGAACATGCCGCAGCCGGTGATTGCCAAGGTACATGCCCTTGCCACCGCGGCCGGTTGCCAACTGGTCGCCACTTGCGATCTGGCGATCGCCGCCGACAGCGCGTCCTTCGCAATACCGGGTGGCAAGGGCGGCCTGTTTTGTCATACACCGCTGGTGGCAGTTGCACGCAATATAGGCCGCAAGCGCTCACTGGAAATGGCACTCACCGGCGATGCGATTGATGCGAAGACAGCCGCCGAATGGGGGCTCATCAACCGCTCCGTGCCCGCCGAACAGCTCGACAGCGCGACCCTCGATCTGATTAGCCGCGCCAGCCGCGGCAGCGCTCTGTCCAAGGCCTTGGGCAAACAGGGTTTTTACCAGCAGATCGGCTTACCGCAGCAGTCTGCCTACCAATTGGCCATTGAATTGATGGCTTCAGCGGCCTTGACGCCAGATGCGCAGGAAGGCATACAGGCCTTCCTGGAAAAACGCCACGCGCATTACACGCAGCGCCCTGCGATCACTTGAAAATCAAGGGTCGTTTGCAGGCCATTTTTTACTTGCATCGACTGCTTCCTGGGAGCGTCGGGTGGCGACGAATTTTGCGCAATAGTCAACCGCGGGTGCCGCTTGCGCTGGCCAGATGGCGTCAAAAGCCGATCTCGCATCTGAATCCTCTTCCTCCTGCTCTGAGCGCATCAGTACTGCTTTGGTTTTCAGCGCCGACGCCAGGTGCAAGGGAACACCCAGGCTGCGGTCCATATGTCCGCCGCCCGCCAGTAAGACGACTGTTTTACCGGGCTGGGTTGCATTTGCCACGGTTTGCGCCATCGCCCGGTCGCGGGCAATCTGGATGCGGGTCATGGGACGGATCTGGCTTTCGGGCAACATTTGGCAATGGCCGGTGCGGATATATTGCTGCTGGGTTTCAAGTGCCGAACTGGACAGCAAGGCTTCGAGTTCGGCATTGGCCATGGCCTGCCTCATTTGCGCCATGGGCAAATTAGCGCCCATGACAGGAACACCGGCTCTGACCGCTGCCATCACCGCTGGACCATAAGCAGCCCAAGGCCACCCTTCGTTGTTCCACTGCAAGGCAGCACGCACCGCTTCCTCATTGGCATCGGCTGCCAGATGGGCTGTCGACCGGCCTTGACTGGCCATTTCCAGGGTCAGCGCCGCCAGAGCATTTTGCGAAACCAAAGCGCTCACCACGATGCGATGCACACGCTGGTGGTCGGGCGCGTCGTGCTGCTCTCCGAGCAGGATCACGTCGGCTGGCAAAATTTGCTTCAGCAACTCGATTCGGCTGGCGTCGGAATAAGCAGTTGGAGCAGCCATCTGGACACACGCAGCCAGAGCAGGCACCAAAGCGACTGCACAGAGCCGCCTGACCGTCATCAACAACATATTGGCAGAAGTGCAGACCCGTCAGTGAACGACGACCGGGTTTTGTGCCAGTTCGGCGTACTGCTCGAGCGTGTCTTCCACCTCTTCCTGGGTTGGCGTATTTTGCTGCCAGGCTGTAATTTGCAGCTGAAACAATTCGGCCCAGGAGCCGTCCAGATAGACCTCTTTGCCGGCGCGCTTGTCAATGATCTCGAAACCGTGGCGTGCCAGTGCCGGCACCAGAAGAACCTGCTCGATGCGTTCGCCATCGCCCTTGCTGACCGCGTCTGCGGCGACCGCATTGGCGAGCATGTGCGTTACCGAGTAAGAGTCCGAGTCATAAAGCGTATGCATAAGCAATTATCTCTTAAATGTCCTGTGCTTGCAGGTGGCCACGGCGCCGGGAATTTCAAGGGCTGAGCGCTTGCCAGTGCCAGAACAGCTGCATCGTCGACTCAAGTCGGTGGCTCGCTCGCCCGCCATTTCTGATCGACAAAGTCACCGTTGGACTCCGTGATCCTGATCCTTGCGGGCAGATAGCCGAGCGCCGGCGCCAGCCACAACTCGACGCGCTGATCATATTGCTGTCTCGGATTGCGCACCAATTTGCGGGTCGGCTGCTGACCGCCCGGCAAGTCCAGCGTTTCATCATTTTCCACGGTGAAAAGCCAGATGTCGGCAGCACGCGGACCGACGATCTGCAAGGCAATGGTGGAGGCCGGCGGAAACCGAGTTGGATCACCTGCCATCATGGCCGCCAGTTGCACCACGATGCTGAGGCGATCCTGTGCACCCGCCAACAGCGGCAGCTCCGGGGTGTTGGCACTGAAAATCACTTTTCCCTTCTCGCGCACAAAGTGAGCGGCGACCTCACTGCGATACTTGTCTGAAAAACGAAGCGGCGCCAGACCCTCGGCTGTAATCTGCCCCCGACTGGTCTGCACGCGACTCAAGCCGAACGCGCCAAACGCCAGTCGGGCGTCATAAGTTTCACCATCCTGTTGCCACTCCAGTTCGGCGTTCAGACTGAAAGGGAATTTGTTTGATGTCACCTGAAATTTGAGGGTAGCTGCACGGGGTATCGCGTAATGGCTGGCAGAGGCGATCTGTTCGCGCAGCGCGCGCGGTGCGAGTGCCAACTCATCGGCCGGCTCTCGAACTTCCTGTTCTTGATTCAAGGCCGGGTCCGGTGGGTGTGGGCTCCTCTCTTCCTGTGCCGCCAGTGACGGCGGCTCGGCAAACACGATCTGAGCGACGGCTGGCGCAGGCCCTTGTACAGGGGCCGGTTCGGACGGCGCAGCTTGCTGGCGAATGCGCGTCGGCGCCTTTGCTGTGGCAGCTTTGCGCGAGGCTTGCACCGGCCTTGCCGGCGATTCAATGGCGCGCATAGTGAAAGAGCGACCAGGCGGGGTGAACGCACGGCCCACGGTCAACACAGCCCCCTGCAATAGAAGCAGATGGCCCAGCAACACGATCACGGCAAGGGGTGTCAGCACCTTGAACAAGAAGACCCGATCAACACGCTTCATTGGCCCGCATTCCCGGTGAAACCAGCTACCTGCAAAGACAAATTGCGCGACACCCATCCACCTGTTATGTTCAGTGATCTAACCGACGTGCATTATGCCGCTGGCCGGCACTTCCGGCACGTCGTCTCATACAATGCGCGCTCCTTTCTTTTTACGGCAGTGGAGACGTTTTGAGCACAGAGGTTCAGACACTGGCGGACTTGTACCGCATGATGGTCCGCATTCGCGCCTTCGAGAATGCGGCTGAGGCCGCCAGCCAGGGCGGTGTCAGCGCCTATGGCAAAGCGGCTGACGGCAGCGCCAAGGTGCGCGGCCCGCTGCACCTCTCGACCGGACAAGAAGCGGTCCCGACAGGCGTTTGCGCCCATCTGCAAGCCCATGACTACCTGACTTCGACACACCGTGGTCACGGTCATACGCTAGCCAAAGGTGCCGATCTGCGACGCATGATGCTGGAGTTGTTCGGCAAGGCCGGCGGCAGCAACGGCGGCAAAGGCGGCTCCATGCACATTGCGGACTTTTCAGTCGGCATGCTGGGCGCCAATGGCGTGGTTGGCGCCGGCTTGCCGATTGCTGTGGGGGCCGCCCATGCGCAAAAGCTGCAAGGGCGCAAAGGCATCACAGCCTGTTTTTTCGGTGATGGCGCCATCAACCGCGGCCCCTTTCTGGAGGCCCTCAACTGGGCGCGTGTCTATCAATTGCCGGTGCTTTTCGTGTGTGAAGACAATCGCTGGAGCGCCACGACCGCGAGTGGCCCCATGACGGCCGGCGAAGGTGCCTCGGCGCGTGCCTTGAGCCTGGACATAGCCGCGGTCCAGGTCGACGGCAATGACGTGCTGGCCGTCTATGGTGCTGTGGAAAATCTGGTACCGGAAATACGCGCTGGCAGCGGTCCGCGTCTGCTGCATGCCTTGACTTACCGCGTCAAGGGACATGTGTCGGTCGACCTGGCCGCCTATCGCAACGCGCAGGAATTGAAGGCTGCGCTGGAGACCGATCCGATTGCCCGGGCCCGCGCTCGTTACCTGAGCCTGTCCGGCACCACCCCCAGTCAGCTCGACGCCATCGAACAGGCTGCAGCGCAAGAAGTCGCTGCGGCGCTGATAATCGCCGACGCCGCAGCCTGGCCGCAAGCAGCTGCGGCTTTCACCGACATTCAGAACACCGGAGCCGGTTCATGGCGCTGATGTCCTACGCGCAAGCCGCAGCGCTCGCGGTACAGCGCGAGATGGAAGCCGATGCCAACGTTGTGGTGGTCGGTGAAGACGTGGGACGCGGTGGCATCTTTGGTCAGTACCAGGGATTGCAGCAAACCTTTGGCGCGCAACGCGTCATCGACACGCCGATCAGCGAATCTGCCATCGCCGGCGCTGGCGTCGGCATGGCGCTGGCTGGCCTGCGTCCTGTGGTCGAGTTGCGTGTCGTCGACTTCGCACTCTGCGGCATGGATGAAATTGTGAATCAGGCCGCCAAGAACCGTTTCATGTTTGGTGGCCAGGGCCGGGTACCGCTGGTGCTGCGCATGCCGATCGGCATCTGGGATTCATCGGCAGCGCAACACTCGCAGTCGCTGGAGAGTTGGTTTGCCCATCTGCCGGGCGTCGTTGTGGTCTGCCCGGCGACGCCGCAGGACAACTACTCCCTGCTGCGTGCGGCCATGGCGAGCGGCGATCCCGTGATCTACATGGAGCACAAGACACTATGGGGTCTGAGCGGCGAAGTGGATGAATCAGAGTCGGCCGCGCTGGGTCAGGCCAGGGTCCTGCGCGCCGGCTGGCACCTGAGCCTGGTCAGCTGGAGCAAACAGTTGCAGGCCTGTGCAAGCGCCTGCGAGCAACTGGCCAGGGACGGCATCGAGGTCGAGCTGATCGATTTGCGCACCATCTGGCCGTGGGACCGCGACACCGTTTTTCGTTCCTGCGCCAAAACCGGGAACCTGATGGTGGTCCACGAAGCGGTTCAGGTCGCCGGCTTTGGTGCCGAGGTGGCAGCCAGCGCTGCGGAAGCCATCGGCTGCAAGATCAGACGACTCGGTGCGCCGCGCATCCCGGTCGGCTATGCGCCGGTGCTGGAGGCACAGTCACGCATCACTGCCGACGATATCGTGAACTCTGTGCGTGCCATGCTAAAGTGAACTATGCTCCCTATTCACGAACCAACCCATCTGCCGATCGAAGTACCCGACCCGGCGGCCCAGGACGAAGTCACCGTCATTCCGCTGAAGATTGAAGACTGGCTAACGGTCATCGTCATGGGCCTTTTATCTCTGATCACCTTCGGCAATGTGCTGGTACGCTATTTCACCGACCAATCGTTTGCCTGGACCGAAGAGTTTTCTGTCTTCCTGATGATCGTGCTGGCGCTGGTAGCCGGTTCCGCCTCGGTGGCGCGCAACCGCCAGATTCGCATCGAGTACTTTGCCGACAGCGGCTCGCAGGCGCGACAGCGCGCACTGGCCCGTTTTGGCGCCATCACAGTCTTTCTGTTATTCAGCCTGATGGCCGTCCTCAGCGTGCGCATGGTGTGGGATGACATCCGCTTTGGCGAGACCTCGCCGGGCATCGGCGTGCCGCAGTGGTGGTACACGATCTGGCTGCCAGTGATGTCGGTGGCCATTGCCGGGCGCGCCCTCGGCCTGTTCATCCGCAGAGGACGTCGCGCATGATTCCGACCCTGCTGTTCTCCGGCTTCGTCACCATGATGCTGCTGGGCGTGCCGATCGGCGCCGCCCTCGGTCTGGCTGGCGCCGCCTGCATCGCGCTGGCCAATTCGGATGCGCAGTGGTTCGGCCTGCTGGCGGTGCCGCAAAATTTCTATGCCGGTCTGGGCAAGTACCCTTTGTTGGCCATTCCGATGTTCGTGCTGGTCGGTTCCATTTTTGACCGCTCCGGGGTCGCCCTGAGACTGGTCAACTTTGCCATTGCCATGGTCGGACGCGGTCCCGGCATGTTGCCGCTGGTGGCGATTCTGGTGGCCATGTTTCTGGGCGGTATTTCGGGCTCTGGGCCGGCCAATGCAGCAGCGGTTGGTGCCGTGATGATTGCCGCCATGTCGCGGGCTGGCTACCCGGCTGCGTTTTCGGCCAGCGTGGTCGGCGCTGCAGCCGCAACCGATATTCTGATACCGCCCTCGGTCGCCTTCATCGTCTACTCGGTTCTGGTGCCGGGCGCCTCGGTGCCGGCTCTGTTTGCCGCCGGCATGATTCCCGGCATTCTGGCCGGTCTGGCGCTGATCATCCCGACCGTGCTGCTGGCGCGCAAGCACAAGATGGGGGCACTGGAGGCCAGCCTGCCAAGGCCTCCTTTCTGGAAGAGTTTCCGCGACGCCACCTGGGGTCTGGCGGCACCGGTGCTGATTCTGGGCGGCATGCGCGCCGGCTGGTTCACGCCGACCGAGGCCGCTGTGGTGGCCGTGTTCTACGGTCTGTTCGTCGGCATGGCAATCCATCGCACCATCAAGATCCCTGACCTGTTCGTCATCCTGCGCGAGTCGGGCGAGCTATCGGCCATCATCCTGCTGGTGGTGTCGCTGGCCGGCATTTTTGCCTTCTCCTTGTCCACGCTGGGTGTGATTGACCCAGTGACGCGCGCCATCGTCAACTCGGGCCTGGGCGAATACGGTGTACTGTCGTTGTTGATTCTGCTGCTGATCAGCGTCGGCATGTTCCTCGATGGCGTGTCGATCTTTCTTATCTTTGTGCCCTTGCTGTGGCCTATTGTGCAGTTCTACAAGTGGGACCCGGTCTGGTTTGGTGTCATCCTGACATTGAAGGTGGCTCTGGGACAGTTCACGCCGCCTTTGGCTGTGAACCTGATGGTATCCTGCCGCATTGCCGGCGTGCGCATGGAAGAGACGGTACGCTGGGTCGGCTGGATGCTTTTTTCGATGTTTTTGGTGATGGTTGCGGTCATCATCTGGCCGGAACTCGCGCTCTGGCTGCCGCGCTATCTGGGTTATTGAATCCGATACTTTTGTTTTATTTATAAGGAGACTTTGACAATGACTTTCCGTAGAACACTTCTGAGCCTGGTTGCTGTCGCAACTGCCTTGGGCACCTTTTCGGCTGCCGTTTCTGCGCAAACGCCTTACAAGGCCGAGTACCGCATGTCGCTGGTACTCGGACCACCGACACCCTGGGGCCAGGCCGGCAAGATGTGGGCCGACCTGATCAGGGAGCGCACACAAGGTCGCATCGCCATCAAGTTATACCCGGGTGTCTCTTTGATTCAGGGCGATCAGACGCGCGAGTTCAGCGCACTGCGCCAGGGCGTGATTGACATGGCCGTGGGCTCGACCATCAACTGGTCGCCGCAGGTGAAGGAACTTAATCTGTTCTCGCTGCCGTTCCTGATGCCCGACTATGCGGCGATTGACGCCTTGACTCAGGGAACGGTTGGCAAACAGATCTTCCAGACGCTCGAAAAGAACGGCGTGGTGCCGCTGGCTTGGGGTGAAAACGGCTACCGCGAGGTCACCAATTCGAAGCGCCCCATCAAGTCACCTGAAGACCTCAAGGGCATGAAGATCCGCGTCGTTGGCTCACCGATTTTCTCGGACATGTTCAGCGCCATGGGTGCCAACCCGACGCAAATGAGTTGGGCCGATGCCCAACCTGCGCTCTCCAGCGGTGCGGTGGACGGCCAGGAAAACCCATTGTTCCTGTTCACCATCCTCAAAATGCAGACCGTCGGCCAAAAGTTTGTAACCACCTGGGGCTACATGGCCGACCCGCTGGTGTTTGTGGTCAACAAGGAAATCTGGAACTCGTGGACCCCGGCTGACCAGGCGATCGTGCGGCAAGCCGCCATTGACGCTGGCAGGGAAGAAATCGTCGTCGCACGCAAAGGTTTGGTCGAGGCCGACAAGCCTCTGCTCAAGGATATCGCAGCGATGGGCGTGACCGTCACGCAGTTGACCGCGACCGAGCGCGAAGCCTTCGTCAAAGTAACCCGTCCGGTGTACGAGAAATGGAAGCCGACCATTGGCGCAGAACTGGTCAAAGCTGCGGAGAGCGCCATTGCCGCGCGCAAGAAATAGTTTCATTCGACCCCTGAAAGGCCTCCGACGAGAGGCCTTTTTTTATGGCTTCGCCACGTCCTGTACAAGAAAACTATGCTGCTGAAATTGGCGTAAGTTCTTGATTTAGCTGAGTTTTCTTCTTTTGGCCGGAAAAGCGGTCAAATTCTCTGTACAAATTCCATGTACTTGGTACTTGGTTTTCCAACCTTGGGCCACCGCCAAGATTCCTCTGTATTTTTGTAACTTATTGATTTTGCTATGTATTTTATCAAAACAGATAGCTGGCACAAGCTTTGCTTATAGCTTGGCAGTCAGCTTATTAATTGTTTAGGAGAAAGTCATGAGTGCACTGCGTAAAGTTCTGGTCGTCGATGATGACGCCGTGATCGGTAAGAGTTTTAACCGTGTTTTGTCTGAGAAGAAGGGCTATGTTGTCACCACCGCCCAGAATGCCCATGAGGCACTCGAGCAGATGCGTCAGCAGTCCTTTGATGTGGTCTTTACCGACATCAAGATGCCGGGCATGGACGGCGTGGAACTGGCCGAGCGTGTCAAGGCTGTCCAGCCCTGGACACCGGTGGTCATCATCACTGGTTACGGGACTTCTGAGAATGAGGCCAGAGCGAAAGCTGCAGGGGTTTCGGAGTTTGTGCGCAAGCCGCTCTCACCCGAGATGATTGAGCAGAGCGCCGCCTATGCGTTGCGCGAGAACGTGGCAATTGCTGATCCAGAGGTGGCCGCCAGCGCAGCCGCAGAGGTTCAGCCGGCTGTGCAAGAGAGCCGGATAAAGAACATTGCCTTGTTCCTGGCCTCTCCTTTCATCGGTTTGGCTTATGCAGTGATGTTGCCGCTAGTCGGTATGGCAATGCTGGCCTTCACAGGATGGCAGGCCATCAATGCGACGCCGACGGGTCATAGGGCACTTGCCAAGATGAAGAATGTGGCCCTCTTTGTAGCGGCTCCCTTTATCGGTCTGGTTTATGCGGTCAGTCTGCCCTTGATCGGCACAGGCATGCTGCTGTGGGTCGGTGTCAAGGCTGTGCTCGGTCACAAAAAACCCGCTTGACCAGCTGATATGGGCCTCTCAGGGTCCAACACAACAAGACGCCTCCGGGAACGATCCGGGGGCGTCTTTCTTTTGAGATTCAGGTCGCTGCAAGTTGCCCGGCAAAAGTCTTGATGCCACGCAGCATCATCTCGATCGAGACCGCCACCAGAACCAGGCCCATCAGGCGTTCCAGCGCGACCACAAAGCGGTCCCCCGCGATACGTTGAATACGCTCGGCCAGAACCAGCACGACGGCGCTGACCAGCATCGTGACACACAGCGCTGCAATCCACTCCAGGCGACGCTCCGGCGCCTGCGACACCAGCAACAACACCGTGGCCAAGGCAGAAGGTCCGGCAATGGCAGGTATGGCCAGGGGAACAATCAGCGGCTCACCCAGCATCTCTGCCGTCTCGGACTTGAGCGGCGGAAAGATCATGCGCAGCGCGATCAAAAACAAAATCACGCCGCCGCCGATCTGCAGCGACAAGGCACTCAAATTCATCACCCGCAGGAAGCCATCGCCAACAAACATGAAGGTCAGCAGCAAAACGAAAGCAATCAGCACCTCGCGCAAGATGACCCAAGGCCGACGCTGCGGCTCCACTTGCTGGAGCGCATTGGCAAAGATCGGGATATTACCGACCGGATCGGTAATCAAAATCAGCAGGATGGTGGCTGAAACAAAGGTGTAATTCATGCCGACAGAATAGCAGGCCCGTCGCCGCCCTAGGGATGCTCTGACTTCTCCTGGCAGCTGATGCAACGTGGTGCCTCGGGTGCCGCATGGAGCCGGGCAGCGGGAATATCCGTACCGCAGTCGATGCACTGCCCGTAGCTGCCAGCTTCAATGCGCGCCAGCGCAGCGTCAAGCAGCCGGAGTTCGGCGGTTTCACGCTCGTCCAGCGCAAACTCCAGATCACGGGCGCTGTTCACCTGCGCGTCAGAATCTTCCGGTCGCCCGAAATGTTCAGCCGAAGCTTCGGCCCGCCCCACCATGCCGCCGCGCAAACTGGTCAGTTGCTCCATCATATTGGCACGCTGCGCCAGCAATTGTTTCTTGTAAGTGGCAGTATTCATCGTGCTCATGGCAATGCTTCCTGGAGTTGATGTTTTCATCGTGCACCTTCGGCTTGTATGCGTCTTTGAGCAAGGTCAAGACATTGTGTGGTCAGAAAAGACGCAATGATCGTGAACAAACGCGATACTCACCGTACTTTGGGGTCTGACCTTGTGCGCGTCGATGCACAGGTTGTGAAGCCTGCTGAGGCTCCGTTTTCAAGCTATAGTGCCCGTAACGTATTACCTCGCGCAAGTGCTCCGGCAGGCGCTTGGGCTGGCGAGGATAGGCATCCTGTGGACAAACAAAAACCAAACCATCGCCTACCACCCACCGGCGCATCGACAAACCTGCGTAGTGCGCTAGCCGCCGTTGTTGCAGCGGCGCTGGGTGCTGTCGCCGGCGCAATGACCGCCAGCTACTTGCCGAGCGACAAGTTTGCATGGACTGGAGGCGCCTTGCTCCCCCTTTTCTTGTTGCTGGAGGTCTTCCTCAAGCAGTATGCTGCCCTGTTCAACGGCGATCGCAACGCCGCGCGCCTCACCCTGGCCGGTGCGCTCGTGGCAGGGTTTTATGCGGCATGGTTCTGGCTCAGATCAGTGTGAGGCCTACGTTGGCGCAGCGTGCCGCGCAACGCCAGACGGCAAAATTTGCTATTTCAAAATCAAATCTTAAAATAGCAAAATGAACACATTCACCCCAGGCATCTACCCCCGTTCCAGCGCCCAGTTGCTGCTTCGCGCATTGCAGGGCTACCCGGTCGTGGTGGTAACCGGTGCGCGCCAGGCGGGCAAAACCACGCTACTGAGACAGACCTTGCCTGACTGGCAAATGGTTTCACTGGAAGACCTGGATATGCGCGAATTCGCCGTGCGCGATCCGCGTGGGTTCCTGCAAAGATTTGCGGCGCCGCTCATCATCGACGAAGCACAGAGGGTTCCGCAACTGCTGTCCTATATCCAGACCGCCGTCGATACAAGTGGCCGCATGGGGCAGTATGTGCTGTCTGGTTCGCAGCAGTTTTCCTTACTGGCGGGTGTGACTCAAAGTCTGGCAGGTCGCGCTTCATTCATAGCGATGCACCCGCTGCGTTTGAAGGAACTGGTGGATGGCGGCACCACGCCCGCCACGTTGGATCGCTATTTGGTGCAAGGCGGCTACCCGGCCGTGCATGCGCGCCAACTCGACCCGCAGCGCTACTACGCCGACTATGTTGCCAGCTATGTGGAGCGCGATGTGCGCAGCTTGTCTGCAGTGCAGGACCTGGGCAACTTTCAGCGCTTCATGCGCCTGTGTGCGGCGCGCACCGGCCAACTACTGAACCTGAACGCGCTGGCCAATGACTGCGGCATATCCCAACCCACGGCCAACGCATGGATGAACCTGCTGGAGGCCAGCTTTATCGTCCAACGCATTGCGCCCTACCACCGCAATTTTGGCAAGCGGTTGGTCAAAACGCCCAAGTTGTACTTTCTTGACACCGGCCTGTGCGCCTGGCTGTTGGGCATCACGTCCGAGCGCGACATGCAAACGCACTACGCACGAGGTGCACTGTTTGAAACCTGGGCCGTGACCGAAGCACTCAAATGGCGCGCGGTGCGCGGCAACGCTCAGCCCCTGTACTTCTGGCGCGACAACATCGGCAACGAAATTGACTTGTTGCTGGAGCAGGACGGTGGCATCACCTTGGTCGAGATCAAGTCGGGCCAGACCTTCTCGCAGAGCTGGCTTGCGGGCCTCGCCACCGTGCAGCGCCACTTGCGGCAAACCACGCGCAACGCGGTGCTCTTTGGTGGCGACCTCAGCACCCGGCGTACCGATGCCGACACAGTGGCGTGGCGAGACTTGGTGCTGGCAGGCTGATAAAGCCGCGCGGGTTTTGACTGACAACAGGGCTTGTCATCAACAATGTTCAACATTTTAGACAAAACAGCAGTAATTGTTTATAATGCCGGACATGCCAGCCCACGCCGACCTGACCTCCACGCTAGAACGGCAGCTACTCTCGCAGTACGGCGAACGCTTGAAACGCGCGCGCAAAGCCAGCAGGGTATCGTCGGTCAATCTGGCCCAGCGGGTGGGCATCTCGCGCACGACCCTGCATGCAGTCGAATCCGGCGACCCCTCGGTCACCATCGGCTCCTACCTGCGCGTGATGTCAGAACTTGGCATGGTCGCCAACCTGGCACTGCTCGGCACCAGTACGGTTGATGCCACGCCCGGGCTTGTCGGATCAGGCCAGCACAAACTACAGGATTTGCAAAGTCTGCTGATGCACAAGGAGGCGGTGCGCCTGATTCGCGAAGACCCGTCTCTGGTGCAGCGCGCGCAGGCAACGCTTGAACGGTGGTGCGAGGGTGGCGATCCTCATTCGATGCCTTTGTGGGACCAGTGGCGGCAGATTCTTGCGCAGGGTGACTGGGATGCGGCTTTGATTGAGTCCGAGCACGGCAAGCAACTGCGCCAGGCATCCCCAATGTCAACCGTGCTGCCAAATGAAACCCGGCTAGGCATCATCGCCAAAGTCAGGGCCCTGAAACAGTCCGGACCGATGAAAGCTGAATATGCGTCGGCATGAGCTCGAACACATCATTCGCGCTGCCGCCGAAGTCACGAATGAGTATGAATTTGTCGTCATCGGTAGCCAGTCCATCCTGGGCTCGGTACCCAACCCGCCGCAGGAATGTGTCATGTCGATGGAGGCAGACATTTTCCCGCGTGGTGCGGCGAACCTTTCCGACAAAATCGACGGCGCGATTGGCGAAGGCTCGCAGTTCCACGAATGCTTCGGCTACTACGCACAAGGTGTGGACTCAACCACGGCAACGCTTCCCCGCAACTGGGAAAAACGCCTGGTGCGAATTCAGTCCGAGGCAACCGCAGGGAAAGTCGGCTTCTGCCTGGATCCAACCGACCTCTTCCTGGCGAAGTGCGTTGCAAACCGCGAGAAAGACAGGGCGTTCAACCAGGCGCTGCTGCTGCACCGCATCGTCAAGCTCGACGAGGCCCTGGCTCGCCTTGTAGAGATGCCCATCACCGCAGGAAAGAGGAAGACGCTGACTGCCTCGTCGACTGGATGCACAAGCCCTGGCAAAACGACAAGGCGGGAACAAGTAAGCGCGGTCGTGGAATTCGCAGACGGTGTCTAGAGAAGCCTGTCGGGGCTCCATGTCAAAAAGGAACAGTCAGATTTTCCATTCCAGGTGCCACCAATTCAGCCATGATTGATTGGTCTTCTTGTCCAGCAGTTGAGCAAGACCCGGCAAGGGTCAGCGGAGCTTGGCTTTTCCGCGGAACACGGGTGCCTGTGGCAGCCTTGTTTGAAAACCTTGAAGATGATGCCTCGATCCATGAGTTTGTGCAATGGTTTCCCGGTGTCACGATGGAACAAGCACGGCAAGTGCTTGAGTATGCGGCGCGGAGTTCATTGGCGGTAGCATAAGCGTCTGTTGACGGTGTGGTCCCAGGCGGTTACGTGGAAGTGGCAATCCCGTGATGACTGCTCCCCTCGAATACATTGAAGTCGCCGCATAGCGGGTCGCTCGTCACGGACACCCAACAAATGGTTGCCGCTTACCTTGAACAGATTGGTTTGTTCTTGCCATTTATTTGCACTCCGGAAGAACTCCTTGGAGAAGAAAATGTTGAATGATGAAATCGTCGATGAAGTACGCGCCATTCGAGAGGCCCATGCTGCCAAGTTTGGTTATGACCTGCGTGCAATTTATGAAGACTTGAAGAAATCTGAGGCTGCGCATATTGCCGCAGGACACCCCGTTGTTTCCGCGCCAGCTGCACTTCCGGTGCCTAACGCTCACCGCTGAAGTTTCTAAACACGGGTTCTGGTTTTTGCTTGCCGATGAAGAGCTGCTGGTACACCCCACGTGGCTCGGTGCGCCACATCTTCAGTATGCGAAAGGCCAATGATCGTGAACAAACGCGACTCTCATCGTACTTTGGAGTCTGACCTCGGGCGCGTTGATGCGCATGTTGTCAAGCCTGCTGAGTACAAGGCAACTCATTTCGTTGCGTTTGCCAGCAGAGGTCATTGCGTGCTGGCGCGCCACCGGACCCGGATGGCAAACGCGCATGGCCGAGCGACTGGCAAAAGCGCCTGTCGCACGGTAAAGAGGTGCAGCCTGATCGGGTGTGGTTATTCAACGAAGTGCTTCACGGTACCTGCAGCGGGCGTTCGTGGTAATCTACTCTTATGACAAACATTTCAGTCGCTGACATCCTTGGACTACCCGTTCAAGAGCGCATTCATCTGGTCGAATTGATCTGGGAAAGCATTGCTGCGTTCCCGCAGGCAATTGACGTATCGCCAGAGATGAAATCCGAACTCAACGCACGTTTAGATGATTTCGAACGTGACCCCGAGGCCGGATACCCATGGGATCAGGTCAAGGCACAGTTGAAAACCGGATCGTGGCGTATCGCCTGAAGTTCTCGGGCCGAGCCGTACGAGAAGTCGGCGAGGCCTATGAGTGGTATGAGGCACAAAGCCAAGGGCTGGGCTCTGAGTACGAAGCAGCGCTTGAGCTTCAATTGCGAAGGCTGGAGCAGGCTCCGTTGCTGTATGCAGAAATTTTGCCCGGAATTCGGCGAACCTTGCTGCCCAGATTCCCCTACGGCGTTTTTTATGTCGTTCGAAGCGACTTGGTACATGTCCTTGCCGTTGTGCACAATAGCCGCAATCCCAAGCGATGGCCTGGCGAGCGAGCCCGCTAACAGATCGGCAACCTTGGCGAACCATACAGGTCTTTCCGCAAGCCAAATTCGGTAAGCGCAAGCGGTTGTAAACGCCCACCTTAAGGAGATCCAAGATGCCTGGAGCCACCATTTCGGCTGAGGTCACCCATGTATCAAAACATGGGTTCTGGCTTCTGCTTGCCGGCGAAGAATTGCTTGTACCCTTCGACCAATTCCCATGGTCTCGGGTGCAACTGGTTGACATTGGGTCCATCAGATCTTCTTGCTCGTCACGTTGCCAATGGCCTTCAAGCCAGCGGTCGAGTCCTTCTTGTCGCCAACTGGCAAGAACCCAAGCGAGCGTTTGGGCGGTGCCGCTGGTGCTGCTGAGCATGCCGCGCAGTTCCACAAACGCGCGCACCACATAGACGCTTAGTGCCGTGGCGCGTGGACTGTTGAGCACCATGGCCGCCATGATGGCACCGTGTTCCGTGAATTCGTCCTCATTCAACTGAAACATAAAGTCTTCCGGAAACCGTGCCCGGTTACGATTGACTTGCTGATTCAAGCGCTAGCGATACTGGCAAAGGCGGTATAGACGAGTACGCTTGAAGATGTAGAGTTACACTTTCAACGTCATCTGCTATTCGGGCAAGCCTTATGGACAAACCGCTAGTTGTTTTCGATCCCGAGATCTTGGGCGGCACTCCTGTATTTGCGGGAACGCGGGTGCCTGTTCGTGTTCTGTTCGAACATTTGGAGGCTGGTGATTCGCTCGAAGTTTTTTTGACAGATTTCCCCTCGGTATGTCGCGATTTGGCTGTCGCTGTGCTGGAACAAGCTCGTGCGGTTGTGACTCACGATGCGCATCCTGCTTGATGAGTCTGTGCCGGGTCGTCTCGGTTTTCGGCTGGTTGGTCACGAAACCATGTCGGTGCAGAAGCGGGGCTGGGCAGGAATCAAGAATGGCAAACTGCTCGCGCTTGCCGCCGCTGAATTTGATCTGCTGATTACTGCGGACAAAGGCATTGAGTATCAGCAGAATCTTGCAACTCTCCCGATCGCCATCCTCGTCATCCTCGCCAGAAGCAATCGCATGACTGATCTTGAGCCGCTGGTGCCGGAAATTCTCAGAACCCTGAATCATGTCAAGCCACGCACATTGCAAAAGATTGCCGGTTAATCGCGTGGCCAGTGGTTGTTAAAGCCCCAGCCAAACTGCCGGGTCAGAGCAAGCGAAAACCGGCATAGCCAACCAGCGCACAAATGGCGCGCCCGATACACGCCGGCCTGCTCCGTTTTCAGTCTATAGTGTTTGCAAGGTATCACCTCGCGTAACTGCGCCAGCAGACGCCTGGAATGGGAGGACAGATGACTGGGCTCACAAGCATCACAGAACATGCACAACAACATTGCATGCGACGCCAGGTAGGCGGCGCCACGCGGCCTGCATGTTGGCGGCTCGGTCAATGCGTGTGTCGGTTCCCGGCCATGGCTCGGCGGATAGGCTAGGATCGGCACCATATCCGACAAGCTACATCACTTTAACCACGTCACGGACCACCTATCATGGCCAAACGAAAAGCAGATGAAGGCGCGCAATTTGTCCGCTACTTTGGGCCACTACTTGACGCTCTGCGAAAACTGAGCGGATCAGGAACACCCGACGAAGTAGTCGAACAAATTGCCAGCGATCTTGGCCTCTCCGACGAGGTACAAAACGACCTCCTTCCGTCTGGTCAACCCCGCTTCAGAAATCAAGTTGCGTGGGCACGCTTTTACCTTGTCCGTGAGGCTCTGCTTGACTCGTCGAAACGAGGTGTCTGGAGTCTCACTGAAAAAGGTCGCACAACTTCTCTCACAAACGAACAGGCTCGAGCGATCTTTCTTCGATGGGTACGCATCTTTCAAGATCAACGCCGAGAAAAGGCAGCAGCACCAGAGCCAATCGCGGAGCAAGTTGCCGAAGGTACGGGCACACCGTCCAAAGATTATCGAGAACAGGTAATTGAACTGCTGCTTGCGCTTCCACCTTCAGGCTTTGAGCGTCTTTCTCAGCGTCTCCTACGTGAGGCTGGATTCACTCAGGTCGTCGTTACTGGCCAAAGTGGCGACGGCGGAATCGATGGGCACGGGACACTGCAGATCAATCCGCTGATGTCGTTCAAGGTCTTGTTTCAGTGCAAGCGCAATTCGAAGTCGGTGTCGCCGTCTCACGTGCGTGATTTTCGGGGAGCAATGGCTGGTCGCGCTGATAAGGGAATCATCGTCACCACGGGGTCTTTCACAGCCGAGGCCCGCCGAGAAGCATCGCGTGATGGCGTGCCTCCCATCGAACTTATCGACGGAGAGAAATTTGTTGACATGCTTGAAAAACTGGAACTCGGGCTACGGCCTGTCACGACATATGAAATTGACCCTGCGTTCTTCAGCGAATTCCGGGGTTAACTAGACAGTTAGCATGATAGCTGCGCAACAGAACGGTGCAGATCTCATGGCTTCTACGGAGAAAAGAAAGGTGACCGTGTCGAAGCACCCCTCAATCTCGCCCCGATGAGTGAGGCCGGGGACCGATTTCTGCGCGTTTGGCAGCATGAGGGACCCGGCATTACTCGCCGGGGCAGGCGCACCACCGCGTCTCAACCAGTGATTTACTCCGAACTCTGCTGCAACGCCCACATCTGCGCGTAGCGCCCATTCGCCGCCAGCAACTCCGCGTGTGAGCCGCGCTCGACGATGCGCCCTGCCTCCATCACCAGAATTTCGTGCGCATCGACCACGGTCGAGAGGCGGTGCGCAATCACCAGCGTGGTCTTGTTTTGCGCCACGCTTTGCAGTTCGGCCTGGATGGCGCGCTCGTTGGCAGAGTCGAGTGCCGAGGTGGCTTCATCGAAGATCAGGATCGGCGGGTTTTTGAGCAGCGTGCGGGCAATCGCCACGCGCTGCTTCTCGCCGCCGGAGAGTTTGAGGCCGCGCTCGCCGACCATGGTGTCGTAGCCCTTTGGCGTGGCGCTGATGAAGCTGTGGATGTGCGCGGCGCGCGCTGCCTCTTCGACCTGCTCGCGCGTGGCGCCGGGCTGGCCGTAGGCAATGTTGTATTCCACCGTGTCGTTGAACAGCACGGTGTCCTGCGGCACGATGCCAATCGCCTGGCGCACGCTGGCTTGCGTCACCTGTTTGATGTCCTGCCCGGCAATCAGAATCTGGCCCTGCTGCACATCGTAAAAGCGGAACAGCAGCCGCGCCAGCGTCGATTTGCCGGACCCCGATGGGCCGACCACCGCCACCGTTTTGCCGGACGGAATCTCGAAGCTGATGTCGTGCAGTATGGGACGCGCCGCCTCATAAGCGAAGTTGACGTGGCTGAATGTGACGCTCGCACCGTCTACCCGCAGGGGCCGGGCGCCCGGCACATCGGCAATTTCGCGGTTGCGTTCCATCAGCGTGAACATCTTGTCCAGATCCGTCAGGCTTTGCTTGATCTCGCGGTACAGCACGCCCAGAAAGCCCAGCGGAATGTAGAGCTGGATCATGAAGGCGTTGACCATCACCAGGTCGCCCAGCGTCATGCGGCCATCGACCACGCCCTGCGTGGCGCGCCACAGCATCGCCACCAGGCCGGCCGCGATGATCAGTTGCTGCCCCGTATTGAGCAGGCTCAAGGTGCTCTGGCTCTTGACGGCGGCGCGGCGGTAGCGCTCCAGGTTCTCGTCGTAGCGGCGCGCTTCAAACTCTTCGTTGTTGAAGTATTTGACGGTCTCGTAATTGAGCAGGCTGTCAATCGCCCGGCTGTGGGCTTTGGAGTCAAGGTCGTTCATCTCCTTGCGAAAGTGCGTGCGCCACTCGGTGACGGTCACGGTAAAGGCAATGTAGAAGACCAGCGCCACGATGGTGATCCAGGCAAACCAGGCATCAAATTTGACGGCCAGCAGTGTCAGAACCATCGCCACTTCGATCAGCGTCGGGAAGATGCTGTACAGCGAAAACGAAATCAGCGAGTTGACGGCGCGCGTGCCGCGCTCAATGTCGCGCGTCATGCCGCCGGTCTGGCGCTCCAGATGAAAGCGCAGGCTCAAGGCGTGCAAGTGCCGGAACACCTGCAAGGAAATGGTTCGTGAGGCGCCTTCCGTGGCCTTGGCAAAAATAAGTTCGCGCAACTCGGTAAACACCGTGGTTGACAGGCGCAGCAAGCCATAGGCAAACAGCAAAGCGGCCGGCACCACGAGCAAGGCACTGATACCCGCGCCGGCCTTCGGGTTCATGGTGTCCACCAGTTGCTTGAGCAGCAGCGGCACGCTGACGTTGGCCAGCTTGGCGCCCACCATAAATGCGAGCGCCGCCATGACGCGCCATTTGTATTGCCACAAATAGGGAAACAGGCGGCGCAAGGTAGCCCAGTCAGAGCGGGAGGCTACAGGCTGGGGCAAGGCTTCGACGCCGCCAGTGGAATGACTGTGTTCGCCAGAACGGCGCATAGGTGACAATCTCTCTACAAAATGTTCTTACTAACAGGATTGTGCCCATGTCTGCAAACACAAGTCCGCTGAAGCTTCAGTTACCGACCGATGAGGAGTTGGTCCTGAAGGTTATTCCGATGCCAGCCGACGCCAACGCCAATGGCGACATCTTCGGCGGCTGGGTCATGGCGCAGGTTGACCTGGCTGGCTCGGTGATCCCGGCGCGCTACGTCCAGGGCCGCATGGCAACGGTGGCGGTCAACGAGTTCATCTTCAAGCAGCCGGTGCGCGTTGGCGACATCCTGACCTTCTTTTCCAAGCTGGTGCGCATCGGGCGCACCTCGATCACGGTCAAGGTCGAGGTCTATGCCGAGCGCTTCAGCGCCCAGGGGCAGTACATCAAGGTGACCGAGGCGTCTCTCACCTACGTTGCGATTGACGAGCAGGGTCGTCCACGTCCGATTCCCGGCCAGGCACCGCGGTAAATTCAAGAGACCAACCCGTCAAATCGGCTGCCATGCACTTCATAAGCTGGCAGCGGGAATGGACACGATACGCTCGGAGAGCAGGCGCGGTTTTTCGTCATTGTTGATGACCAGGCCGATCAGGCAGCCCTGTTCCTTGACAAACTCGTCCAGCGCACGTAGCGAGCGTGACTCGATTCGGGCACCGAGCTTGATTTCCACCGGCAGCGTGCCAAACTCGCCCGCCAGAATCAGATCGACTTCGCCACCACCGCGAGTCCGGAAATGGTAGGGGGTGACGTGGCTTCCTGCGTCCGCAAAGCCGCGCATCAGTTGTTCGGCGACATGGCCTTCCCAGGAGCGCCCGGCCAGTGGGTGGGTGGCGAGCGCATCAGCATCGCTCACTTGCAGTAGGCGGTGCAACAAGCCGCTGTCGCGCAGCCAGCCCTTCGGATGGCGTACCAGTTGTTTGTGCGGCGAGCCGCCCCAGGCTGGCAGGTGGCGCCACAGGTAAGTGCCGTGGGCGATGGCGAGCCAGTCGCGCACGGTGGGCTCCGAAACGCCCAGCGAGCGCGCGATATCAGCGTTGTTGATGATGCTGCCGGAGAGATTGCAATCGAGTCGCGGCGCCGCCGCAGCGACGAGGTCGGCGGGCACTGTCAATCGCAACGCAAGGAAAGTGACGCAGCAGACCGTCCAGACGTCTCTGGAGGTCCCGGGTAGGCATGCAAATTCTAAGGTCCGACCTTGGAATTTGCAAGTCTTCCTCGCGCGATAATCGGGTCGTGCCCAAGCGCTTCCCGCCTCTTTTACTGCCGCTGATTCTGATCACCCTGACGGGCCACATGGCCATGTCGGGTGGGCGTGTTTCAGGCTCCTTGTTTGCGCTGAGAGTCGGTTCGCCGGAACTGGTGGTGGGCCTGTTCATGGCCATGTTCTCGGTCTTGCCCACGCTGGCCGCGATGTCGATTGGTCGCTGGGTGGACCGCATCGGTGCGCTGCCGGTGATGCGCGCTGGCGTGCTGACCACGCTGCTTGGCGCAGCTGTGCCGGTACTCTGGCTCAGCGTGCCCTCGCTCTTTGTGATGGCAATACTGGTCGGTTTCGGCTTCAACGCCATGTCGGTTGCCAGCCAGCACAGCGTCGGAGCGATGGCGCACGGCCAATCGCCGGAACAGCGCTTGCGCAACTTCGGCTGGTTTGCATTGGGACATTCAGCGTCCAGCGCACTCGGGCCTTTCATCTCCGGCCTGTTGATTGACCATGTGGGTTTTCGCATGGCTTTCGCCACCATGGCCGGCTTCACCTGTGTGGCCTGCTGGCTGGTGTTCAAGAAACTGGCGGCACTGGCGGCACTGCCGGCGGCGCTCAAATCAGACGCGGCAGGCAACGCAGAATCAAAGCCCCGGGCCTGGCATGACTTGCTGGCCAAGCCGGAACTGCGGCGCATCTACTACGTCAGCATGGCTTTGGCCTGTTGCTGGGACCTGTTCATCGTCATGCTGCCGGTTCTTGGCACACGCCTGGGTTTTTCAGCCTCCATCATCGGCACCGTGTTCTCGCTGTTTGCGCTCGGCACTTTTTTCAGCCGCGCCTTGATGCCCTGGCTATCCACCCGTGTTCGGGAATGGCAAATCATGCGCGCCGCCCTGGTGATCATCGCTGTGGTTTTCATCGCACTGCCATGGGCCAGCGCCGCCATTGTCTTCATGGCGCTCGGTTTTCTGTTTGGCAGCGCCATTGGTTTCAGTCAACCCAATATGCTGTCGCTGTTGCATGCTGCCGCGCCGCCGGGTCGCGGCGGTGAAGCGCTGGGTTTGCGCTCGCTGGTCGGCAATGGTTCTTCGGTGCTGATACCGATTGCCTTCGGCTTCGCGGTCGGGCCGCTCGGCGTCGCGCCGCTGCTGTGGGTCGCTGCCGCGCTGATCAGCAGCGCGCTACCCGCAGCGCATCGCGGCGTACGGCAGCGCTCCTAAAACCAGGTCGCCTGCGTAAGACAGGACATCGTGTGACAGCAGTGGCCGCATCGACGGCATTGCGTACGTCGGGACGGTTCAGCGTCACCACGCTGATGGCGCCATGCTGGCGAATTTCAACAGGGTTTTCCATAGCCCACATCATGAACGCTTTTGACCCAGGCAAGTGTTCCGATGTCGCCCGCCCGACACAGGTCGGTAAAAACCCTGTCAGTTTTTTCGAGCTTTGCAGCTATAACCTTTGGCAAGAGGAGACATAGTGCAGTTTTTACAATTGGTGATCAGCGGAATCGCACAAGGGTGCATTTACGGACTGATTGCCTTGGGCTTCGTGCTCATTTACAAGGCCACCGAGACTGTCAGCTTTGCCCAGGGCGAGCTGATGATGCTGGGCGCCTTTTGTGCTCTGGCGGCAATGACCTTTCTCGGCTTTCCGTACTGGCTGTCGGTGCTGGCCACGATTGCCGGCATGGCGCTGTTCGGCGTGCTGCTCGAGCGTATCGTGATCCGTCCGATTCTGGGACAACCGGCGTTCTCTGTCGTCATGCTGACGATCGGTATTGGCTATGTCACGCGTGGATTGATCACGATGATTCCGACCATTGGCACTGAAACGCACACGCTGCCGGTGCCCTACAAGGATCAAATCTGGAACCTGGCGGGTCTGGTGCTCAACGTCGAGCAGATGGTGGTGATTGCAGTCACCGCGCTGCTTTGCGCGCTCTTGTATCTGCTGTTTCGTTACAGCAAGATCGGTATTGCAATGCAGGCGGCGTCGCAGAACCAGCTCGCCGCCTACTACATGGGCATCCCGGTCAAGCAACTCAATGGCCTGGCTTGGGGGCTGGCCTCGGCGGTGGCGGCGATTGCCGGCTTGCTGCTGGCGCCGATTACCTTCGTCCACGCCAACATGGGGTTTATCGGCCTCAAAGCGATGCCGGCAGCGGTCGTCGGCGGCTTTGGCAGTCTGCCCGGAGCCATCGTCGGTGGTTTGCTGATTGGCATTGTGGAATCCTTGTCGGGCTTCTATCTGCCCGACGGCATCAAGGACACGGCTGCCTACGTGGTGGTGTTGATCATGCTGGTGGTCAAACCAAATGGTCTGTTCGGCGAGAAGCTGCGCAAGAAAGTATGAGATTCATTTTCAAAACCGACTACGCGCAGGACATCAATCTTGCCAAGCACGGCGGGCATCTGTTCTGGTACGGCACGCTGCTAGCGTTGCTGCTGGCGGCGCCCTGGCTGGTGGCGGAGTATTGGCTGGCGCAACTGACTTTCGTCCTGATCTATGCCATTGCCGGTCTTGGTCTGATGCTGCTGGCCGGCTTCACCGGGTTGTTCTCGCTCGGCCACGCGGCCTTTCTGGGCGTTGGCGCCTACACGCAGGCCGTCATGACCAACGCCGGTGTACCGTTTCCGTTGGCCCTGGCCTGTGCCGCTGCGCTGTCGGCTGCGGTCGGCGTGGTGGTCGGCCTGCCGGCACTGCGCGTCAAGGGCATATATCTGGCCATGGCGACGCTGTCCTTCGGCTTCATCGTCGAAGAAGTGCTGGCACGCTGGGAATCGGTGACCGGCGGCAACGCCGGTATTCACATCAAGAACCCGGTGTTTTTTGGCTGGACACTGGACTCTGGCGAAGCGTTTTATTTTCTCTGTCTGTTAATCACGGTGCTGGCCACTCTGGGCATCCTCAATTTGCTGCGCGCTCCCACCGGGCGGGCTTTTGTGGCGATTCGGGACTCAGAGATTTCAGCGCAAAGCATGGGCATTCACCTGGCACGCTACAAGACGCTGTCGTTTGCCTTGTCGGCGGCGCTGGCGGGCATCGCCGGTGCGCTGTACGCGCACAAGCTGCAGTTCATATCACCGGACCAGTTCAACATCCTGCAGTCGATTGATCTGCTGCTGATGATCGTGATTGGCGGCGTCGGTTCGGTGCATGGGGCGTTCCTGGGTGCCATCTTCCTGATCAGCATGCCGCAGGCCATCGCCATGGTGAAAGACTATCTGCCGCCGACCATCGGCCAGGCACCGGGCTTGCAAGGCCTGGTTTATGGCGTTGTGCTGGTGGCTTTTGTGCTGTTCGAGCCACAGGGGCTGTATGGCCGCTGGCTGAAGATTCGCACCTATTTGCAGATGTTCCCGTTCTACCGCAAAGGCATGTTCAAGCGGCAAAAATCGTTTCAGAAATCGGACCGGCTGAAATGACCCCCACGCTTGTCACTTCGTGTACTACGCTGCCCCCCGAGGGGGCCCTCACGCCTTGGGGCGGCCCGGCGGCGTTCAAGGTCGCGTTCTATGAATGATGTTTTGCTTTCAGCGAAAGATCTGAGCGTGCGCTTCGGTGGCCTGCTGGCCGTCAACAAGGTCAGCTTCGACGTCCGCCAGGGCGAAGTTTTCACGCTGATCGGACCGAACGGCGCCGGCAAGACCACGGTTTTCAATCTGATCAGTCGGCTCTACACACCCACCAGCGGGACGATTGACTACCTGGGGCCGGAGGGTCTGCTGCGATTGACCGATCAGCCGCCGCAAAACGTCGCCAGCCTGGGCATCGCGCGCACTTTT
>JBBQZA010000018.1:0-24834 GCA_038208175.1 Burkholderiales bacterium
AGGCGCACCCCTTGTAAATGGCGGGTCGGTCAGGCTGCTGGCATGCCTGGCGCAGCAACAAGTGGGTAAGGTTCATTTATGCAACGATCATTTCTCGGCCATCCGCTTCCAGAGCCGCGTCGCCTGCTCCTTTGCAGTCGCGGTGATCTGGTCAAAGTCACCGGCAGTGAGTCGGCCATCTGCCACGACAACCCGCCCCCCCACCACCACATGCCGGACCAGCCCACTACTCCGCACCACCAGGTCGCCCAGCGCACCCGGCGCCAAGGGTTCGGTATTTGTGCCAAAGCGCTCGGCAATCAATGCGTGGCCAGCCGCCAGGCGGCCCATCGCCTTTGGATCCTGATGCTCCTGGGCCAGTCGCACCAGCGCGGCTTGTTCCTCTGCCATGTCGGCATTCCATCCATCCGTGCCCAAGGCCACTTTGGCGCTGTGCATCAGGTTGGCCGCGTAGCCAACACGGTTGCCTTCGTTGGATCGCGGATTCTGCACCAGCCAGCAGCCGAGGCGCGCAACGCGCATCACCTGCTCGGCGCTCAAGTGCACGCCGTGCGCCAGAATCGAGCCTTGCGGCAAGGCACCCAGCGACTCCAGTCGCTCCAGGGGACCGGGGAAACCGCGCGCCACGGCGTCGGCGACATCGGCCAGGTCTTCCGCAACGTGGACATGGAGCACGGTGCCGAGTTCGCGGGCCAGCAGACCGGCCTCACGGACGATGTCGTCGGACACGGTGAAGCTGGCATGCAGACCGACCAGACCCCGAAGCAGCGGAGACGCCGCGACCCGGCGGCATTCGGCCAGGCCACGGCGACCCTCCGGCGTACCCAGATTGCGTTCGCTGGCGCCGTAACACAGCAGCGCACGCACACCCAGTTGCTCGCACACCTCGGCCAAAATCGCCAGCGAGCCTTCGATGAAGTTGGGCGATTCATGATGATCGACCAGCGCCGTCGTTCCGGCCAGCAGCGAACGCGCCACATAGTCCATTGCTGAAGCGCGCAATGCTGCGGCGTCCAGCGCGCGGTCGAGCCGCCACCAGACGCGCTGCAGAATTTGCAGGAAGTTTTCCGGCGCCGGCTCGGCCGGAGGCATGCCGTAGCGGGCCAGACCGCTGTAGAGATGGGTATGGGCACAAACCGATCCGGCTGTGATCTCGGCGTCAGCGCAGCGCAGCGCTACCGCACCGACCGGCGCCTGCTCGACGACCAGACCGTCGACGACCGCAACGCTGCGTCCAAAGCGGTCCGGACCGATCAGCAGAGGCGGCGGCGTCAATGCCATTGATCCCGCTCGACATCGCTCATGAGGCCAACATTGATGGCGCGCGCGGCCGCAGAGTCTTTCATCGGCAGCGTCATGCGCCGCTTGCCGTCGAACGCTTCAAGTGCCGCCGCTACCGCACCCGCCGTCGGGACCAGCCCGATTTCGCCGACACCCTTGGCGCCGAACGGACCGTCAGGCTCGTGCTCTTCGATCAGAATCGTCTCCACCGTGGGCATGTGCTGCGCACGCAGAACGCCGATATCGCGCAGCCTGAAGCTGACCGGCATGCCGTCCTTGCAGGGAAGCTCTTCGGTCAGTGCGTAGCCCAGTCCCATGTGCACCGCACCTTCGATCTGCGCCTCGCATTGCTGCGGGTTGATGGCGCGTCCAACGTCCTGGGCAACAATGACGTGATCGACGACACCGGCCTCGTTGAGCATGACGACCTGGGTCGACCAGCCGAAAGCAGTGTGGGTCTTGATCTTGCCGTTCTTGAGCTGGCCCGGTGCCGTGGTGTCGTCGATGACGGTCTCACCAACGTAGATGCGCCCGCTCAAGTCGGTCAAAGACAGGCCCTGATCCAGATCGGCCTTCAGCTTGATGGCTGCGTCTATCGTGGCGCGCCCCGCCAGCAGTGTGCCGCGAGAACCAGTGGTTTGACCGCTGCCCAATTCGAAACGGCTGTTCACCTGCGGACGGAACAGCGCTGCCGGCAGCCCCGTCACCTCGACGGCGAACTGGGTGATGATGGTGAGCAGGCCCTGGCCCATTTCAGTAAAGCCGGAATAAAGGCCGACCGTGCCATCGGCCTCCACCACCAGACGGCACTTGCCGGTCTCGATGGCGCCGTTGCCGATGCCCGAATTCTTGACGGCACAGGCGATGCCGACCGCGCGCCCCTTGTCTCGTGCGGCGTAGTACTGTTCCTTCACCGCCAGCAGCGATTTTTCCAGTCCCACCGACGCTTCCAGGATCTGGCCGCTGCTGAACAGGTCGCCGACGCGAACGGCATTGCGCCAGCGCATTTCCCAGCCGTCGATGCCGACCTTGGCAGCCAGCAAATCGAGGCAGCCTTCGATCGCGAAACTGGTCTGGTTGACGCCGAATCCGCGCATCGCGCCGCACGGCGGATTGTTGGTATAGGCCGCCACCGCCTCGATCTCCAAGGCCGCAGTCCGGTAGGGTCCGCAGGCATGACCGGCGGCCCGCTCCAGCACCTTGCCGCCAACCGAGGCATAAGCACCCGAATCGCCCAGGATGTAAGCCTTGACAGCGGTCAGGCGGCCTTCAGCGTCGCAGCCCACTGTGTAGCGCAGGGTCATGGGGTGCCGCTTGGCGTGCATGCGGATCGATTCTTCGCGGTTCAGTTCGATGCGCACGGGCCTTGCGGTCAGACGCGCCAGCAGCGCCGTCTGCGCCTGAACCGTCATGTCTTCTTTGCCGCCAAAGGCCCCGCCATTGGGCACCAGTTCCACATGGACGCGCTCCTCGGCTTCGCCCAGCAGCGCTGCCACCTGGCGGCGGTCGTCGAAGATGCCCTGACCCTGGCTGTAAAGATGCAGCCGTCCGTCTTCCAGTGGCACAGCGAGGGCCGCTTCCGGCTCCAGGAACAGGTGTTCGATGCGTTGCGTGCGCCAGGTGCCCGACACCACGTGCGCCGAGGCCTGCAGCGCGGCGTCCACATCGCCACGCTTGATGCTGGTTACCGAGAGCAGGTTGTCGTGTTTGGGATTGACCTGCGGCGCTCCCGGCTTGATGGCCAGCTCCGGGTCGAGCACCGCAGGCAATATTTCGTACTGCACCTCAACCAGCGCGGCCGCCGCGCGGGCGATGCGTGGCGTTTCTGCCGCCACCACAGCAAGCACATCGCCGACATAGCGCACTTCCTCACCCTCGGCCACGAAGCAGGGCCAGTCCTTGTCAATCTGTCCGACCCAGCGCTCGCCCGGCACATCCCTGGCGCTGGCCACAGTCACCACGCCCGGCAGTGCCAGCGCCTTGGCCGTATCAATTTTCAGCACCCGGGCGCGTGCGTGCGGCGAGAGCACAACGACTCCATGCAGCAATCCCGGCACATCCATGTCGGCGATAAAAGGCCGCACGCCCAGTGCCAGCAGATCACCCTGGTAGCGCTGCAGCCGCTGTCCGACGCCGCCGTTCAGCACTGGCAGCGGCAGCTTGCCGTCGCGCCGGGCGGCGTGGATCATTTCCACGGCATCGATGATTTTGACGTAGCCGGTGCAGCGACACAGATGGACATCCAGAGCCTTGGCGATCTCGGCGCGCGACATCAAGCGGTTGCGGTCGGTCAGCCATTTGATGCGCAACACAAAGCCAGGCGTGCAAAAGCCGCACTGCAATCCGGCCGCCGCCTGGAATGCATCGGCATAGAGCTTGCGTTCTTCAGCGGACACACCCTCCAGCGTCAAGACCTTCTTGCCCTGGACCTGCTTCATGCTGACGATGCACGAGGCCTTGGGACCGCCGTCAACGATGGCCAGGCAGCAGCCGCACTGTCCCTGGGGGGCGCAGGCGTTCTTCACCGAGGTAATCTTGAAGGTCTCGCGCAGTACCTCAAGCAGGGATTGGTCGGGTTCTGCCTGAACCTGCTGGGGTGTCCCGTTCAGGACAAAGGAGAATAAATTCATGGGGTCACGTCGGACGTCAAATTCACAAGGGTGCTGATGAAGTTGACTGCGTTGGCACCGGTCACGCCGGCTCGAATCAGTTCCATCACGTGCAGCCACTTCAGATCCACCGGGCCAGTCGCTTCGCCTTCGACCGTTGCAAGAGGATTCGCCAGGTCGAGCCGGATATCGAAGCCCTCACCAGAAAAGCGTAGTTTGCCTGATTTGCCCTGCTCCAGCACCACTTCCTGTTGGCCAAAACGGCCATGCATGCGCAGGGCGCTCCCGATTTTCTCAAACGCGAAGCCATCGCGCTGCGGCGTCGCAGCCCAGGCAGCAAGGCTGCCGAAAAAACGCGGCTTGACGAGGTGTGGGCCGCCGTCTTCCGGGCAGAACACGTCACAGTTGCCGCATTCATTGCAGGCATCGGCGAAATTGCCAATTTGCCACGGCTTGCCGATGCTCAGAATACCGGCGGGTTCGCTGCGCCATCCACCATGGGTCGGCACGAGGCGCTCCAGCGGCACTTGTTGTTTCGCAATGACGAAGCTGAAATTGGCGTCGTTGGGACAGACCGGAATGCATTTGTTGCAACTGAGACAGTCGAACAAGGCCAGAGCGCTGCCAACCTTTTCGGGTGGCGTGGCATTTTGCGCATGGCCATAGCGCGGATTGGACAGCAAACTTCCAACATAAGTTTCTGTATTGAGCAGGAGCGCCGCCGATACCCAGGCGGCAAAGGAAGGTCCGGCGGCGGCGCGCAGATCTGCACCTTCGGCCAGGGTCTTGCGGCATGCTTGGGCACGCTCTGCTGTCAGATCAAGCCCGGCAAGAGCGGCCTCGCCATGCCCGAATGCCTTGAGAATGAAACCATCGATGTCGTGGGCACCGACCGCATCCATGCGCTTGGTCAAGGCCATCAGATACGGCAGGCTGCGTCCATAGCCGCTGATCTTCAGCAGGTCAGAGCAGACGGTGACCGGCTTCAGGCCCAGCGCCACGGCATCGGCGAAATTCTTTCGGTCGATGCCGGCCGAAAATGAAACCGGAAAGCGATCACCGAAGCTGGCGCGAAAGCGCTGAACCAGGCTCATGGCCAGGACATGCAGCGGTGAGCCCGACAGGTACATCTCTTTCTCGCTGGCCGGAAAAAACGTCTTGTGATTACGCACCAGCAGGGTGTTGGAGAATTTAACGCCGAAGCCTTGGCCCAGACGGTCTGCCAGGTCCCCCAGTCTTTGAACGATGCCTGTCATCTGCTCCCAGGTAGCGTCCTTCTCGAATGCGGCATCGGGCACGGAAAGTTCCGCATAGCCAAGGCGATCATGCAGGATATTGGCGACCTGCTCGCGGCCGAGCAGCGTGGGATTGAGTTTGACCACGACGTTGAGGCCCACCTCTTTAAGAAGGTATTCGGCGATGGCTTCGATCTCCTCGGGCGGACAGCCATGAAAGGTCGACAGTGTCAGCGTATTGGAAATGCGCGTGGTAAAAGGAATGTCGCGAAAACGCGCCAGAGATCGAGGAATCTGATTGCGCAGGCGCTCGACGATTGCGCTGGCGTCCATCAACTGGTCCAGGAATGCGCGCACCGGCTTCGAACTGATACCCGCCAGGTTGTAACCGACGCTCATGTCAAAGACGGTATCGCCAGAGCCTGCGGCCATGCCGCTGGCTTTGAGCATCTCGATCAACATCGAGGCCTTGACGTATTCTTCCAGCGACTGCTCGAGTTTGAGCTCCTGCGACCATTCGACATTGAAACCCACCGTTGCCATGTCGATGCAGGGACGGGGAATGACCAGGTCGTCCTTGATCTGGATGGTTTTCAATTCCATGAATCTGGCGCCGCCCAACCAGGCCAGAACGATGTTCTGCGCCAGCTGCGTGTGCGGTCCGGCAGCCGGCCCGAACGGCGTTGCGGCGCGTCGGCCGTGGATAGCCAGCGACAGGTCGTGCCTGGCATCGCCGCTGAAAAATCGATGCGCCGGCAAGTCAAAGGCGGCCTTCTTCTGCTCCAGTTCATGAAACAGCCGGGTCGCCAAAATGTTGAGAGGAATGGGAGTCAGTTCAGCCATCACATGTTTGCTGATAGGAAATTGCGTAGCGCCTGAGCCTTACAGTGGTACGCGCGCCTTCCTGCTTGACAAAGAACGTGCCGCCAGTGCCTTGGCTTCGGGGTAAATCATTTTTTCTTCGAGCTCGATGTGCCCGCGGCACAAGGCCAGAAACACTTCCACGTTGTGCTGCAGTTCGGCGCTGTCAATCCAGTTGTTGCCGCAGGCGATGGCGCGCAGTTGCGGCGCCAGTTCGAGCCAGTCCTCTTCGATCCAGCCATGGTCCTGCTGCAACACGCGAACCAGTGCCACCAGTTCGGCGTCGCTGTTGGCCAAAAGCGCAGGGAAGACATTTTTTTCTTCGTCCATATGATGCTCGCGCGAAGTGCCCGAAAAGAACACCTCGATGATGCTGGCCTGCTGCTGCGCCCAATTGTCCACACCCACCGCCTCGATATGCTGCGCCAACGCAGCCAGGGTTGTCAGGTGCTCGAGGATCTGCTGGTGGCAGGCGTCCAGAGCTTCAAAACCAGCAGGGGTGGCATGGGGAGCGGTGCTCATGGTTTCTCCGGGTTAAATAACCGCATGGTAGCGGAGTGCACAGACGCCTTCAAATCAATACTTCGGGCAAACCCCTAGTTACGCCATGGCAGCTATGTTGCTAGTATTCAACAGAGGAAGCTGACTGAACGGTCAGTTTTTATTTTCCCTCGGTTATATCTGTTTAGTAGCACAGGAGCTGCCAGCGTGTCCACCTATGTTCATCCAGACGTTCGTCCCGGTCGCCTGGGCGCCGACGAATACAAAGTGCAATTTGCCGACGCCAGTCCGCGCCTGAGCCAGGCGCAGGCGCTGCTGGAAGCAGAGCGTTGCCTTTACTGCTTCGACGCCCCTTGCGCCAGCGCCTGTCCGACGCACATCGATGTGCCCTCTTTCATCAAACGCATCTCAGACGGCAATCTGCGCGGTGCGGCGCGCAGCATTCTGGAGGCCAATCCGCTGGGCGGCATGTGCGCTCGGGTTTGCCCGACCGAGAACCTGTGCGAGCAGGTCTGTGTGCGCAACACGCAAAGCGGCCTGCCGGTGGCCATTGGCCGTTTGCAACGCCATGCCGTCGACGCCTTGATGGAAAGTGCGCAACCGCAGATCTTCACGCGTGCCGCCGCCACCGGCAAGAAGATCGCCATCGTCGGTGCTGGTCCGGCTGGTCTGGCTTGCGCCCATACGCTGGCGCGCCTGGGTCACGAGGTGCTGTTGTTCGACGCCCGCGCCAAAGCCGGCGGCCTCAACGAATACGGCCTGGCCCGTTACAAGACCCCGGACGATTTTGCACAGGCCGAGTTGAAGTGGTTGCTGGAGATCGGAGGTATCGAGGTCCGCACCGGCTGGAGGCTGGAAACTGCCACGCAATTCGATGCCTTGCGAACCGACTATGACGCCCTGTTTCTGGGCATGGGTCTGGCTGCCACGCACCAGCTCGGGGTAGCAGGCGAAGGGCTGACCGGTGTGCAGGACGCGGTGGACTTCATTGCGACGCTGCGTCAGACCGCTGATCTGTCGACCCTGCCGGTGGGACGGCGCGTGATCGTCATCGGCGGCGGCATGACGGCAATCGACGCCGCCGTGCAGTCCAAACTGCTGGGCGCCAAAGTAGTCCATATGGCGTACCGCCGCGGGCCTGAGCAGATCTCGGCTTCCCAGGCTGAGCAGGAGTGGGCACAGACGCGTGGCGTGGTGCTGCATCACTGGCTGGCACCGCTGGAGATTGTCGGGAGTAACGGCCACGTCAGCGCTGTGCGCTTTGGCGAGCAGACGCTGGTAGACGGCAAACTGCAGGCAACCGGCCGCGAGGTCACGTGGGAAACCGACATCGTGCTCAAGGCGATCGGCCAGCAACTCGGCAACCCGGTTCTGGCGCAGATTGGCCTGAAGCTTGAGGGCGGCCGCATTGCCACTGACGCTGTCGGTCAGACCAACTTGAAGGGCGTCTGGGCCGGAGGGGACTGCCGCGGCGGCGGTCTGGAACTGACGGTCGAAGCAGTCGCCCACGGCAAGCAATCGGCACTGGCGATGCACGCCCATCTGACCTCCCATTGAGATTCGAGAGAACACCATGGCCAACCTGCAAATCAACTTCGCCGGTATCAAAAGCCCCAACCCGTTCTGGCTGGCGTCGGCGCCACCGACCGACAAGGCCTACAACGTGAATCGCGCTTTCGAGGCCGGCTGGGGCGGTGTGGTCTGGAAGACACTGGGCGAAGACGGACCGCCCATCGTCAACGTCAACGGCCCACGCTACGGCGCCTTGCTCACACCCGACCGGCGCATGCTCGGCTTCAACAATATCGAGCTGATCACCGACCGGCCGCTGCAGCTCAACCTCGACGAGATCCGCGCCGTCAAACGCAGTTGGCCGGACCGTGCGCTGGTGGTGTCCCTCATGGTGCCCTGCGAAGAGTCGGCCTGGAAAGCGATCCTGGCGCGGGTCGAAGACGCCGGCGCCGACGGCGTCGAACTCAACTTCGGCTGCCCACACGGCATGAGCGAGCGCGGCATGGGCGCGGCGGTGGGACAGGTGCCCGAGTACATCGAGATGGTGACCTCCTGGTGCAAACAGTACTCAAAACTGCCGGTCATCGTCAAGCTGACGCCCAACATCACCGACATCCGCCAACCGGCGCGCGCTGCCAAACGCGGCGGCGCCGACGCGGTCTCACTGATCAACACCATCAACTCCATCATCGGCGTCGATCCGGCAACGCTGACCATGTCGCCGGCCACCGGCGGCATGGGATCGCACGGCGGCTACTGCGGCCCGGCCGTCAAACCGATCGCGCTGAACATGGTGGCCGAGATTGCACGCGATGCACAGACCGCAGGCCTGCCGATTTCAGGTATTGGCGGCGTCGGCAACTGGCGCGATGCGCTCGATTTCATCGCGCTGGGCGCAGGCAATGTGCAGGTCTGCACCGCCGCCATGGTCTATGGTTTCAAGATCGTGCAGGAAATGAACGACGGCCTGTCGGAGTACATGGACCAGATGGGCTTCGCGAGCGTGGCCGAGATCGTCGGCAAGGCCTTGCCCACTGTTTCGCAGTGGCGCTACCTGAATCTCAATCACGTCAGCAAGGCCGTCATCAAGCAGGAGACATGCATCCTGTGCGGACGCTGCCACATTGCCTGCGAAGACAGCTCGCACCAGGCCATCACAAGCATGAAAGATGGCAAGCGCCACTTCGAGGTGCTGGAGGCTGAATGCGTCGGCTGTAACCTATGCGTCACGGTCTGCCCGGTGCCGGATTGCCTGACGCTGCGCGACCTGCAGAGCGGCGAAGTGGACCAGCGCACCGGCAAGACCGTCAGTGCCGAGCACGCCGACTGGACCACGCACCCGAACAATCCGATGAGCGAACATGCAGCGAAGATGGCGTAACATTCAGACCGCCAATTTAGCGCAATGAATGTCTACAAGATGACGTGATTTGGCTACGGAACTGACGCCGAATCAGGTAAGTTTTTTGTAATAACCAACCGGAGACAGGAATGAGTTCTTTAGCCAATGACAATCCCCTGATCAATGAGGACCTGCGTCCGACGACGGACGTCCAGCGCCACTGGAAGGCGAGCGATTACGCCGCGCTGTGGGTCGGCATGGTGGTATGCGTGCCCACCTACACCATGGCCAGCAGCATGCTGGACCAGGGCTTCACCTGGCAGATGGCCATCTGGCTGGTGTTTCTGGCCAACTGCATTGTGTTGATCCCGATGCTGCTGCTGGGTCGCACCGGAGCCAAGTACGGCATCCCTTTCCCGGTGCTGGCACGCGCCTCGTTTGGCGTCAAGGGCGCCAATCTGCCGGCCGTTCTGCGCGGCCTGGTGGCCTGCGGCTGGTTCTCGATCAACTGCTATTTCGGCGCGCTGGCGCTGCACGGCTTTTTGAAAGTGGTCGGCATGGACCTGGCCGGACCTGGGCAGGGTGAATTCATCAGCACCTCGCAACTGATGTGCTTTTACGCGTTTTGGGCGCTACACATTTACTTCATCTGGAACGGCATCGAGTCGATCCGCAAGCTCGAAGTCGTCGCCGCCCCGCTGATGATCCGGGCTTCCAAATAGCTGGTGATTTGTGCCATCACAAAGGTTCCGTCGGGCGAGTTGTTCAATCTGCCGGCCAAGGTGGTCGAGGGCGGGCCCAAGACCTGGGCCGCGTTGACCGGCCTGGTCGGTTTCTGGGCCACGCTGGCGCTCAATATTCCCGACTTCACCCGCTTTGCCAGAAGCAATCGTGACCAGGTTGTGGGGCAAGCCCTCGGCTTGCCGATTCCGATGGCGCTGTTTTCGATGGTCGGCATCATCGGCTTCTCGGCTTCCCAAATCCTGTACGGCAAGGCGCAGATATTTCCGGACGGCTTGCTGACGCAAATGGGCACTTTTGCATCGGCGCTGGGCCTGATCGTTATCGTGTTGGCGAATCTGACCACCAATGTCGCGGCCAATCTGGTGTCGCCGTCGTATGACTTCTCCAACATCGCGCCCGACAAGATCAGCTTTCGCACCGGCGGTTTGATCGCGGCCGTGCTGGGCCTCTTGTTCGTGCCCTGGAAGCTGCTGGCCACCTCGGGCGGCTATCTGTTTACCTGGCTCGGTGGTTATGGCACCCTGCTCGGCGCGATCGCCGGCATCCTGATCGTTGACTATTACCTGGTACGCAAGGGCGAACTCAAGGTGGACGACCTCTATATCCGCAACGGTGCTTATGAATTCAGCGGTGGCTGGAACATCCAGGCCCTGATTGCCTTCGCCTTGGGCGTGCTGCCTTGCCTGCCGGGTTACCTGGTGGTGTCGGGCGTGCTGGACAAGGCATCGGTGAACGCCAGCCTGGTCAGCCTGTTTGACTTTGGCTGGTTCTTCAGCCTTGCCGTGGCGGGTACCTATTACTTCATCACCGCTAAACGAACTTAAAACCTTGTGGGACAGACCGCAGCACACGCAGTGAGCCAGCTCTGTCCCCAACTGATTAGGAATATATGATGAGCACCGTATTGATTCAAGGTGGCACGGTCGTCAATGCCGACCGCGCATTCAAGGCTGACGTTTTGTGTCAGGACGGGCGCATCGTGGCGCTGGGTGAAGGCTTGCCGGCCACTGGCGCCACTGTGGTCGACGCCGGTGGCCAGTATGTGATGCCGGGCGGCATTGACCCGCACACGCATATGCAACTGCCGTTCATGGGTACCACCACGATGGACGACTTCTTCACCGGCACCGCGGCGGCGCTGGCCGGTGGCACGACGAGCATCATCGACTTCGTCATTCCGAACCCGCAGCAAAGCATCATGGAGGCCTATCAGACCTGGCGCGGCTGGGCCGAAAAAGCCGCCTGCGACTACGGCTTTCATGTGGCCGTCACCTGGTGGGACGAGAGCGTCAAACGCGACATGGGGACGCTAGTGCAAAGCGAAGGCATCAACAGCTTCAAGCACTTCATGGCGTACAAGAACGCCATCATGTGCGACGACGAAACACTGATTAACAGCTTCAAGCGTGCCCTCGAACTCGGTGCCATGCCGACCGTGCACGCCGAGAACGGCGAGCTGGTATTCATGTTGCAAAAAGAGATTGCCGCCATGGGCATTACCGGCCCGGAAGGACACCCGCTGTCGCGCCCGCCGATTGTCGAAGGCGAAGCGGTGAACCGCGCCATTGCCATCGCTGATGTGCTGGGCGTTCCGATCTACGTGGTGCATGTCTCGTGCAGCGAAGCGGCCGAGGCGATTGCCCGCGCCCGCGCACGCGGCCAGCGCGTGTACGGCGAGGTACTGGCCGGCCATCTGCTGGTGGACGACAGCGTCTATCGCCACCCCGACTTTGCCACCGCGGCAGCGCACGTGATGAGCCCGCCGTTTCGGCCCAAGGGACACCAGGAAGCCTTGTGGCGCGGCCTGCAATCGGGCAACCTGCACACCACGGCGACCGACCACTGCACTTTCTGCGCGGCACAGAAAGCGGCCGGCAAGGACGATTTTTCCAAGATCCCGAACGGCTGCGGCGGCGTTGAGGAACGCATGATCGTGATCTGGGATGCCGGTGTCAACAGCGGCCGCCTGACGCCTTCCGAGTTTGTCGCCATCACGTCGGCCAACAGCGCCAAGCTGTTCAACATCTACCCGCAAAAAGGCAGCGTGTCGGTTGGCGCCGACGCCGACCTGGTGGTGTGGGACCCGCAGGGCAGCAAGACGCTCTCCGCCAAGACGCAGCACAGCAAGGGCGACTTCAATGTGTTCGAGGGCCGCAACGTGCGCGGCCTTCCGAGCCACACGCTGAGCCAGGGCAAGCTGGTCTACGTGCAGGGCGATCTGCGTGCCGAGCGCGGCGTCGGGCGCTACATCAAGAGGCCGGCCTTCGGGTCCAATTTTGCAGCGGCGAAGCTGCGCTCTGAATCGCTGGCGCCGACGGCGGTGGTGCGCTAACAAGCTGAGGAAAAACCATGCACACTGAAAGAAACCAACTGATAGACAACTTGCGCGTCAACGGCGAGCGTCTGTGGGACTCGCTGATGGAACTGGCCCAGATTGGCGCCACACCCAAAGGCGGCGTCTGCCGTTTGACTTTGACCGAACTCGACGGCCAGGGCCGCGACCTGGTGACGCGCTGGGCTCGTGAGGCCGGCCTGACGGTCACCATCGACAAGATCGGCAACGGCTTCATGCGCCGCCCCGGACGCAACAACAGCCTGCCGCCGGTGGTGGCCGGCAGCCACGTGGATACGCAACCGACCGGCGGAAAGTTTGACGGCAATTACGGCGTGCTGGCCGCGCTGGAAGTGGCGCGCACACTGAACGACCACAACATCGAGACCGAGGCGCCGATCGAGGTCGCGTTCTGGACCAACGAGGAAGGCTCGCGCTTCGTGCCGGTGATGATGGGCTCGGGCGTATTCGCCAAGGCGTTCACGCTGGAACACGCCTACGCGGCCACCGACAGCGCCGGAAAAACCGTTCGCGATGAACTTGCCAAGATCGGCTATGTCGGCAGCGAAGAACCCGGCGCGCACCCGATAGGCACTTACTTCGAAGCCCATATCGAGCAGGGGCCGGTGCTGGAAGACTGCAAAAAGACGATTGGCGTGGTGCAGGGTGTGCTCGGCATCCGCTGGTTCGACTGCACCGTGACCGGTATGGAAGCGCACGCCGGCCCGACGCCGATGGCGCTGCGCAAGGACGCGATGCAGGTGAGCGCCGAGCTGATGCAGGAAGTGGTGCGCACCGCCTTGCGTCATGCACCGCATGGGCGCGGCACCGTCGGCATGGTGCAGGTGCACCCGAACAGCCGCAACGTGATTCCAGGGCGCGTCAAGTTCTCGATCGACCTGCGCAACAGCAGCGACGCGCTGGTAGACCAGATGGCCGACGAGGTCAAGGCTTACGCTGCAGACCTCGCCAAGAAGACCGGGCTGTCGATCCAGATCGAGCTGGTCTCGAGTTATCCGGCGCAAGCCTTTCATGAGGACTGCAAGGCGGCGGTGGCGCGCGCCGCTGAAAAACTGGGCTACTCCAACATGCCGGCGGTATCCGGTGCCGGCCACGACGCCGTCTACATGGCCCGCCTCGCGCCCAGTGGCATGATCTTCATCCCCTGCAAGGACGGCATCAGCCACAATGAAATCGAATACGCCGCGCCTGAAGACATCACGGCCGGCTGTAATGTGCTCTTGCACGCCATGCTGGAGCGCGCTGGCACCTGAGTACGCCCTTGTCTTTCTTCGCAACGAGGAGGGAAGCGACGGATACTTTCTGATGCAGAGTCGACTCGCCCTACGTACCTTTCTGATTGGCGCGCTGTTGATGGTGTTGCTGCCGATCGTGATCGCAAGTGGCTGGTTTTTTTACCGCTCTGCATTGCGTGCTACGGAGGAATTTGCACAGCAGATGGCAGACGAAGTGTCTGGGCGGGTGCGTGAAAAAATCATCGCGTTTTTTGACGCACCACAGCGGGTCGTGGCATTCAATGTGGAGCAGGGTCGCGCCGGCTATCTGATGCATCGCGATCCGGAGGAGTTGATGCGTCAATTTCTGCTGCAGATCCGCCAGCAACCGCAACTCTCCTTTGTGTCGATGGGATTGACTGACGGGCAGTATGTCGCTGGCAGTCGTCCGCCACTTGGCGATGACAAAGACTTGCGCATGTTGCGCTCCAGAATTACAGATGGTCGAACCATGGAAGTCTTTCGAGTGGACGCTTCCAATGTGCGGGGGCAACTGATTTCCAGCAGTGACATCCACTTCGACGCCAGATCCAGACCCTGGTACCGAGCGGCAATCGCCAAGGGGAGCATGTCCTGGTATGCCCCCTATCGCTATTTGATCAACGATGTCCAAGGCGCCTATGCAGCCATGGGCATGGGTGTCTCGGCCCCGGTTCTCGATGAAGATGGCGTTTTGATCGGCGTCACCACTGCCGACGTCGCGCTGTCCCAGGTCGATGATTTCCTGCGGACCGTGGCGACGGAGTCGGGCGGCATTGCTTTTCTGGCCGATGCCGCCGGGGAACTGCTGGCGACTTCGACTTCAGAGCCGAGCTTTCACATTGAGGTTGACAAGAAAGACTATCGCGTCAAAACCTCGGAAAGCAGCAACCCGATTTTGCGTGCCGTGGGTCTCACCATTGCCGGCTCTGCGCTCAATGGCGACAAGCACTTTATTGAGGTCAACGCAACACGCTATCTTGCCCGCTTGTGGACGCATCAACTGCAACATGGCCCGGTCCTGACGATGGGGGTGATCCTGCCGGAGGGCCAGTTCGACAAACCATTGCGTGGCGTATTGCGCAACATCGTGTATCTGACGCTGGCCGTGATGCTGGCCTCGATTCTTTTCGCCGTTTATGTCGCCAACCGGGTCGTTCGTCCGCTGGCGTCGCTGAGCCGCTGGGCTGAACGGCTGACCAAGGGCGACTGGCAGGCAACGGCGCCCACGTCGAGTTCCATCCGGGAACTGTTGTCCCTGTCGGACGCCATGGGCTACATGGCGGTTCATTTGAAGCAGCATGCCCAACAACTCGAAAAGGAGGTGGCAGAGCGCACGGCCGAGTTGAACAACGCCGTGGATACGATTGAACAGGCCATGACAGACCAACTTCATTTCATTGGCATGTTGTCGCATGAGGTTCGCTCACCGCTGGCCGTCATCAACACGGCAGCGCAGCTTCTATCCTTCCGGTTGAAAAATGACCCGGTCCAGCTGGCGGTTGTGGAGCGTATCCGGCGCGGCGCGGCACGCCTCAATTACTTCTTTGACAACTGCCTGACGCAGGATCGCATCGACAGCAGCAACTTCGCGCTCGAACCCTCGCCCATTGATGTCAGCTCCATGGTGACCTGGGTCATCGAAAACGGGACGCAACTTTCAAACGAGCATGCCATCGCCGTGGACATTGCGCCAGGCTTGGCACCTCTTCACGGTGATGAAGTCCTGCTGCGCATCGCGCTCATGAACCTGCTGTCCAACGCATTCAAGTATTCACCCGCCGGGACTTCGGTCAGCTTGCGTGTCTGGCGTGATGGCAGCCAATGCTGCTTTGCTGTGGAGGATTGCGGTTTGGGTATTCCGCTTGAGGAAGCAGCCCTCATCTTTCATAAATACCGGCGTGGACGTGCTGCACAAGGCAAACCCGGCGCCGGGCTCGGCTTGGCCCTGGTGCAGCGCATTGCGTCCTTGCATGCTGGCTCTGTCAGGGTAGAGGGCCGGGAGCCCGAGGGCACGCGCTTCGTGCTTGAAATTCCATTCCCTGCGCAGTCGGGGCCATGAACCGGGTTGCACAGCATCCGCATTCGCTGGCACACTCCCGAGCAATGAGAAACGTCAAACCACGCATTGCCATCGTTGAGGACGATGCAGATCAATTGCACAGCATCGAGGAATTCCTTCTGGATTCGGGCTATCGGGCATGGGGAGCGGGTAGCGCAGAAGCCTTTTATCGCCGCTTCATGGTGGATCCGGTAGAAGTGGTCATCCTCGATATTGGCTTGCCGGGTGAAGATGGACTGGCTGTGACGGCACTGCTCAAAGCCAGGCCAGAGGTGGCTGTCATCATTCTGAGTGCGCGGGACTCCCTGGGTGACCGCTTGTCTGGCCTGCGTGCAGGGGCCGACCGGTATCTGGTCAAGCCTGTGAATCTGCTTGAGCTGGCGGCCAATATTGATGCCGTTGCGAACCGACTCGCCCTGAGCACGATGCCCGGTACGGATGGCGAGTCACAACGACAAAACCGGGGCGACAAGTGGGAGCTTTGGAGCCTTGCCGTCAAAGACTGGGTGCTTACATCGCCTCAGGGCAAGGCGCTTCATCTCACGACGCACGAGTTCATGTTCTTGCAGCGCTTGATCAAGGTGCAGGGGCAGCCCGTTTCCAAGAGGGATCTGACCGACCAGATATTCGGGTCGCGCGCTCAGAACAGCAGCGAACGCCTCAATCTTCTGGTTACCCGTTTGCGAAAAAAGGCCGCCGAAGCGCTGCTGGAACCCTTACCCATCAAGACCTTGTATCAGATCGGTTATGCATTTACGGCAGCAGCTCGCCTATTGCAGGATCAAGATCGGTAATTACCCCTAGCAGACCTGAAATCAAATGAAAGGATCGGAAACCGCGTGAAAGGCCTTTTTGAGCAAAACTGAAGTCCTCAATTTCTGCAGCTCAACCAATGGAGTTCATTCATGCAACGTCGTCAACTTCTACAACTCTCGGCGCTCGGGGCTCTGCCGGCGTCCCTCGGCCTGTCGCACAGCGCGTTCGCACAAGCGTCGGGCGCGATCCAGTTTGGCTGCCCGGTGCCGATGTCGGGCGCGTTTGCGGCCAACGGCAAGTATGCAGACCTCGGCATGAAGTTGGCCATCGAACAATACGGCACCGTACTCAAGCGACCACTGGCCTACACCCTGCTCGACACCGAAGGCAAGCCAGCCACTGCGGTGCGCAAGGTGCAGGAGGCCGCGCAGCAGCAGGGCGCACGTTTCTTTGCCGGTGGCATTCTGTCGTCCGAAGCCCTGGCCATGGGCAAGGAAGCCGACAAGCTGGGCGGTGTCTTCATCACGACCGCCGGTGCTGACGAAATCACGGGCCAAGACTGCAATGCAGCCACCTTCCGTTGGTCGGTGCCGACCTATGGTGCGATTGAGCAAACGGTTCGCCCGTTGATCGATTTGATGCCCAAGGCCAAGCGCTGGTACACCATCACGCCGCAGTACGTGTTCGGCGACGGCTTGCTGTCTGCGGCCAAGAACATCTTCAAGGAAAAAGGCATTGAGCACGTGGGAAATAGCTACCACTCTCTGGCTGAAAAGGAGTTCAGTGGCTACATCACCAATGCCATTGCGGCAAAGCCGGACGTATTGCTGCTGCTCAACTTTGGTGGTCAGTGCGCCGACACACTGCGCCAGGCGGTGAGCTTTGGCATGAACAAGAACATGACCATTTTGGTCGCCTGGGCCTCTGGACTGGAGCAGTTTGAGTCCCTGGGTGCCGATTTGTGTGAGGGCATCTACTTTGGTGCCCAATACTGGCATACCGTGGATTCGGTGCTCAACCGCGACCTGGTGAAACGCTCCCTCGACAAATTCCAGGCCAACCCGAATTACAGTCTTGCCGGTTCTTACATCTGCACCAAGTTGCTCATCGACGGCATCATCAAGGCTGGCTCAGCCGACCCCAAGGCAGTCATTGCAGCGATGGAAGGCATGAAGTACCAGGGCTTGACGGGTGAAGAAGAAGTTCGCAAGGCCGATCATCAGGTGCTTAAAAACTACTATCTTCTCAAGGCCAAGGCCAAGGCCAAGATGAAGAACAAGGACGATTTTGTTGACATACTGAGTGCCGGCAAATCCTTCCTGGCCGTTGATCAGACCGGATGCAAGCGGGCCTGAGCCTGATTGAGTTCCAGGCGCTGCCAGGAAGGATCCTCTCCGGGTCAAGCATCGCATGAACATCTATCTGCTACAGATCATCAATGGGATCGGCATTGGCATGCTGTATTTCCTGTTGGCCGTCGGTTTGTCCATCGTGTTTGGCTTGTTGCGCTTTGTGAATTTTGCCCACGGCGCTTTTTACTTGCTCGGCGCCTATTTTTGCTACCAGATGACGCGTTGGGGCTTGAGTTTCTGGCTGGCGCTGTTCGTCGTGCCGTTGGCGGTGGGCTGCGTCGGCTGGCTGACCGAAAAACTGATCCTGCGCCATGTCTACGCCAATGCCCATGAATTTCACATCCTGGTGACGGTAGGCCTGGCGCTGGCCGTGCAGGAATTGGTCATCCTGCAATGGGGGCCGCTGGGAGATAGCGTTGCCGTGCCCGACATGCTGCAGGGTGTCGTGATGTGGGGCAATTTTGTTTACCCCAAGTACCGATTGTTTGTGATTGCCTTCACTGCGGCTTTGGCGGTGCTGCTGTGGTACGTGCTGGAAGGCACCCGACTCGGCAGTGCCGTGCGAGCCGGCAGTGAGTCCACCGAGATGGTGTCCTTGTTGGGCATCAACGTGTTTCGGGTTTTCAGCCTGGTGTTTGCGCTGGGGGCCGCCACGGCGGCTTTGGCAGGTGTTTTGGCGGCACCGATCCGGGGCGCAGAGCCGTTCATGGGGATCGAGGCATTGGGCATTGCCTTCGTCGTTGTGGTGGTCGGCGGCATGGGCAGTTTCAACGGAGCGTTACTGGGCGGATTGTTGATCGGGGTGGTGCAAAGTGTCATGAGCACGCTGTGGCCTGAAGGTGCCCGTTTGATGATTTACATCGCCATGGCTGCAGTGCTGTTGCTGCGACCCCATGGACTGCTGGGTCGCAAGGAATAGGCGCCATGAAAAAAAACACGCTCCTGCTCCTGGCACTGGCCGTTGTGCTGCTGATGCCGGCGCTCATGCATTCGGGATCACTGGCCAGCGAAGTCCTGATCTATGGACTGGCGGCCATGGGTTGCAACTTGCTGCTGGGCTTCACCGGGCTGTTGTCATTCGGCCAGGGCATATTTTTTGGTCTGGGCAGCTACACCATTGCGTTGACCCTGACGCGCTGGCCCTTGCCGATGCCGCTTGCGCTGGTGCTGGCGATTGCGATGGGCGCCTTGGGAGCTGGCGTTGTCGGATGGATCGCCATTCGTCAAAAGGGCACCTATTTCGTCATGCTGACGCTGGCGTTTGCGCAGATGTTCTATTTCATCGCCTATACATCGATCGGCCTGACGGGCGGTGACAACGGCTTGATGGACATTCCACGTCCCAGCATCACGGCATTTGGCCAGACGCTTTGGGCACTGAAATCACCATGGCAGTTCTATGGTTTCGTTGCGGCAATCTTCATGTTTGCATTTTGGTTGCTGTTGAAAGTGTCGCGCTCAACCTTCGGGCGCACCCTGCTCGCCGTGCGCGACAACGAGGAAAGGGCCGGTGCGATTGGCTACAACCTCAAACTTCTGAAGCTGCAGGCTTTTGTGATTTCCGGTGCCGTGACCGGACTCGCAGGCGCGCTGCACGCCATGATGACCGGCATCGCGCCGCTGGCAAACGCCGAATACCACACCAGTGAAATGATTCTGGTGATGACGATCATTGGTGGCACTGGCAACCTGTTTGCATCGGTGCTCGGTTCAGCTTTTTATCTGCTGCTGGCCGATTGGCTGTCCAACCTGTGGCCGCGCTGGCTTCTTCTGCTTGGCTTGGTGCTGATGGCAGTCAGTCTGTGGATGCAGCGTGGCCTTTGGGGTTTGGGAGAGAAACTCTGGGCCATGATCCGCAGCAAGCGGGTCAAGGTGAACGCGTCGGGTGCGTCTGGCAGTCAGGGAGAGCAGGCATGAGCACTCCCATCCTGATCGAAGCCATTGGCATCAAAAAATACTACGACAAATTCGCCGCGCTCGGAGGCGTTGATCTCAAGGTGCATGCTCATACCGTGCATTCGGTGATTGGTCCGAACGGCGCCGGAAAGACCACGCTGTTCCACATGTTGACCGGCACCAAGACCGTCAGCGCCGGACGCATCCTGTTTGATGGGCATGATGTGACAAACGAGCCTGATCATCGACGGGTGCAACGCGGCATGGCACGTTCGTTTCAGGTCACAAGCCTTTTCCTGAGCCTGTCGGTGCGAGAGAACCTGCGACTCGCCGCGCAGGGCATCACGCCGGCGCAGGCCTTGAACTGCTGGCATGAACCCGAAGGCCGGCGCTCCTGCGCGCAAACCGTCAGCCGCGTGCTCGACAAGCTCGGGCTGGTGAACTTTGCCAGTACGCCAGCAGGCAATCTTTCGCATGGACAGCAGCGTCGACTCGAAGTGGGCATGGCTTTGGCCGCCGGACCGAAGGCGATCTTTCTGGATGAGCCCACATCGGGCATGGGCATTGACGACCTGGATGACATGAAACGGCTTATCAAGAGCCTGCGTGACGAACACACGGTGGTGCTGATTGAACACAACATGAACATCGTCATGGATATTTCCGACACCGTGACGGTGATGCAGCAAGGTCGCGTACTGGCCGAAGGTCTGCCCGATGAGATTCGCAGTCACGAGGGTGTTCGCGCTGCTTACCTGGGTAACATGATTACCGGAGGCAAGGCATGATTCTCGAACTCTGGGATTGCCACGCCCACTACGGCAAGAGCCATGTGCTGCAGGGCGTGTCCCTGCAAATCAACGATGGCGAGTTGGTCACACTGCTGGGGCGCAATGGCGCTGGCAAGACCACCACACTCAAGTGCATTGCTGGCGTAGTGCCATGCACCCAGGGCGGCATCCGTTTTGGCGCCCAGGCGATTCAAAACTTGCCGACCCACGTCATTGCGCGCAATGGGGTCTGCCTGGTACCGGAAAACCGGGGCATTTTCAAATTACTGACCGTGGAAGAAAACCTGTTGCTGGGCCAGCGCAAGAGTTCGCCCTGGCAACTGGCCGATGTGTATCGTATCTTTCCGCGTCTGCACGAGCGCTGCAAAAACGGCGGTGGTCAGCTCTCAGGCGGCGAGCAACAGATGCTGGCCATCGGTCGCGCCTTGATGAACGACCCCAAGTTGCTGATGCTCGACGAGCCAGTGGAAGGTCTGGCGCCAGTGATCGTTGAAGAAATCGTGGCACAACTCAAACTGATCAAGGCGGCCGGTGTGGCCATTGTGCTGGTTGAACAGAATCTTGAGGTTTGCACGCAGCTGGCTGACAGGCATTGCATCATTGAGCAGGGCAGCATCGTCTACAGCGCAGACAACGCCACGTTCCTGGCCGATGTGGACGTGAAAGATCGTTACCTGGGTGTCGGTCTGGCCTGACTTTTTAAGGAACAAATGAAGATGAATAAGACGTTGTGCACCCGTCTTCAATCTGCGACGGAGGCGACATGAAGATTCTGATCGCGCGTCTGAATCACGAAACCAACACTTTCTCCCCGGTGCCCACACCGTTGGAGGCCTTTGCACCAACCTACGGGGAGGCGGCCTACCGCGACAACCTGGGCATGCGCACCGCCATGGCGGCCTTTATCGATCTGGCACAAAATATCGGCGCCACACGGGTGACTCCGGTTTCGGCCACGGCCAACCCCAGTGGTCGGGTGCAGGCGCAGGCTTACGACGAACTCACCGCGCGCATCGTCAACGCAGCGCCGGGATGCGATGCCATCCTGCTGGACTTGCACGGCGCCATGGTGGCCGAGAACAGCAGCGACGGCGAAGGCGACCTGCTGGCGCGTTTGCGCAGCGCCGCGCCGGGTGTGCCCATCGGTGTTGCGTTGGACCTGCATGGCAACATGACGCAAAAAATCATCGACAACGCCGATGTACTGGTCGGCTTCAAGACCTACCCGCACATTGACATGTATGAGACCGGACAGCATGCGGGGCGTCTGCTGCTGGCCATGCTCGGGGGCAAGGAAAGCTACGCCGTGCGCTGGCGTCAGCTCCCGCTCATGAGTCACACCCTTCGCAGCACGACCCTGAGTGGCGCCATGATGCGTGCGGTGCAGGCCGCACGCGCCGCGGAGCACGAAGGCGTGCCTGCTGTCTCTGTTTTTGCCGGATTCTCTCTGGCTGATATCGAGGCTCCCTGTGTCAGCGTTGTCGTGACCGCTACGGCCACGCCTGAGGGTGCGGCCGCAGCGCAGGCCACTGCGGACCGCATTGCCGAGCAGATATGGGCCGAGCGCAACGAGTTTGTTTACCACAGCGAACCGCTGGTGGACTCACTGGCCAGGGCACGAACGCTGGCCATCGGCGCCAAGCGTCCGGTATTGCTGCTGGACCACAGTGACAACTGCATGTCGGGCGGCACCTGTGACACCATGGACGTGTTGCAGGCAGCGCTCTCACAGGGGCTGCAGGACATCGCGGTGGGGCCTCTTTGCGATGCGCAGGCGGTTCAAACTCTTACCCAGGCCGGCGTCGGCGCCAAGGTCAGCATTGCGCTGGGCAACAAGGTGCCGCTGACCCAGTTGGGCATTGTCAAACAACCGGTTCAAGTGAGCGGTACAGTGCGCGCTGTCAGTGATGGCGAATACACCGTGACCGGCCCCATTTACACGGGCCAGCGCTGTTGCATGGGGCGCACCGTGCTGTTCGATATCGGCAGCGCGCAAATCGTTGTCACCGAGCGCCCGCACGAACCCTTTGACATCGGGGTATTCCAGTGCGTTGGATTGGACCCCAGCGTGCACCGCTTCCTGCTGCTGAAATCACGCATGTACTGTCGGCCTGTTTTTGAGCCCCTGGCGCAGGCCTTGATCGAATGCGACAGCCCGGGCGTTACGAGCTCGGACTACTCGCTGTTTCCATTTGCCAACGTGAAGCGCCCGGTCTTTCCACTGGATCAATTCCAGGCTGGCACGTAAACTGCGTAAGTAGCCAAGGATTTCCCCAAGGTCTCGTTCCTGATGGGTTCCTCCGGCAAGCCGCAGGCGCTGATGAAGCCTTACCGTAAGGGTGAGCGTTAGCCGGTCGGTATGCTCCCAAGCGCATTTTCATTAGTTTTTTCATTAGTGTTAATTGCACATTTCATAAATAAAATGCACAATGTGCTGCAGCTTTAAGCCATCAAACACCATGAACACCCACACCATAGACACTTCGATGGCTAAACGCCTGGTCGAGGCGTCCGCGATTCAAGGCGCATCCATTATCGGGCAGCCTGGTGGCTGGTCGGTTGTTTTAAAGATGGGCCTGAAGGAGTGCCCGCTTGGAGCGCAGCGCAGCGGCAAGGCACGCACTTGGCGCAGTCTGGACCGCGCCGTAGCCTATCTCAAGAGCGAGCTGCACATTGCCCGCTTCGATCTGCTGGACGCCACCAACCACTCCGAGGTGGAGATGCTGGCGGGAAAGTCACGCCTTGACGCCTCAGAGCGGCTGCGCCAAGCGCACGAAGCCGCTGGGCACGACAAATGGTTTCGGGAGCAGGTGGAGCTGGCGCTCAGGGAAGCTGACGCATCGGACGTCCAATGGGTATCGACCGCTGACGCCAAGGCCAGTTGGAAGCAAAAGCGCTCAGAGCTGGTCAAACGCGCAGGGAGCGCCGCTTGATGTTGGTGTGGCTGCAAAGAGCTATCAACGACCGTGATGCCCAGCTTGACTACATTGCCCAGGACAACCCGCTGGCCGCGATCAGCCAGGGTGACCGCATCGAGGAGCAGGTAGATGTGTTGATCGAGCACCCACAAATGGGACGACCAGGGCGCAAGAAGGGAACCCGCGAGCTGGTCATCAGTCGCACGCCCTTCATTGTGGTGTACCGCGTCAAGGGCAAGGGGAAGCAGAAGCAGCGCATTGAGCTGTTGCGTGTGCTGCATGGCTCACAGAAATGGCCTTGAATCTGCTGTCGAGACTCGCCGGGTGCATCCCATAGAATGGTGTCCCCGCTCGCAAGGGGAACGCTGAATGCTTGATCTGTTAGTAGAAAACGCCACGCTGCCGGATGGGCAAACCGGCATGTCGGTCGCCGTTCGCGACGGACTCATTGTCGAGGTCAGCGCCGGACTGGAGGCCCCCGCACACCAGATCATCGACGCGCAAGGCCTGCTGCTGAGCCCGCCGTTTGTCGACGCCCACTTTCATATGGACGCGACCTTGAGCTATGGGCTGCCGCGCGTCAACCAGTCCGGCACCCTGCTCGAAGGCATCGCCTTGTGGGGCGAACTCAAACCGCTGCTGACCCAAGACGCGCTGATTGAGCGCGCCCTCACCTACTGCGATTGGGCGCTGGCCAAGGGTCTGCTGGCGATCCGCAGCCACGTCGATGTCTGTGATGAGCGCCTGCTGGCGGTCGATGCGCTGCTGGAGGTCAAGCGCATCGTCGCGCCGTACCTTGATTTGCAACTGGTGGCCTTTCCGCAGGACGGTTTGCTGCGCGGACCCAAAGGACCGATGCAGCATCTGGAGAATTTGAAGCGCGCGCTGTGCCGGGGCGTTGACGTCGTCGGCGGCATTCCGCATTTCGAACGCACCTATGCCGATGGCACTCAAAGCATCCGGCTGCTGTGCGAGCTGGCGGCCGAGCGCGGCTTGATGGTCGATATGCATTGCGATGAATCGGATGACCCGCACTCAATCCATGTCGAGACCCTGGCGTTTGAGACGCAACGCCTCGGACTGCAAGGCCGTGTGACCGGCTCGCATCTGACCTCCATGCACAGCATGGACGATTACTATGTGAGCAAACTGCTGCCGCTGATGGCGGAGGCGCAATTGCAGGTGGTGGCCAATCCGCTGATCAACATCACCTTGCAGGGCCGCCACGACAGCTACCCGAAACGCCGCGGCATGACGCGCGTGCCCGAACTGCTGGCGGCCGGCATCAATGTTGCCTTTGGTCACGACTGCGTGATGGACCCTTGGTACAGCCTGGGCAGCGGCGACATGCTGGAAGTAGCGCACATG